>NZ_AKVH01000090.1:0-96521 GCF_000278565.1 Pseudomonas sp. Ag1
CATCGCCGATGGTAGTGTGGGGTTTCCCCATGTGAGAGTAGGTCATCGTCAAGATTAAATTCCAGAACCCCTGATTGCTTATGCAGTCAGGGGTTTTGTTTATGTAGAAGTCCATGATTTTCACCGGCACGTTGCGAACGCAACGGTCTGGTACACAGAATTTCTTGACGACCATAGAGCATTGGAACCACCTGATCCCATCCCGAACTCAGCAGTGAAACGATGCATCGCCGATGGTAGTGTGGGGTTTCCCCATGTGAGAGTAGGTCATCGTCAAGATTGAATTCCGAAACCCCTGTCTGCTAGCGCAGACAGGGGTTTTGTCGTTTAAGGGCTGGGCAAACAACTAGAACCGGCTCACCCTTTGCGTGCCTTACTGCTTCGCCTGGCCATTAACTTGCGCCACCATATATAGATCCCGGTAGCAGACAACATCGCGATCACAGCTCCCAGCAGCGCAATCAGCACCTGACCCGTCACCCCGATGATCCTGCCCCCATGGATCGGCAGTTGCAGCCGATAAAAGCGCTCTCCCAACGTACCTTGCCCTGCTATTTCCTGCCCCAGTAAACGCCCATCCGTCCCGTGGAAAAACAACCAGGATTTCCCATGGGCCTCGGTATCATGTTGTCCAAAACCCGCCCCATAAAAGTTGTACTCAAAGCTGTAGTAAAGCTCTCCAATCGCCGCCGTCAGTCCCAGCCGCTTGCCTTCCTCCAGCGCCCGCTCATAGGCCTGTTGATAACTCAGTTGTGTCACGCCCAATTGCTCGGCGGGTAACCTGCCACGGGCCTCATAGACGCTAGGCTTAACCGATGAGAACAGCGAGACAGCAGGCTTGAACACCTGGCTCGGCAAATTCATCGCGACGCTGCTGACTGCAATCGGCAGCAACAACAGCCAAAGCCATAACCCGCCTGCACGATGCAGGTCGAAGTTCAGCCGATAAGCGTGGCCGCCCTTGATCTTCCACGCCGTGGACCACTTCTTCCAGAACGGTTTACCTCTCGGTAGGGTCAGCCACAGCGCGATAAAACAATCGAACACCCATGCGATCGCCACCAGTCCCATCAGCCACAAACCCCAATTACCCGGCAGTGTCAGGTTGTAGTGAAATTCCAGAATGAACGGAATGAAGTTCTCGCGCTGAAAGCAGCAAGCCCCCCAAACACGCCGGCCCATTTCTTCGCCGCTGACCGGATCCAGGTAAAAGACCTGGTTGGGCTCCTCAAAGGGTTTGCCCGTCGCCGGATCGTTTCTCGCAACTGCCGCCAGCATCGCGGTATGACCGGCCTCTTGTGGATACTCCATGTACCAGACTTGCAGTTTGGGATGCTGCCCCTGCAGCGTGTCCACCAGTTCACCTGGCGGCAATGCCGAACCTTTGGCCGTTGCTCCATAAAAGCCGGGATTGAGCCATTCATCCAACTCATGGTTAAACGCCAGAAGGCTGCCCGTGAGTCCCGCCATCATCAGAAACAACGCCGTTGCCAACCCGATGTAGCGATGAAGTAAAACCAGCAATGCGCGCATAAAAATTTCCTGCAAAGACGACAAAGCCAGCGCCTGGAATCAGGAACTGGCTTTGTATGAATCGAGAGGGATTAGAACTGGTAGCTCACCGTCGCACTGACGTTGCGCTCTTCACCCAGGTAGCAGAAGTTCAAACTGGCACACGACGCCACGTACGACTCGTTCGTCAGGTTGTTGGCATTCAGGCGTACATCCACACCCTTCAGTCCAACCTTGCCAAGGTCATAACCCATCGAGGCGTCAAACAGCGTGTAGGCGGGCACCTTCATGGTGTTCTCCGCATCTGCCCAGCTGTAGCCGACATAACGAACACCACCACCGAGTCGCAGGCCATCCAGTGCGCCGCTATCGAACTTGTAGTCTGCCCATACCGACGCCATATGACGCGGCGCCTGCGTCGGCGAGTTCCCCTTGTTCTCGATCACGTTGTCCGCAGTACTCAGCGTGCTGACCATCGACTTCGAATACTCGATATCGGTGAAGGTATAGCTGCCCAACAATTTGAGATGGTCGGTCAACTGCATATGCGCCTCCAGCTCCAGGCCCTGGGAGCGCACAGCGCCGACCGCGCGATAGAAGTTTTCCTGCGGCAGTTTGGTCGCCAGGTTTTCCTGGTCGATGCGGAACAGCGAGGCCGTGAACAAATTGTCGGTACCCGGCGGCTGATACTTCAAGCCGACTTCCCACTGGGTGCCGTCGGTAGGTGCAAGGGGATTGCCGGCACTGTCCGAATAGGAGTTCGGGTTGAAGGATTCGGAATAGCTGACGTAGGGCGCGAGACCGTTATCAAACAAGTAGAGCGCTCCGGCCCGGCCGGTCAGTTTGGTACGTTTATCACTGATCTCTGTGCCCAGCGGTCGTCCCGCTTCGGCAATGCGATTTTCATCGGAGGTCTCAACCCAGTCCTGACGCAGCCCGAGGGAGAACCGCCACTTGTCCATCTCAATCAGGTCTTGCAGGTAAACGCCGGTCTGCTCGAGCCGGCGCAGATAACTGGTTGGGCTGTAATAGCTGATCTCGGAATTGCCATACACCGGGTTGAACGCATTGATTGGCGCAAGAGAGCCGCTGCTCCAGTCCACGACGGTTTTGCGCCGCTGATAGTCCGCCCCCATCAACACCGTATGCTTGGTCGCGCCGGTAAAAAATTCAGCCTGCAGCATGTTGTCGATGATGAACGCATGCAGCTTTTCGTCACCGCCTGAGTAATAGCGATTCAACTCATTACTGGTGGGCGTAGTCCAGCCATAGGCATATACCTGGTCCAGCCGGACCTTGGAGTCCAGATACCGAAAGTTCTGCCGCGCGGTGAAAACATCATTGAAGCGATGCTCGAACTGATAGCCGAACGACTGTTGATCACGCTTGTACCCATCAATGCCCGGCTCGCCTTCGAAGAAGTGGTTGGAGATCCGCTGGCCGTTGCGCTGGTGCAACGCGCCATCTGCCGGCATGCCTCCGTGGTAGCCACCGTCGGGGTCATGCTGCAGGTAAGCCTGGAGTGTGAGGGACGTGTCATCGGTAAAGTCGATGCTCAAGGTGGGTGCCAGCGCGTAGCGTTTTTCCTTGGCATGGTCGAATTGCGTGTCGGACTTGTCTGCAAGCCCGGTCAGTCGGTAAGCAATGCGCTTGTCGTCATCCACCGGGCCGCTGAAGTCGAAACCCATGCCTCGCTGCCCTTGGGAACCTATCGTGGCCTGGACCTGATGGTATGGCTCAAACAATGGCTTCTTGCTGGTCAACGCCACCAGCCCACCCGGCGAGCTGCGCCCGTAGAGCACCGATGACGGTCCTTTGAGGATATCTACGCGCTCGAGGAAATACGGGTCCACCTGCATGGTGCTGTAGGTTCCGCTGTCACCCATGGATTTCAAACCGTCCAGGTAGATGTTATCCACCGAACCGTCGTTGAAACCACGCATCGCCACATAGTCATAGCGGTGAGTGGCGCCATAAGGGTTGGTCAGCACGCCAGGGGTGTAACGCATGGCTTGGGCAACGGTTTGCGAGCCTTGGTCGTCCATCTGCTCGCGGGTCACCACTGAAACCGTCTGAGACGTTTCCAGCAGCGCGGTACTGGTCTTGGTGGCGATCTGGCTGTGGGTCGCGTTGTAGCCTTCCATGCTGCCCAGGGCATTACCCAGGGCGAAGCCTTTGATGTCGGTGGTCGGCAAGGTCAGCGCCTCGCTCTCGGGCTGGACCTGCAACACGAAACTCACGTCGTCCTGCGCCTGCGCCTGCAAGCCTGAGCCGTTGAGCAATTGGCTCAGGCCCTGTTCGGCCGAGTACTCCCCGTGCAGCCCGGGAGACTGTCGGCCCTGAGTCTGCGCAGGCGTGCTGGAAAGGGTGATGCCTGCCTGACGGGCAAACTGATTGAGCACATCGCTCAGCGCGCCTGCCGGGATGTCATAGCGCTGGCTGATACGTTCGACCCCGCTATCAGCCGCGACACCGGCCACTGGCAGCAAGCCGATGCCCATCGTGGTCGACAGCAATGCTGCGCGTACGGCTTTGCCGAGCAAAGGGTAGGAAGAGGGAGAGTTGCTGAAAAAACGCACAGTCATTATCGAGATCCGTAGAGGTCGCTGAAGGCAGATTGAATTGCTTACTGTCTAAGCCGGACTCACGGAAAAAAGCCGCCAAAAATAAATCAGGCACGCCAAAAATAATCAGGCCTGACGCTCCAGGCTCACCCACCAGCGGGTGCGATAGCGCAGGCGCACAGGCAGCGTCTGCGGAAGGATCGCCAATAGTTTCTCGGTGTCCTCCAGGCGAAAAACACCAGACAAGCGCAAATCTGCGATATCGCTCGAGCAGCCCAGATAACCATGGCGATAGCGCCCCACCTCCGCCAGGAAGTCGGCAAGACGCATGTTGCGGGTGACGATCAATCCGTCGGCCCAGGCCCCTGTATCCATATCCGAAGGCGGCGCCAGAGCGGCCGCATTCTGACGCACCAGGTAGCTTTCTCCTGCATGCACTTGAGTGAAAAGCCCGTCGGCGGTATGCGGTGAATGAATCGCCACGTTGCCTGACGCGACGCTCAGGCGTGTGCAATCGCTGTCCTGGCGCACCACAAATCGCCCGTCTATTCCTTCGAACAAACCATGACGGGTGCGAACCAGCAGGGGGGCGGTCGCCGCGGCGCCGCAGGTCACCAGGATTTCCCCGCGCACCAATGTGATCAAGCGTTGTTGCGGGTTGAAGTCGAGGTCCACTGCGCTATCGGTATTGAGCTGCAGGCGCGTGCCATCCGGTAGTTGCACGCTACGGCGTTCGCCAGTGGTGGTAGCCAGGTCAGAGGTCCAACGCTGCCAGCCGGTGAGGTCTCGGCTGACCCAGGCCGCCGAACCCATCAACAGCACGCCGGACAATACCTTCAATGCCTGCCGGCGCCCAAGGCGCTGGGCACTGTTCTCCAGCGCCACATGGGCCCCGGGAATCGCCGCCAACTGGCTGCTTAATTCATGCTGCAGTGCCTGCACGCGTTGCCAGGCCAACTCGTGTTCATGATGAGCCTCGCGCCAGTGCTCGCACTGCGCCTTCAGGCGGACATTGGCGCGATTGTTACGCAGGCGCAGCATCCAGCTGATGGCCTGCTTGACCACCTGCGGGTCGATTCCTGCGCGCGCGGTGTTATCCATCGAGGTCATGCCTCATACCGCAGCACATAACAGTGATAAAGCGCCTCGGCGACATAGCGTTCCACCGAACGCAGTGATACACCCATCTGCTGCGCAATCTGCTTGTAAGTCAGGCCGTCGCATTGAGCCAGTAGAAACGCCTTGCGTACCTTGGGCTTGAGTCCGTCCAGAAGCCGGGCGATGGACTCCAGCAATTCCAGAATCAACGCACGTTCTTCAGCACTCGGCGCCAAGGCTTCGGGCAAATGCGCGATGGACTCCAGGTAGGCGCGCTCGATTTCTTCGCGACGCCAATGATCGATCACCAGGCCCCGCGCGATAGTGCGCAGGAAAGCGCGAGGGGCCTTGAGTTCGAAACGTTCGGTTTTTTGCAGCAGCCGCACGAACGTGTCCTGGGCCAGGTCCGCCGCATCCGCTGCGTTACCCAGACGGCTGCGCAGCCAAGTGTTCAGCCAGCCATGATGGTTGCTGTAAAGCGTCTGTACTGCGTACTCGGATGAGGGCATTCACACGGCCTGGCAAAGCGTCACAAATGATAATTAGTCGCATTGTCGACAAGCCTGAAAAATTTTGCAACTCCTGACGTTAGAGCGCTACCACTGGTCGGTTTCTGACATTAAAAGCAGATGCTTCTCACAAATTCCTAAGATTTATCCTGCCTTGGCCGAAAGCCTGACGAGCCATGCGTGCACCGAAATAGAGCAGTCGCAGAGTCTGCCTATACCGTTACATGGAATGTTGCATCCGGCACGCTCACCCCCTTTTGGCAAAAAGAAGTCAATGAAATGAATCTCAAGTTCAGTCATAAAATTCTGTTGGCCGCGTCAGGCGTAGTGGTTCTGGCCTTCGCGTTATTCACGTTCTACAACGACTACTTGCAGCGCAATACCATCCGGCAAAACCTGGAGTCGTCCATTCAGCAATCCGGTGAACTCACCGCCAGCAGCGTGCAGAACTGGCTCAGCGGGCGGGTGCTGGTACTGGAAAGCCTCGCGCAAAACGTGGCCCATCAAGGCAGCTCTGCCGATCTTCCGGGGTTGGTCGACCAGTCGGCATTTACCTCCAACTTCCAGTTCACCTACGTCGGTTCCACCAACGGCGTGTTCACCCAGCGTCCCGACGCCAAAATGCCCGACGGCTACGATCCGCGTCAGCGTCCCTGGTACAAGCAAGCTGTCGCAGCCGACAAGACCATGCTTACACCGCCCTACATGGCTGCGGTAGGCGGGCTGATCGTGACCATCGCGATGCCGGTGAAAAAGAATGGCGAACTGCTTGGCGTGGTCGGCGGTGACCTGAGCCTGCAAACCCTGGTGAAGATCATCAACTCGGTGGATTTCGGCGGCATCGGCCATGCATTCCTGGTCAGCGGTGATGGTCAGGTGATTGTCAGCCCGGACCAGGACCAGGTGATGAAGAACCTCAAGGACATCTATCCCGGCACCAACGTGCGCATCGAGAAGCTCAGCCAGGAAGTGGTCTTGAATGGCCAGGAACGGATTTTGTCCTTCACCCCTATCAGCGGGTTGCCGAATGCCGACTGGTACATCGGCCTGTCGATCGACAAAGACAAAGCCTACGCACCGCTGGGTAAGTTCCGTACCTCGGCATTGATCGCCATGTTCATTGCGGTTGCCGCCATTGCCGTGTTCCTCAGCGTCCTGATCCAGGTCTTGATGCGCCCGCTGACCACCATGGGCCGCGCCATGCAGGACATCGCCCAGGGCGAGGGTGACCTCACCCGCCGCCTGACAGTGGAAAGCAAGGACGAGTTCGGTGACTTGGGCAGTGCCTTCAACCAATTCGTCGAGCGTATTCACGCGTCAATTTCCGAAGTTTCCTCGGCGACGCGCCAGGTGCACGACCTGTCCCAGCGAGTAATGGCCTCGTCCAACGCGTCGATCATCGGTTCCGACGAACAAAGCGCGCGCACCAACAGCGTGGCCGCAGCGATCAACGAACTGGGGGCCGCCACGCAGGAAATCGCGCGCAACGCTGCTGATGCTTCGCAACACGCCAGCGGTGCCAGTGAGCAGGCCGATGATGGGCGCAAGGTGGTTGAGAAAACCATCCTGGCGATGTCGGAGCTTTCGCAAAAAATCAGCCTGTCCTGCACGCAGATTGAAACCCTGAACGCCAGCACCGACAACATCGGCCACATCCTGGACGTGATCAAAGGCATCTCCCAGCAAACCAACCTGTTGGCCCTCAACGCCGCGATTGAAGCTGCACGTGCCGGTGAGGCCGGGCGTGGGTTTGCCGTGGTGGCGGATGAAGTACGCAACCTGGCGCACCGCACCCAGGAGTCGGCAGAAGAGATCCACAAAATGATCACCTCGCTGCAGATTGGCTCGCGTGAGGCCGTGACCACGATGAACGCCAGCCAGACCTCGAGTGAAGAAAGCGTCGAGGTCGCCAACCAGGCCGGTGAACGCCTGGTCAGCGTGACGCAGCGGATCGTCGAGATCGACGGGATGAACCAGTCGGTAGCGGCCGCCACCGAGGAACAGACCGCCGTGGTGGAAACCCTCAACGTCGACATCAACCAGATCAACCTGCTGAACCAGCAGGGCGTGGCCAACCTCAACGAAACCTTGAAGGATTGCGACGCCTTGTCTCAACAGGCCAACCGCCTGAAGCAGTTGGTCGACAGTTTCAAAATCTGATCGATGAACACACAGGAGCGAGCCTGCTCGCTCCTGTCTCCTTTAGCCAAACATCGCTCGCACATTCGCCAGCGCACCGTCGGCGAATGCCTGCACAAACGGCTCAAATCCCTCCGCGCCAGGTTCAACCGGCTCGGCGATGATCGTCCAGGTCACCCGTGAGGATCCTGCTCCCAACGGTTCGACATCCATGGCGGCCCACAACCGTGCTACGCCCAAGGTGTTGTAGATCGTGGTCCAGGTCATGCGCATGGCCTGCTCGTCGCGGCTGTTGAGTTGCTCCACCACCAGGTGTCCATCGTGGAAGAACTTCTTGCGCAGCGATCCCGCGCCCGCACCAGTGATTTCGATGTGGGACAAGGCGGGGATGAATCGATCAAATCCGCCAAAGTCACCGACCACCGCCCACGCACCGGCGGCATCACAGGCAACCACAACTGAGGACACCACAGGTTTGGCGCAAGGGTTGCGAATCAACGTATCGGGTTTCATAAGGTCTTCCTTCAATTGAGAGCCTGGTCACAGGAAACCGGTGCTGCGCAGGTACTCGCAGCCCTTGCGTAACAGCGCCGGATTTTTTTCGGGGTAGCGTCCGCCCATCTGCTCGACGCCGCGTCGTGCGTTGTCATGGCGGATCATCGAGGTATCGCCGATGTCCTCGCCCACCCCATTGAGGTAGAAGCCCAGTACGCCGAACAGCGCATTGCGGCTGTCCACTGTGTGCAGGTGACGTTGCCAGTGAGCCACGCTCACCAGCTCGAATGCGTGGCCTGCCTGGCGAAAGGCGTCGACGTAGGTTTCCCAGCTCAGGGGCTGCGGGTTATGCAGGTTGAACACCGTCCCTCCAGCACGGCAGCGGCTGCTGTGGAACGCAATAAACCGGGCGAGAAAGTCCACCGGCATCAAGTCGAAATTCAACTCAAGGTGCGGCACCAGGCCCAGTTGGAGTGAACCTTTGAGCATCAACATCAGGCGATTCTTCTGTGGCTCGCAGACTCCGCTGCGGCTGTTGAAGCTGATGTTCCCCGGGCGATGGATATTGACCCAGGCACCTTGCGCTGCGGCGCGTCCCAGCAAGCGTTCGGCAACCCATTTGGACAGGTTGTAGCCATTCTGGATGTAGAGCGGCGGGGTGGCCGCGGCGGGGTTTTCGAGTACCTGGCCATGTGCGTCGATAGTGCTGGCGGCCGACAGCGTCGAGATAAAATTGAAGACCTTCTTGCACCGGGTTTCACACAGGCGCAGGCATTCCAGCACCGGTTCGACGTTGTCCTTGGCCAGGGTGGCGTAATCCATCACATGATTGACGTGGGCGGCGTTGTGCACCAACACGCCGAACTCCCCGGCGAGGTAGTCATACACCTCACTCGACAGGCCAAGACGCGGCTGGCTGATGTCGGCGGCATACACCTGCACCCGGCTCAGGTCCAGGTGTTCCAGACGGTACTCTCGCAGGGCCTCGGCAAACCTCGCGGTCGCCGAATGTCCGGGCCGTTCGCGCACCAGGCACGGCACTTCAAGTGCACCCTCGGCCAACAGTGCCTCGACGATATGCACCCCGAGAAAACTGTTGGCCCCGGTCACGATCACCCGGCGACGTTCGCCCGCCTGTTCAGCCGGCAATGCCTGCACATGCAGCTCACGCAGCGCATCCCGGGTAGCCTGGCCGGTCGGTGCTTCGGGTGGTGCGTCGTCCCCCATCAGCGTAGCGAGGGTACGAACCGTGGGGGTTTCAAAAAACCGACTTAGGGATAGGCTGCGCCCGAACTGCTCGCGGATACGCAGCAGCATCGTCGACAGCAGGATGGAATGGCCGCCAAGATTGAAGAAGCTCTCGTCGGCCGACAGCTGCGTGACCGGCATGCCCAGCAACTCGCTCCACAGGTTGAGCAACTGCACTTGCATGGGCGTGTGCGGTTCGCCGTGAATGATGGCCGGCAGCGTTGGAGTCGGTAACGCCAGCAATGCCTGGCGGTCGACCTTTCCGTTGGGGGTGCACGGCATGCTCGCAAGTTCCGTGCACAGGGTTGGGCGCAAATAGTCCGGCAGTGTTTGCCGGGCATGCTGCGTCAGTGCAGGCAGGGCGTCTTGTGTTTCGGGCTGAGCAACAAAAGCCAGGATTCGCCGCTCACGGTCAATCACCACCGCCACTTGGCGAAACAGCTGACTGCTGCGCAGGCAATGTTCGATCTCTTGCGGTTCGACCCGGAACCCACGGATCTTCACCTGCTGATCCCGGCGCCCGACCAACTCGATGCCGGCAGCGGTCCACTTCGCCAGGTCGCCTGTGCGGTAGGCCCGCAAGGTCTGGCCGTCGGGCAACTCCAGGGGGACGAAATGCTCGGCGGTCTGACGCGGCTGGTTGAGGTAACCCAGGCTGACGCCGGGACCGGCGATGTACAGTTCGCCCAACACCTGCTCATCCACCGGTTGCAGGTGCTCGTCGAGGATCAGTACCTGGCTGTTGGCGATGGGCGTGCCGAGGTTGCGATTGCTGTCGCCCGGCTGCAACGTGTGGCTGGTCACCAGCACGGTGGCTTCGGTGGGCCCGTAGAAATTGTGCAGGCGGCACTGGCCTGCCAACTGCTCGATGACATAGGGCTCGCACACATCGCCTCCGGTCATCAGGTGCGCCAGGCCCAGGGGTTGATCCAGCGGCAGGATGCTCAGCAGCGCCGGCGGCAGGAAGGCGTGGGTGACGCGCTGTTGTCGGATCAACTCCACCAGTTGCTGCGGGTCGCGTCGCTGGTCCTCACTGGGCACGATCAGCTCGGCGCCCGCGATCAGGCTCGGGAAGATATCGATCAGGGACGAGTCAAAACTCAAGGGCGAAAACTGCAAGACCCGGCTGTGTTCGCTCAGTTGCACATGACCCCCGAACCAGGCGCTGAAATGGGCCAGGTTGTGCTGGCTGAGCAGCACGCCCTTGGGGTGGCCGGTAGTGCCCGAGGTGTGGAACACCATGCAAGGGTCGTCCATGGCGGGGCGCTGGCGCATTGGCAGCGAGGTGTCGGGAGTGTCGACGGCACTCACATCCAATGCACAAAACCCGTCCCGCAGTGGATGTTTGCCATCATCCAGCAGCACCGAGACGCCGGCGTTTTCCAGCATCGCTTGCTGGCGTTGCAGCGGGTGGCCCGGCTCCAGGGGCAGGTACACCGCACCGCAGGCGAGTACCGCGAGAATGCTGGCGTACAGCTCCAGGGATTTGCCCAGGCAGACGCCGATTACCGGCGGTGTGTCGTGGGGCCCAAGCAGAGGTCGCAGACGGTGCTGGATAGCCAGGCTCTGGCGATGCAACTGTCGGTAAGTCAGCCCGCTGCCGGCAATGTTCAACGCCAGCCGGTCGGCGAAGGTTTGCAGACTGTTTTCCAATCGTTCGATCAGGGGTACCTGGGCTTGCTGCTGCAGAGCCAAATCGGCCGTCAGGTTAAAACGATGCAGGTACGCCAGGGATGCAAGCGCTTGCAGGCCGTGTTCCGGATCATCAGAGGCGACGGCCGCCTGCGAGAAATAGCCCGGGTCCCGGGAGAACCCACTCACCTGTTGGGCTACCCACTCCACCAGGCGGCTTACTGTGTGTTGACGCAGCCGTTGACCATTGCCACAGGCTTCTCCGGCAACCTCCAGGGTTGTCAGGAGTCGCCGTGAGTGGGCGTAACACCTGAACTGCAGGGCCGGCAATCCACAGCCGGTCAACGCTCCCATACCCACGCGCAGGCTCATCAAGGCTGTGCACGTCACGCCGGGCGGAACCTCCTCGCTACCGTCATCGATCAGCAGGTCTACTAGGTGGGTGACATCCTGTGCTCGCACCACCCCATGACCGTATTGCGCCAATGTCTCACCCAGTTCATTCAGCGCCGCGCTGAAGCCCGCCAGCCCAATCTTCAGGTGCCTCATGGGTGCCCTCCTGGCGCCGCAAGAAAGGCATCCAGCGCCCCAACCACACTCGGCGTTTGCAGCAAGCCGCTGTGGTTCAGGAAGCCCATGATATTGCCGATCAACGGGTGCTGGCGGGTAATGGGAAAGCCCATCGCCTGCACTTCAGTGCGCAGCGCAGAGCGCGTGCCGTCACTGACATCCAGGTGCTCGATCAAGTGCAGGTCGAAGTTTTTCTGCAGGTCGTGGGTCAGGTAATGCTGGAGAAAAACCGGCAGGATCCGGGCGATACAGTCGCGGTCCGCGGCGTCTGCAGACCGCCAATAAATACGCACCAGGCGCGTCCAGAAAAGCGCGTGGCGGCCCTCGTCAAACAAGTGGTCGGCCATCAACCCACGGATGGACTGCTTGACACTGTCGTCCTTGGAAAACGCTGCCACGTCATGGGTCACGGTGTTCTCGGCGATGGCCACGGCAATCAGTTCCACGGCATCGCGCAGGTGTTCGGGCGCCAGCGCCAGTGCGGCAGGCAAGGCGCGGCTCAGCTCGATTTGCGCGGGTAGTTCAAGGGGTGGGATCCCGGTCATCTCGATGGTCTGTTGCATGAAATCGAGGGCGACGAGGGCGTGGTAATCCTCGTCCACCACCACGGTCATGGCGTCGTAGCGACAGGCAAGCGGGAAGGGCACCGAAAAGCGATTCTTGGCGATGCTGCGTGCGGTCTTGTCGACGATCTCGGTTTCAAAGATCACCACGTCGTTGATGAACTTGTAGAACGTCTGCAGCAAGACAAAATCACGGCACTGCGGGCATCGGTCGATAAAGGTTGCGCTCAGCACCAGGGGCTGTCGGCTCAGGGGGTAGATCAGTTTCTGATCGTTTTCCAGCCGCCGCCGCGGGCGTGTGCGGATGGTCGCGCGGCGCTCCCAGTCGTCGGCAAATGAGCGGTAGTCGGCAGGGTTCATGCGCTCATCTCCGGCAGGCACCTATGCAACCCATCCCATAAGGCCAGGCGGCTTTCCACGGCGCCGAGGGCGCAACTGTCGGCTTGCTGCTCGTGGCTTGGGTCGCCGAGGGTAAGGCGTTGCAGCAATTGCGTTGCCGCCGGGCCATGCTCCTGGGCGTCGATCTCCATGTGGCGCTTGAGGTAGTAGCAGAAGGTGGGCGCCTGGCGATGGAGCACCTCGCACTCCTCCAGGATGCGCTTGAACATCGCCGGGATGACGCTCTCGCGCCCGTGGAGAAAGGCAGCCGCCACGCAGTGCGTTGGTGCGTCCAGGGCAACCTGCAGGGTACTTTTGACGAACCGGGCCACGGACGGGTGGATATCGATTTTTTGCAGGGCCGTTTCTGCATCGTTGCCGTCACGCTGCAGGCTGACGAACCGCTCGATGTTCGCCGTGCTCGCGCCGACTTCACGCATGGCTTCCAGGTACAACTCGAAGTGGCTGCCGTGCCCATGGCCGGGATACGCGTCCGACTCTTCGCCCAATACGATCTCATTGATCAGGCGAGCCGCTTGCGGGTCCGTTGGCGGTAACCAGGGCAGGCGCATACCGGTGAGGTCATGTTGCAGGCGTTTGGTGAGTGTCATGAAGTCCCACACGGCGAATACGTGGTTTTCCATAAAGTACTGCAACTTTGGAAGGGTATTTATATGTTTGAATATTGGATGGATATGTAACTTCTGCTTTTTTTGTTTAAGCAGGTGTGAGTGCTGGAACATGTTGATGCCTATAAGTCGTCGTCTCTTCCCTGATAAAAGCGTTGTGCTTTAGCGACAAATAAACATTGGTTTTCACGGATGCACGGGTGCCTTGATAACAGGCAGCGCTGTACGAGGCTGACACTGTTACTAGCAAGCAGCATGCTGTGACAAAATACCAAGGCTTTATTTAAAGGAACGCCACGCGCAGTGACGCACCGAGCATGGATTCACGCTGTCGATTGGGAGAATTGGAGTGTTGGTAATAATCTGATTAAGTATTCAGGTGTTTTTAATTTTATAAGTTTTTCGAGTTGGAATATTGCGGTAGTTGGATCGCTCTGCGGAGTGTGTGAAGTTTTCTTTGGGCTTAATGGTTTAACGGGAGTAATGGTGGTGCACTGGCCTCCGTCGGCCAGCGTCACTTTGCAGCGCTTTGTGGTCGAGGGAGGCGTTTCAGTTCCACGCGGAATTTACAGCGCAGCGTTCTGTTCAGTCTCTTCAAGAGTTTTGAGGTAACCCGTAATCACCTCCATGCCGCGGGTAAGGTGGTTACGCAGGGTCAGGATGCTTTCGTCGACCTTCTTTTGCGCCACGAGGTCGAGCAGTTCGCGGTGATCTTCCTGGGACGTCTTGCCCAGGCCCATGGCCTCGAGGTTGAAGCGCAGGAAACGTTCCTCTTCGTTCAAGCCGTGTTCAACCAGCTTGAGCAACCGCTGATTGCCCGCCTTGCCATATAGCGCCATGTGGAACAGGCGGTTGAGGCGGCCGATTTCGGTGTAGTCGCTTTCCCGTTCCAGCGCGTCGATAAAGGCGCCAGCCTGGGCGATGTCATCGGGCGTGAGCAGGGGAATCGACAAGCGCAGCGCTTCGGATTCGAGGAGTATGCGCAGGGCGTAGGTTTCCGCCGAGTGGTCCTCGATCAGTGGCGCCACCACCGCGCCTTTGTGGGTGACCACATGCAGCAGCGATTGGGCTTCCAGTTGACGCAATGCCTCGCGCACCGGCATCCGGCTGACCCCGAACAAGCTGGCCAGCTCCTGTTGACGCATGGCGGTGCCACAGGGCAAGCGGCCATCCAGGATGGCGTTGCGCAATGTTTCTTCAATCACGGAGCGGGCGAGATGGGCGGGGATAGGCCCGCTGATCTGGATGCTGCTCAAAGGGTTCGGCTTCTGCGTCACGACTACGCTATCCTCCTTTTCAAGGTGAGGTGGCTAATTGGATCCAATGCACACTAGAGATTGTCCACAAGCTTGTCAAACGGGCAAGGTTTCGGCTTGTAAGCGACTCAACAGCGTGTTCTTCGGGCCCACAGCTCCCATTTGTCAGGTCTTACAGGCTAAAGGTCCGTCGTGCACATTTTATTCCCGGGAGTCGGGCCAATAGCGGTATTGCTGCATATCGATATTCACTAACGGTATTTAAAATGCGGTTCTTATGACTATAAAGTCACTCTCCTGACTGCACGGGAGTGAACTCATGTCTGCCACCTCTACTGTTCCAACAGCGACCGACACCACACAAACCTTCGAGATCCGTCCATTTCCCGGCAGCGTCGGCGCCGAAATCATAGGCCTGGACCTGGCCCGCCCGGTCAGCGACCAGGACTTCGCACGCATTCACCGCGCGCATCTGGACCATCACGTCGTGGTCTTCCGCGACCAACGTATCACCCCCGAGCAACAGATCGCCTTCAGCCGCCGTTTCGGCGTGCTGCAAATCCATGTGCTCAAACAATTCCTGCTGGCCAACCACCCGGAAATCCTGATCGTCTCCAACATCATCGAAAACGGCCAATCCATCGGCCTGGGAGACGCCGGCAAGTTCTGGCACTCGGACCTCTCCTATAAGGAGCTGCCGAGCCTGGGCTCGATGCTCCATGCCCAGGAGCTGCCGTCCGAGGGTGGCGACACGTTGTTCGCCGACATGCATAAAGCCTGGGACAACCTGCCCGAGTCCCTGCGCAAGGCCGTTGAAGGCCGCAGCGCCGCGCACTCCTACACCGCACGCTACAGCGAAACCAAATTCGAAGGCAATTGGCGCCCGACCCTCACGCCCGAGCAACTCGCTCAAGTGGCGCAAGTGGTACACCCGATTGTGCGCACCCACCCGGAAAACGGCCGCAAGGCGCTGTTCGTCAGCGAGGGCTTCACCACCCGTATCGTCGGCCTGCCTGAGGATGAAAGCCGCGACCTGCTGGCCCAGCTGTACGCCCACAGCGTGCTGCCGGAAAACATCTACCGCCATCAGTGGCAGCCCCACGACATGGTGTTCTGGGACAACCGCTCGCTGATCCACCTGGCGGCCGGCTGCCCCAGCCACCTGCGGCGCAAGCTGTACCGCACCACCATCCAGGGCGACGCGCCTTTCTGACCCGGAGCATGACCATGTCCAAGAAAACCCCATTTGCGCGCCTGGCCGCGACGGTCGGCCTGGGCGTCAGCCTGCTGGCCGGCAGTCTTGTGGCGCCTGCCGCCGCCCAGGCCGAAGGCGAAATTCGCATCGCCGAGCAGTTTGGCATCGTCTACCTGTTGCTCAACGTGGTGCGCGACCAGAACCTGATCGAAAAATACGGCAAGCAGGAAGGCATCGACATCAAGGTCGACTGGACACAATTGTCCGGCGGCGCAGCCGTCAATGATGCGCTGCTCTCCGGTTCCATCGACATCGCCGGGGCCGGCGTTGGCCCGCTGCTGACTATCTGGGACCGCACCCACGGCAAGCAGAACGTGAAAGCCGTTGCCTCCCTGGGCAACTTCCCCTACTACCTGGTGAGCAACAATCCCAAGGTCAAGACCATTGCCGACTTCACCGAAAAAGACCGCATTGCCGTACCGGCAGTGGGCGTTTCCGTGCAGTCGCGTTTCCTGCAATACGCTGCCGCCAAGCAATGGGGCGACAAGGAATTCAATCGCCTCGACAAGTACACCGTTGCCGTCCCGCACCCGGATGCCACGGCTGCGCTGATTGCCGGTGGCACCGAGCTGACCGGGCACTTCTCCAACCCGCCGTTCCAGGAGCAGGCCCTGACCAACCCGAACGTGCATGTGGTGCTCAACTCCTATGACATCCTCGGGCCTAACTCGCCGACCGTGCTGTTCGCCACCGAGAAATTCCGCAACGACAACCCGAAAACCTACAAGGCGTTCGTCGAGGCACTGACCGAAGCGGCGCAGTTCGCCCAGAACGACAAAGGCGCCGCCGCCGATACCTACATCCGCGTGACCAAGGCCAAGATCGACCGCGCCGAGCTGCTGAAAATCATCGAAAACCCGCAGTTCGAATTTAGCGTCACCCCGAAAAACACCTACCCGCTGGCGGAATTCCTCTACCGCGTCGGCGCGATCAAAAACAAACCCGAATCGTGGAAGGATTACTTCTTCCAGGACGCCAAGCCGCTGCAAGGGAGCTGACATGAACGCGCCCTTGCAAGGCCACACGGCCAGCAACCCGACCACCACCGAAGCACTGCTTTCGGTGGATAAAGTCAGCCTTGAATACCGCACGCCCGAACGGGTGGTGCGGGCCACTCACCAGGTCAGCTTCGCGATCGATCCGGCAGACAGGTTTGTATTGCTGGGGCCTTCGGGCTGCGGCAAATCCACACTGTTGAAATCCATCGCCGGCTTTATCAAGCCGTGTGAGGGCGAGATCCGTCTGCTCGGGCAAAAAGTCGAGCAGCCAGGGCCGGACCGTATCGTGGTGTTCCAGGAGTTCGACCAACTGCCGCCGTGGAAAACCGTCAAGCAGAACGTCATGTTCCCGCTGCTGGCGTCCAAAACCCTCAAGCGTCGCGAGGCCGAAGAGCGGGCGCTGTACTACCTGGAAAAAGTCGGCCTTACGGCCTTTGCCGATGCCTACCCGCACACCCTGTCCGGCGGCATGAAAGCCCGCGTGGCAATCGCCCGGGCGTTGGCCATGCAGCCGAAAATCCTGCTGATGGATGAACCCTTCGCCGCCCTCGACGCCCTGACCCGGCGCAAGATGCAGGAAGAACTATTGCTGCTCTGGGAAGAGGTGCGTTTCACCCTGCTGTTCGTCACCCACTCCATCGAGGAAGCGCTAGTGGTGGGCAACCGCATCCTGTTGCTGTCGCCGCACCCGGGGCGAGTGCGGGCGGAAATCCACAGCCATCAATACGACCTGCACAGCCTCGGCGGTGTGGAGTTCCAGGCTTCGGCGCGGCGCATTCATCGGCTGTTGTTTGATGAAGCGCCCGAGGTGGAAACCGAACTGGGTTTCGCCGATATCCGCATCGCTTATTGAAGGGCTTGCACCATGCGCCAGGAATATGAAATCACTCTCGAACCGTTGCCCGGTGTTCGCGTAGAGCGCGAGTTGCCGTGGCGCCAGCGCCTGTGGCAACAAGGCTGGCTGCGTAAAAGCCTGATCCTGATCGTGCTTGCGATCCTCTGGGAAGCGGCTGCCCGTTATCAGAACAATGACCTGCTGCTGCCGAGCTTCCTGCAGACACTGAGCGCGTTCTACGACGGCATGGCCAGTGGCGAGTTGTTGAGCAAGGTCAGCATCTCGCTGGTGGTGCTGATCAAGGGTTACCTGATCGGCATTGTGCTGGCGTTTGCCCTGACCACGCTTGCGGTGTCGACCCAACTGGGGCGTGACCTGCTGAGCACCCTGACCTCGATGTTCAACCCGTTGCCGGCGATTGCCCTGCTGCCGCTGGCGCTGTTGTGGTTTGGGCTGGGGCAGAACAGCCTGATCTTCGTGCTGGTGCATTCAGTGTTGTGGGCGCTGGCGCTCAACACCTATTCAGGGTTCCTCGGCGTCTCCGAAACCCTGCGCATGGCCGGTCGAAATTATGGCCTCAAGGGTATGCGCTTCGTGTTGTTCATCCTGATCCCGGCTGCGCTGCCGTCGATTCTCGCCGGGTTGAAAATCGGTTGGGCGTTCGCCTGGCGCACGCTGATCGCCGCCGAGTTGGTGTTCGGTGCTACCAGCGGCAAAGGCGGTTTGGGTTGGTACATCTTCCAGAACCGCAACGAGCTGTACACCGACAAAGTGTTTGCCGGCCTGGCGGTGGTGATCCTGATCGGGCTGCTGGTGGAGAACCTGGTGTTCGACACCCTGGAGCGGGTCACCGTGAAGCGCTGGGGCATGCAACGCTGACTGAACACCAACCCGGACTGAAACACCAACCCTGTGGCGAGGGAGCAAGCTCCCTCGCCACAGTCTGCTACGATTGCGCCAAGTTCACTCATAACCCATCACGAGTGCTTGGCATGCAATTACCGGACATGAACCTGCTGGTCGCCCTCGACGCCTTGCTCGACGAGGGCAGTGTGGTAGGCGCCGCGCGGCGGATGAACCTGAGCCCGGCCGCCATGAGTCGCACCCTCACGCGCATCCGCGAGGCAGTGGGCGATCCGATCCTGGTGCGCGCCGGTCGCGGCCTGGTACCGACGCCCAAGGCCCTGGAGCTACAAGGCCAGGTGCGCAGCGTGGTGGAGCAGGCGGCGCTGCTGTTCCGCTCGGCGGACGAAGTGGACCTGCGCACCCTGCGCCGGCGCTTCAGCGTGCGGGCCAATGACTTTTTTGTCGGAGTGTATGGCGGTCGGCTGTTCGACACCATGGAACGCATGGCACCGCTGTGCGAACTGCGCTTCGTGCCGGAAGGCGACACCGATGACGAGGCCCTGCGTGAAGGCCGTCTCGACCTGCGGGTGGGCAACACCATGCCGATCACTCCGGAAGTGAAGGTGCAGAACCTGTTCACCACCACCTTCGTCGGCCTGGCACGGGAAGGGCACCCGTTGTTCGATGGAGAAATCACCGCCGAACGGTTTGCCAGCTATTCCCATATCAGCATCTCCCGCCGCGGCATTGCCCGGGGGCCCATCGACACCGCCCTGAACGCCCAGGGCCTGGAACGCCGAGTCGCGATGATCGCCCCGGGGTTTCACGGCGCGATGTTCATGCTGCCGGACTCCGACCTGATCCTGCCGGTGCCCAAGGAAGCGCTCTACAGCGCCAATCGCCTGAAGCTGCCGTTGCGAGCCTTCACCCTGCCAATTTCCCTGCCGACCCTGGTGCTGACCCAAGCCTGGCACCCGCGTTTCGACAAGGACCCGGCCCATAGATGGCTGCGCGAGACCATGCGTGAATGCTGCGAGGCGACGTGGAAGGAAGCGCAGCCCACGTGAGTCGCAAGTGAGCCCGGTCAATGTGGGAGCTGGCTTGCCTGCGATGCGGGCGACACGGTTTTTCAGGCATAGCGAGGTGATGCCATCGCGGGCAAGCCCGGCTCCCACAGAGATCGCCTACATTTTGATCATTGCGTCTGGTGCACTTATAAGCTTCCGATAAGTCACTTTTTGTCATGTCTAAGCCTTATTAAACTGCTCGGGTATTTCCTATTCCGAGTTGTAGTTCATGACGTCCCTCGCTGCTCCCGCACCCCTGGCCGCAGCCAAACCGACCGCCATTACCCCTCCCGTTTTCGGCCCGCGCATCATCATCGGCCTGGTGGGCGTATTGCTTGCGGTACTGGTGTCCGGCCTCAACGAGATGGTGACCAAAGTCGCTCTCGCCGATATTCGCGGTGCGATGTACATCGGCTTCGACGAAGGCACCTGGCTGGTGGCTGCTTACACCGCCACCTCTGTCTCGGCGATGGCCTTTGCACCCTGGTGTTCGGTGACGTTCTCTCTGCGCCGTTTCACTCTCTGCGCCATCGGCCTGTTCACCGTGCTTGGCGTGCTGTGCCCGTTCGCACCGAACTACGAAAGCCTGCTGATCCTGCGCACCGTGCAAGGCCTGGCCGGTGGCGCCTTGCCGCCGATGCTGATGACCGTGGCCCTGCGGTTCCTGCCGGCCAACGTCAAGCTGTACGGCCTGGCCGGCTATGCCCTCACGGCCACTTTCGGCCCCAGCCTCGGCACACCGCTGGCGGCCATGTGGACCGAATACGTCGGCTGGCAATGGGCGTTCTGGCAGATTGTCGGGCCGTGCCTGCTGGCCATGGCGGCCGTGGCCTACGGCTTGCCCCAGGACCCGCTGCGCCTGGAGCGCTTCAAGCAGTTCAACTGGCGCGGCTTGCTGTTGGGCTTCCCGGCGATCTGCATGTTGGTGATCGGCCTGTTGCAGGGCAATCGGCTGGACTGGTTCGAGTCGCCGCTGATTACCTCATTGTTGATCGGCGGCCTGGTGTTGCTGGTGCTGTTCATGATCAACGAGTGGTCGCACCCGATGCCGTTTTTCAAGTTGCAGATGCTTGGGCTGCGCAACCTGTCGTTCGCGCTGATTGTGCTCGCCGGGGTCCTGATCGTGCTGCTGGCGGTGACCATCATTCCGTCCAGCTACCTGGCCCAGGTCCAAGGCTACCGCCCGCTGCAAACTGCACCGGTGATGCTGATCATGGCGCTGCCGCAGTTGATCGCACTGCCGTTGGTGGCGGCGTTGTGCAACTTGCGCTGGGTCGATTGCCGCTGGGTATTGGGCATTGGCTTGAGCATGTTGATCCTGTCCTGCGTGGGCGGGGCGCAACTTACGTCGGCATGGATTCGCGATGATTTCTACGTGCTGCAACTGCTGCAAATATTCGGGCAACCGATGGCGGTGTTGCCGCTGCTGATGCTCTCCACCGGCAGCATCACGCCCCAGGACGGGCCTTTCGCCTCGGCGTGGTTCAACACCGTGAAAGGCCTGGCTGCCGTGGTCGCCACCGGCGTGCTCGATGCCCTGACCACACACCGCCTGCATTTCCACTCGACCATGCTGGTGGACGGCCTGGGCAACTCGCCCCTGGCCGACAGCGATGCCGCCGGCCTTGCCCATCGGCTGCACGAGCAGGCCGTGGTGCTCACCTCTTCGGATCTCTACTACGTCATGGCCGGTGTCGCGGCGGCGTTGATCCTGCTGATTTTCTGGATGCCGACGCGGATTTATCCGCCCCGCGCGCCGACTTGATTGCTCACTGAGCCAAAGGGATTGTTATGAAACGCAAAGACAAAATCGCTGTAACCGTCATCACCGTGTTTGCCGTAGGTGTGCTGGTTTACCTGCTGGCGCCGGGTGTGTTCGGCAGCAAACGCCAGAGCACCAACGACGCCTTCGTCGCCGCTGACTACACCCTGGTGGCGCCGCGTGTGGCCGGCTTCATCAAGGAAGTGCTGGTGGAAGACAACCAGCGGGTCAAGGCCGGGCAGTTGCTGGCGCTGATCGATGACCGTGACTTCCGCGCCGCTGCCCAGGCGGCCGATGCCGATACGCTGGTGGCCCAGGCGCAGCTGAAAAATGCCACGGCGACCCTGGTGCGCCAAAGCTCGGTGATTGCCCAGGCCCAGGCGACTGTGGCGGCGGATCGCGCCGAAGTGGCGTTTGCCGAACACGAACTGAACCGCTACAACCACCTCGCGGGTGTAGGCGCCGGCACCGTACAGAACGCCCAGCAAGCCAAGACGCGTATTGACCAGGCCACCGCACGCCTGGCGAATGCCACGGCGGTGCTGGCCGCTGAACGCAAGCAGGTGGAAATCCTCAGCGCTCAGCGTGATGCGGCAGAGGGCGGCCTGAAACGTGCCCAGGCCGCACTGGAAATGGCCAGCTATCAGCTGTCGTACACCCGCATCGTCGCGCCGGTGGACGGCATGGTCGGCGAGCGCGCGGTGCGGGTCGGCGCCTATGTGACGCCGGGCAGCAAGATCCTCGCCGTGGTACCGCTGGCCGAGGCCTACGTGGTGGCCAATTTCCAGGAGACCCAGTTATCCCACATGCACGCTGGCCAAACGGTGGACGTGAAGGTCGACAGCCTCGACGGCGAAGTGCTCAAGGGCCACCTCGAAAGCCTGGCGCCAGCTACCGGCGTGACATTTGCCTCGGTCAAACCCGACAACGCCACCGGCAACTTCACCAAGGTGGTGCAGCGTATTCCGGTAAAAATCATCCTGGAGCCCGGCCAGGCGTTGACCGAGCGCCTGCGGGTCGGCATGTCGGTGGAAGCCAGCGTCGACACCCACGCCGCCGCCCAGCAACGTGAGGTGGCGCAGCAATGAGACGCCTTGCCTGGTTAACCTTGAGCCTGCTCACCCTGAGTGCCTGCACCGTCGGCCCGGACTTCCAGCGCCCGCTGAATCCCGTCGGCCAATGGACCGAGCCCCATGGCCGGCAAGCCGCCAGCCACGCGGTCAACGACCCGCTGGAAGAGCGCTGGTGGGAAGTGTTCCACGACGCGCAGCTCACCGCGCTTACCCATCGCGCGCTGACCGATAACCTTGACCTGAAACTCGCCAGCAGCCGCCTGCAACAAAGCCGCGCGGCGCGCCAGGTGATTACCGCCGAGCGCTACCCGACCGTCAACGCCACCGGCGATTACCTGCGTCAGCGCAACAGCGCCGATGGCTTGAGCGATGCCTCGGGCAAGAACGGCCGCTCGGCGTTCAACCAGTGGGACATGGGTTTCTCCGCCGCCTGGGAACTGGACTTCTGGGGCCGGGTAAAACGCGAAACCGAAGCCGCCGACGCCACCCTGCAAGTCGCCGAAAACGACCGCCGCGCGGTGCTGTTGTCGGTGCTGGCGGAAACCGCCCAGGACTACATCCAACTGCGCGGCGTGCAAAACACCCGCGCCGTCACCGAGCAAAACCTCGAGGTGGCGCGCCACAGCCTGAAGCTCTCGCAACTGCGCCTGGCCGATGGTGTCGCCACTGACCTGGACGTAGCCGAAGCCGCTGCTCAAGTGGCCGCCATCGAGGCGCGCCTGCCGGATTTGCAGCAACGCCAGGACCAGTTGATCAACGCCCTGAGCCTGCTGATGGGAGAACCGCCACAAGCCTTGTACGCCGAGCTGTCCAAGGACGCTGCGGTGCCGCAAACCCAACGCCAGGTCGCCATCGGCCTGCCGTCGCAACTGGCCGAGCGCCGCCCGGATATCCGCCAGGCCGAAGCTCGCTTGCATGCGGCCACCGCCTCCATTGGTGTGGCCAAGGGCGACTTCTACCCGCGCATCACCCTGTCTGGCAGCGTGGGCTCCCAGGCGTTGCAGCTGGCGGATTTCGGCTCGTGGAGTTCGCGTGCATTCGCCTTCGGCCCGCAACTGAGCTTGCCGATTTTCAACGGTGGCCGGTTGCAAGGCATGCTCGATCTGCGCGAAGCCCAGCAACAGGAGGCGGCCCTGGCCTACCAGCAGACCGTGCTGCGGGCCTGGCATGAAATCGACGATCAACTGACCCGCTACAACGCCAGCCAACTGCGGCGCGACAGCCTCGCCGAAGCCGTGCGGCAGAACCAGATCGCCCTCAGCACCGCGCAGCATCAATACGTCGAAGGCGTGGTGGATTTCGTCAACGTACTGACCGTGCAAAGTGCGTTGCTGGCGACCCAGGAGCAGTGGGTGGAAAGCTCCACCGGCGTGTCCCTGGCCATGGTCGGGTTGTACAAGGCATTGGGCGGGGGCTGGGAATCGGTATACCCGTTGCAGACCGCCGGACGCTGAATGACAAAGAACTTTGCCAGCCACGCAACAAGGTGTAATGATAATTGCTCTCAATAACGTATCCGAGCTTTTCATGGACACCGCGACTGACGGCCGGCAACAGCTTCATCTCCTGTATCGCGACCATCATGGCTGGCTGCAAGGCTGGCTGCGCAAACGCCTGGGGGATCGCGAACACGCCGCCGATGTGGCGCAGGACACCTTCCTGCGCTTACTGGTATCGGGGCGCTTTCCCGGTGACAAGGAAAGCCGCAGCTACCTGACGCAGATCGCCCGCAACCTGGTGATTGATCAATGGCGACGCCTGCGCATCGAGCGTGCCTACCTGGAAAGCATTGCCCACCTGCCGGAGCCCGAATCCCCGTCCCTGGAAACCCGCGCACTGATCCTCGAAACCCTGATGCAGATCGACGCCATGCTCGACCGCATGCCCGACAACGTGCGCCGCGCATTTCTGTTGTCGCAGTTCGAAGGGCTGAGCTACGCACAGATTGCCGAGCGCCTGGAGGTCACTGTCAGCTCGGTGCAGAAGTACATGACCCGGGCGATTCTCGCCTGCTACCAGGTCGTCTACGAAGAATGAGAACCCGGCACGAAGCGCCGATTGCCCCGGCCATTGTCGAGCAGGCCAGCGAGTGGTTGATGCTGCAATGGGGCGGCGAGATGGACGGCGATCAGCGCCAGGCCTTCGCGCGCTGGCAGGAGGCCGATCCGGAACACCGGCGCGCCTGGAAGCGCTTGCAGCAGTTACAGCAAACCCTCGGCGGTGTGCCTGTCGACAGTGCCCGTGCGGTGTTACGCGATACACCGGACACCCAACGCCGCGCCGCCTTGAAACTGCTCGGGCTGTTGCTGGTGGCCGGTGGCAGCGGCTATCTGGTGCAAAGCAGCCAGCCCTGGCAGGCGGCGTTTGCCGAATACCGCACCGCCACGGGCGAGATTCGCCACCTGACCTTGAGCGATGGCACGCGCCTGGACCTCAACAGCAACAGCGCGGTCGACTTGCGCTTCAGCGCCAGTGAGCGGCGTATCCGCCTGATACGCGGCGAGATCCTGCTGACCAGCGGCCACGATCCGTCCCGGCCATTGATCGTCGAAACCCCGGCCGGAGATGTGCAGGCCTTGGGCACCCGGTTTGCCGTGCGTGAAGTGGACGATGGCAGCCGCGTCGACCTGTATGAAGGACGTGTGCAGGTACGTCCGGTGCGCGGTGCGGCGGTGCAGATGAATGCCGGGGACAGCCTGTGGTTCAGCGCCAGCCGGACTTCGACGCTGGTGCCGGTGGATGCCAATGCCAGCAGTTGGACCGAGAACCGCTTGATCGCCGAGCGCCAGCCGCTGGGGCAGTTCGTTGCCGAGTTGAGCCGTTATCGCCCGGGGCTGTTGCGCTGCGATGCGGCAGTGGCCGGCTTGCTGTTGACCGGCGTGTTTCCGCTGAATGACACCGACGCGATTCTCCACGCGCTTGAGCGTTCGTTGCCGGTGCAGGTACAGGCGGTGACGCGCTATTGGGTCACGATCAAGGCGCGGGGCTAAAAAATTTTTTGCCTACGGCTTGTCGGTTTTCCAACCCCGTCCGGGATACCTCTTGAAAGCCAATCAAGAAGCGTTCTCACGGGGAGCCCTGCAATGTCGCACCACCCAATCCAACCCCTGGCCCGCGCCCTGCGCCGTGGCCTGTTTGTCAGTCTGCTGGCGACGGCGCCTGTGGTGCCGAGCGTGGTCCAGGCCCAGGAGAGTGCTGAAGCCCTGCGCCAATACAACATTGCGGCGGGCAACCTCGACCAGGCCTTGAACCAGTTCGCCAGCGCCTCGGGGATTCTGTTGTCGGTGGACGCCTTGCTGACCCAAGGCAAGCGCAGCGCCGGCTTGCAGGGCCGCTACGCCACCGGGCCAGGGTTGGAGCGTTTGTTGGCCGGCAGCGGATTGGTCGCGGTGCAATCCCAGGGCGGCTGGTCATTGCAGGCCCTGCCCGCGAGCGGCGCGCTGCAACTCGGTGCGACGCAGATCAGTGGTCAACAGGATCAGGAAACGGCCTGGGGCCCGGTCGACGGCATCGTTGCCAAGCGCAGCGCCACCGGCAGCAAGACCGATTCGGCGCTGGTGGAAATCCCCCAGACCATCAACGTCATCACCGCCGCCGAGATCAAGGCGCGGGGCGCGCAAAGCGTTACCCAGGCGTTGCTCTATACACCGGGCATGACGGCCGGCGGTTTTTCCGATCGGGTCAAACTGTTTGATGAGCCTACTTCCCGTGGCTTTACGCCGACGCCGCTGTACCTCGACGGTTTGCACTTGCCCTACGGCGGCGGCAGCACCGGCGGTGCTTTGCAGATCGAGCCCTATTCCCTGGAGCGCATCGAAGTGCTCAAGGGGCCGGCCTCGGTCTTGTACGGGCAGAACCAACCGGGTGGCATCGTCAACATGGTCAGTAAGCGCCCCAGCGAAACCCCGGTGCATCAAGTGGTGCTGGAGGCCGGCACCTACGAGCACAAAAGCGCCGCCATCGACCTCGGAGGACCGCTGGATGAGCAGGGCGAGTTTCTCTATCGCCTCACCGGCCTGGCCAAGGACGAACAGGGCGAGATCAACTACGTCGAGAACAAACGCCAGTTCATCGCTCCCAGCCTGACCTGGCAGCCCAATGACGACACGCGCCTGACCGTGTTCGCCCAGTACCAGAAAGACAAAGGCGTGCCCGAGGCCCAGGGGTTGCCCGCGTCCGGGACGATCTGGGACAACCCCAACGGCAAGATCAAGCGTGATGTGTTCATCGGTGAGCCAGGCGTCAACCAGTACAACCGCGAGCAGTACGTGTTGGGCTATGAGGTGTCCCATCGCCTGAACGACACCTGGACCCTCAAGCAAAACGCTCGCTACGCCGAAGTGGACGACCGCTACACCGCACCGTTGCACGGCTACAGATTTGTGCCCAACCCGGTAACCGGCGTGCAAGACCAACGCTATCTGCAACGCTTCGGCGTGGACTGGTCGCAGCACAACAAAGTATTCGGTGTGGATAGCATCGCCCAGGCGGAGTTCGACACCGGCGCCCTGTCCCACACGTTGATCGTTGGCCTGGATTACTACCACTTCAACTCGCAATTCCACGGCCTGTACGACCGTAATCCGCCGGTGATCGACCTGTTCAAGCCGGTCTATGGCCAGCGGCTGAATTTCGGCCAGCCTTATCGCTGGGACCGCACCGTGACCCAGACCGGCTTGTACGTGCAGGACCAGATCAAATTGGACAAGTGGGCGCTGGTCCTTGGCGGGCGCTACGACTGGGCCAACGTGGTCAACAAGGAACCACTGGCCGACACCCGCACCAGCAGCAAAGACCAGGCGTTCACCGGCCGGGCCGGTCTGGTGTACCTGTTCGATAATGGCCTGGCGCCGTTTATCAGCTACTCCGAATCCTTCCTGCCGCTGTCGGGCACCGATATCAGCGGCAAACCGTTCGATCCTTCTACCGGCAACCAGTACGAAGTCGGCCTGAAATACCAGCCGCCGGGCCAGAAGAGTTTTGTGCAGGTTTCGGTCTATCAACTGGATCAGAAAAACGTGCTGACCACCAACCCGGTAGACACCACCTTCAGCACCCAGAGCGGTGCCATGCGCTCACGTGGCGTGGAGCTGGAAGCCAAGGCCTCCCTCAGCGATGCCTGGGACGTGGTCGCGTCAGCGGCGCGCAATGACATCAAGTACACCAAGGACAACGACGGTCGTCAGGGCCGGCATCCGGCCGGCATTGCGCCGCTTACCGCTTCGGTGTGGGTCAATTACACCGTCCTCGGCGACACACCCCTGGCCGGTGTTGGCGCAGGCTTGGGCGCGCGTTACGTTCGCAGCAGCTTTGGTGATTACTACGCAGGGGCGTTCAGCATTCCGTCCTATACCGTCTACGACGCCAGCCTGAGCTACGACCTGGGCCGCTCGGCGTTCAAGCTCAAAGGCGTGAAGCTGGCAATGAACGTGCAGAACCTCACCAACAAGACCTACGTGTCGCAATGCACCAGTGACCTGGATTGTTACTACGGGGAAGGGCGCACGGTGGTGTCGAGCTTGACTTATGACTGGTAGATACCGGTCATTCGCGGGCGTTTTGTAGCCCTGAGTGCCCACAGTCCAAGGACCGTGGGCACTCAGGGATTCTGCAAAAACACCACATACCCGCGAAACCACTCACTCCCCTTCAAATACCCCGGCTCCTCCCATGCCCCACCCTGAATCAACCCAATCTTGAACGGCACCCCCAACCGGTTCATGCGTGGCAGATACGCCGCGTAGTCCGGGATGCTGTGGCGGCCCTGGTAGGTCTGCACCACCACTTCATCAATCACGCCCTTGAGTTGTGCGATGGCGGCCGGGTCGGCGTTGCTGCTCCAGTCCATCAGCCCGGTGATGCTCAGGCGTAGATCCTTGGGCAAGCGTTGGCGCAGGTCGCGCAGGAAATCCGCGTATTCGTCGAGGTATTGCGTGCGCGCATCGAAGTCGATCTGGATGCCCACCACCGGGTTGCCCGCATCCCGCCAGCGTTGCACCTGGCCGAGCATCTGGCTGTACACCGACTCGGGCCAGTGCAGGGTGTGGGCGCGGTACACCACCCAGATTTCACCCTGGGTGATGCGCGGCACACTCATGCCCTGGGCGATGAATTGCACGCCACGCCGGGGCGCGCGGCGGGTCGAGTTGATCTGGCCCTGGAGGATGTACAGGGTTTTCGCCTGCTTGAGCACCGGCTGCGGCGCGACGCCGCTCCACAGCCAGAACGCGTCATGGTCGCGGGCGTCCACCGCGCCGAAGGCCGGGCTTGCCAGCAGGAGCAGGGCCAGCCAGAAGCGCTTCACGGCTTACCAGTAGTACTGCAGCGACTTGCCCCACTGGGTGTCGGCGAACCCGGTTTTCAACTGGCGGAACCAGCCTTTGCGCACGTTCTTGTCGACGTCCTCGCCACCGCAACTGTTGTAGCCCGAAGGTCCGTAGCAGTTGATGGCACGAAACAGCGCGTAGGCCTTGTCGTTTCGCGGTGCCTTGGGATTGCCGATCACCCGCTTGTAGCCCTCCAGTCGCGAGAAGGTTTCACCCTTGAAGGGCGAGGCAGTGCTGCCCAGGCTGCCGGCGGAGCGCGCTTGTTCCAGGGGCATGCCGTCCAGGCCGTTACGCAGGACGAATTCCCCCAGGCAGTTCAGGCCCTGCGGGTTTTTCGGATCGGCCTGCAAGGTGCTGGCGATTTGCGCGATGCTCGGGCAGGTGTAGCCGGACTCGGCCTTGTCACCGTTCCACTGGAACAGTCTCAACGACTGGCCGCCGCTGTAGACGTAGCCCAGGCTGGTGCCGAGCTTGTCATCGGGAATCGAGGCGGGCAGTTGCTTGAGGTCCTCGGCAAAGGTCTCGAACTGGCCGCGCAGCAGGTCTTTATAGAGCAGCGTGAATTGTGCGGTCTGGCGCTCTACCGGGTCTTCGGCATGGGCAAGCTGTTGGCGCAGCAGGTCGGGACCGGCGACGTTGCGCAGCAGGATATAGCGCACCTGCTTGGCACTGATCGGCGAATCGGCGGCGAATACCTTGGCCAGCTGGCCGCTGCGTTCGTAGTTCATCGCCAATGCCAGCTCCAGCTGGTCACGTTGCAACGGTTGCCTGGCCAGCGGCAGCAGTTGCAGCCACAGCGCCTCGGCGGCTTTCCAGTCTTCCCTGGCTTCCAGCGCGAGGCCACGCAGAGTCTGTTGGCTGAAAGCGAAGTAGTCGAGATTCGACGGCACGTCTTGCGGCAGCAGCTTCAAGGCACGGTCGGGCTGATGCTCGACGTTCAGGGCAAACGCCGCCTGCACGTAGGCATACAGCGCGGGCTCCTGCGCGAACACCGCTTTTTGTGCATCGAGCGCTTCACGCGTGAGCTTCGGCGGCTCACCGGCACGCATCCACATCAGGTCGTTGAGGGCCAGGATCAACGGGTTGCCCACAGGTGCCGTGGTGCTGGTCAGCAGCTTGGTGTCGGCTTCCTGCACCAGTTCATCCAGCGACACGTTGCGCTGGGCATCGGTGGCCTGGGTCAGTTGCCAGGCAAAGTCGTCCGCCAGTTTGTCGGGGTTGGGCGCCAGCCAGTGCACCCGGCGCAACAGGCCACGGGCGGAGGCGGCGTATTCGCCCTGTGGATAAGTTTTCAGGTAGTCGTCGAAAGCGCTTTCGGCCCGTTGCAGGGCAGACTTATCCACATGCTCAAGCGACGGCGTGCCGTATTCATCGAAGGCATTTTGCTGGGCGTCGTTCAGCGCGGTGCGGGCGGTCATGTACAGCGCTGTTTCCTTCAGCCAGGGCAGCGAGCTGCTCGTCAGCCCGGCAAAACCTTTTTGCGCATCGCTGAAGCGTCCGCTGTAAAAGTCCCCGGCGGCTTTCAGGTAGGTGAGCAATGCCTGGCCGTCTGCCGATTTGATTTGGTCGGCCTCGCCTGCCGCTACGCCGTCCGAGGAACAACTGCCGAGCATCTGCAGCCGCAGCTTGGCCAGTAACTGGCGCTCGGCCTGCGGTACATCGGCCTTCACCACCTGGCTGATAAACGCGGCGGCACTGTCATCGGCGTTGCTGCGGCAGCGGCTGCCTTCGCCGGAAAGGAAGGCTTCACCGGCGGTCTTGGCGTCGTCGCGGGTGATGCCCAGCGGGCTGAGCAGTGCATCCAGTTCGGCGGTGCGCGAGTCGTCGGGTTTGTTGTCGGGCTCATCCGCAGCCGGCATAAGCCGATACACCGGAAAGGGCACCGGGCCAAATCCTTCGGACACGTCCTGCTCGCCAAAGGCATTCGGCGCCAGCGGCATGACGTTTTTGTCCGCCAGCAACAGCCGCAGGTTGACCCGGCTGTCATTGCCGGGGCTCAGGAAGGGCAGGTTGCTGCACACGTCCAGGCTGTTGCGCGACACCCGCCAATCCGGGTAGCAAGAGTCATCGCCGCTGGCGTGGGCCTGGAGGGGAAGGGTGGCGAGCAATGCCAGTGCCAGGGGTGACAGAAGACCGATGCGCATGAAATGTCCTTGATCCTGAATCCATGGAAGGCAGCAATCATAGCGTGATCCGATGAAAGCGTCGGAGACGTCCTGCGCAAAATTCAGATTTGTCCGATTGGCGGATGGTTGGTCAAATCCATGCAAAACAGCGGGCGAATCAAGGCCTTTTGACCTAGAGTGGCGGGTGTTCGCGCAAGCGCAGGTTCAGTAGTGGGTGAGGAAGTAGAGGTGCGACGCTCTGTGGCGGAACAAGACAACAAGGCCGGGGCATTGCCCGTGCTCAATCCTGGCCTTTGGGAGAATGCCGGCTGGCTGGCTCGGTTGTGGTGGGTACCGCTGGTGGCGTTGGCCATGGCCATGCGTTTCTATGGCCTGACCGCCTCCGCCATCTGGGGCGATGAAGGTTCAAGCCTGCTGCTCGCCGAGTATTCCCTGGAAGACCTGTGGTTTCACGCCGCACATGACGTTCATCCGCCGCTGTATTTCTTCATGCTGCGCGGCTGGATCGAGGTGTTCGGCGACAGCATTTTCTCCCTGCGCAGCATGAGTGCGATCCCCGGTGTGGTCGCAGTCGGCCTGGGAATCTGGCTGACACGACTGATCGCGACCCGTCGCGCGGCGGTGCTGGCCGGGATTCTGTTGGCGTTGCTGCCCACGGCAGTGCGCTACAGCCAGGAAGTGCGGATGTATTCGCTGCTGGGCGTGTGGCTGCTGGCCGCCACCCTGGCCTTGGTGTATTGGGTCCGCCAGCCTGAGCGCAAGCGCTATCTGGTGGCCTATGCGCTGTTGATGACGGCAGCCTTCTACACCCACTATTTCACCGCGTTGTGCGTGCTGGTGCATTGGTCATGGCTGCTGTTGCTGCGCCAGCCACGGGCCGGCGGCCTGCGCCTGGTCACGCGTGCGGGCTGGTGGGTGGCCAACGTTGCCATTGTGTTGCTGTACTTGCCCTGGCTCCCGAATCTGCTGGGCCTGGTGCAGCACACCGAAGAACTCAAGGTGGGCGGTGATATTGGCTGGGAAGACCCGGTCAACCTGTATTCCGTGCCGTCGATGGTGTGGCAGTTCCTCATTCAGGACCCGGGCGACCACTTGTGGCGACCGCTCTTTGTGGTGTTTCCGTTATTGCTGATGGCGCTGGTCGGTGTGACTGCCTGGCGCGATCAAAGCCGCTTTCGCTTTGGCTGGCTGCTGGGGCTTTTTTTCATGCTGCCGGTGCTGCTGGTCTATGGGGTTTCGTTTATTTCCCCGGTGTTTATCGAGCGTTATCTCACCGCCTACGCGATGAGTTTGCCGATCATCGTGGCGTTGGCCGTCGACCGTCTGTCGCCGCGCCTGCCGCTCGCAGCGGCGGCAGTCTTCGTGTTGTTTGTCGGGGTCGAGCTGGTGGGCGTGAAAACCAACTCCACCGTCGATGAGCATGATCAGTTCAACGTGGTGGTGGAGTTCGTCAATCGCAACTACCAGGAAGATGATCGCATCGTCATCAGCGACATGCTGTGGTTCCTGCCCTACGTCTATTACGACGAGACCGACGCCCAGTTGCAGCTTTTCACTCCGCCCACCGCCGCCGGCAAGTCCACCCGGCCTAATGCCTATGGTTTTGGCACCCTGGTGGACCAGGATGGCGGGCGCATCTACCTTGATCGCTTGTCGGCGTTACCCGCCGAGATCCAGCGTGTATGGCTGATCAGCGCCGCGGAGCCGCCGGATGAGTTTGCCCCGTTGCCGGCCGGATGGCGTCAGCTCAGCCAGCAGGACGGCGGCGGCGCGCGGGCCCGGCTGTTCGTGCTGTGTAACGCGCCAGCGGGCGTGCACCGTGAGGGCTGCGATTAATCCGCGCAACACCTGAGAGGTTTATGTTCGCCTGGGGGGCTAGACTCAGGTGAACCCTCTCTCCAGGAACGCCTCATGGAATCCCCAGTCCACAACTTGCCATCGTTGTTCAAACAGCTCGGTTTGCCCGATGACCCGGTCAGCATCGAGCGGTTCATCGCGGTCCACTCCCCACTCAAGCCCGAATTGCATCTGGCGGAAGCGTTTTTCTGGACGCCGCCCCAGCGGGCGTTTTTGCGTGAAGAGATTCTGGAGGACGCGGATTGGGCGGAGGTGGTGGATGAGTTGAATTTGCGGTTGAGAGAGGGGCGCGGGGCTTGAAACCCGCTTTACTGACTCACACCTTCGCGCCTCCACCACCCATCCCAAAATTTGTATCAAAACTTGACGGCCTGGGATCCATCGACCATATTGATAGTTAGCAAACTAACTGTATGCGAATAATCCAGTGTCCCAGACCCTCGAACAACTCCAGATGAACATCAGCAGCAGCATGGTGGTAGGTGCCAGGACCTGGCGCAAAATCTGCCAGACCACGCTCGTCAGCTATGGCATCTCCGAAGCCTGCGCCGTGCCGCTGCTGATGATCGGCCGCCTCGGCGACGGTGTGCATCAGGTCAAGGTGGCCCAGGCGGCCGGGATGGAAAGCCCGTCCCTGGTGCGGCTGTTGGATCAGCTGTGCAGTTCCGGCTATGTGTGCCGCACCGAAGACATCCACGACCGCCGCGCCAAGGCCTTGAGCCTCACCGCGCGTGGCCGCGAGCTGGTGCAGGCAGTGGAACAGCAACTGGTGCGCCTGCGTCGCGAGGTGCTGGCGACAATCGACCCCGATGACCTGGAAGCTGCTTTGCGTGTACTGCGGGCCTTCGAAGGTGCCAATCAACATCCCATGGTTGTGAGTTCTTGAACGGATTTTTTACCGGCATGCCGCCGGCCAGGGATTGGTTCTATGGCGTAAGGACATTCGCCGCTTCAATGATCGCGTTGTACATCGCCATGCTGATGCAAATGCCGCGTCCGTATTGGGCGATGGCCACGGTGTATATCGTGTCCAGCCCGTTTGTCGGCCCTACCAGCTCCAAGGCGCTGTACCGGGCGGTCGGTACCTTCATGGGCGCGGCCGCTGCGGTGTTTTTTGTGCCGATGTTTGTGCAGACGCCTTACGTGTTGGTGGTGGTGATCGCGCTGTGGACCGGGATTCTGCTGTTCCTGTCCCTGCACCTGCGCACCGCCAACAGCTATGCGCTGATGCTGGCCGGCTACACCTTGCCGCTGATCGCCCTGCCGGTGGTGGATAACCCGCTGGCGGTGTGGGATGTGGCCGAAGCGCGGACCGAAGAGATCTTCCTTGGCATCGCCGTGGCGGCGGTGGTGGGGGCGATGTTCTGGCCGCGACGCCTGGCGCCGGTGTTCGATGACTCGGTGAGCAAGTGGTTTGCCGACGCCCAGGTCTACAGCCAGCGCTTCCTCAGCCGCAACGTGCAACCCGAGGAAATCAGCACCCTGCGCGGCGGCATGGTCGCTACCTTCAACACCCTGGAATTGATGATCGGCCAACTGCCCCACGAGGGCTCCCGGCCGCAAACGGTGCGCAATACAAAGGAGCTGCGCGGGCGGATGATCCACCTGCTGCCGGTGATCGACGCACTGGACGACGCCGTGTACGCGCTGGAACACCGCGCGCCGGAATTGCTCGAGCGCTTCACGCCGCTGCTGACCGCCGCCAACGAGTGGCTGGTCAGCACGCAAAAGGATGCGCCCCTCGAACGCTGGCGTGTCCTGCGCGACCAGATCGAAGCCCTGCAACCCGATGCCGACGCCCTGGATGACCGCCATCAGTTGCTGTTCTCCAACGCCCTGTATCGCCTGGGCGAGTGGGTGGATCTGTGGCAAGACTGCCGCAGCCTGCAAGCCGCCATCCAGTGCGAAAGCCAGGACAGCTGGCGCGCAGTTTACCGCCACTGGCGCCTGGGCCGGCTGACGCCATTCCTCGACCGTGGCCTGATGTTCTACTCGGCGTTTTCCACCGTCACCGCGATCATCGTCGCCTCGGTGCTGTGGATCCTGCTGGGCTGGACCGACGGTGGCAGCGCGGTGATCCTCGCGGCGGTGGCCTGCAGCTTCTTCGCCTCCATGGACGACCCGGCGCCGCAGATCTACCGGTTCTTTTTCTGGACCGCGATGTCGGTGCTGTTCGCCAGCCTCTACCTGTTTCTGGTGCTGCCCAACCTGCACGATTTCCCGATGCTGGTGCTGGCGTTTTCGGTGCCCTTTATCTGCATCGGCACGCTGACGGTACAGCCGCGTTTCTACCTCGGCATGCTGCTGACGCTGGTCAATACCTCGTCGTTCATCAGCATCCAGGGTGCCTACGACGCGGACTTCCTGGCCTTTGCCAACTCCAACCTGGCGGGCCCGGTGGGCCTGTTGTTCGCCTTTGTCTGGACCCTGATTGCCCGGCCGTTCGGCGCTGAGCTTGCGGCCAAGCGCCTGACCCGTTTCAGCTGGCGCGACATCGTCACCCTGACCGAGCCTGCGACCCTGGCCGAACACCGCAAGATGGGCGTGCAAATGCTCGACCGCCTGATGCAACACCTGCCGCGCCTGGCCATGACCGGCCAGGACACCGGCATCGCCCTGCGGGAAGTGCGGGTGGCGCTGAACCTGCTGGACCTGCTGGCGTACTCGCCGCGCATCCTCGGGGTGCCGCGGGTGTTGTTGAACCAGGTGGTGGAAGGCGTCGGCGGTTACTTCAAGGCCTGCCTCAAGGCCGGTGAACGTCTGCCGGCCCCCGGCGGTCTGCTGATGACCCTCGACCGTACCCGCCGCGCCCTCAACGGCCAGGGCCTGCAAGGCGAGGACGAAACCCGCCTGCATTTGTTGCACGCCCTCAGCGGCTTGCGCCTGGCGCTGTTGCCCGGCGTGGAATTTCTTGGCGGCACAGAGATGGAAGCGCCGTTACCCGATGGAGCGCCTTTATGATCGGTGATCTGGATATCAGCGGGGTGTTCCTGCCCACGTTGCTGGTGCTGATGGGCATTACGTATGTGTTGTACCTGGTGGTGCACGGGCTGTTGACCCGCGTCCACTTCTATCGCCTGGTCTGGCACCGGGCATTGTTCAATGTGGGTCTCTACGCTCTGTTGCTGGGCGCAGTGGATTCACTCAGTCGATACCTCATGACATGAAAAAACCTTTTTTGACCATTGGCCGTGTAGTCCTGACGTTACTGGTGGTGACCTTCGCCTGCGTCGTGGTGTGGCGCATGGTGATGTACTACATGTTCGCGCCGTGGACCCGTGACGGCCACATCCGTGCCGACATCGTGCAGATCGCCCCGGACGTGTCCGGGCTGATCCAGCAAGTGGACGTGCGCGATAACCAGTTGGTGGTGCGCGGCCAGGTGCTGTTCTCCGTCGACCAGGACCGCTTCAAGCTGGCCCTGCGCCAGGCCCAGGCCGCCGTGGCCGACCGTCAGGAAACCCTGGCCCAGGCCGTGCGCGAGAACAAGCGTAACCGTGGCCTCGGCAACCTGGTGGCCAGCGAGCAACTGGAAGAAAGCCAGTCCCGCGTCGCCCGTGCCCAATCGGCCCTGGCCGAGTCGCAAGTGGCGGTGGATGCCGCGCAACTCAACCTGGACCGCTCGGTGATCCGCAGCCCCGTGGACGGCTACATCAACGACCGTGCGCCGCGTAACCAGGAGTTCGTGACCGCCGGGCGCCCGGTGTTGTCGGTGGTGGACAGCAACTCCTTCCACATCGACGGCTACTTTGAAGAGACCAAGCTCGACGGCATTCACGTCGGCCAGAGCGTCGACATCCGCGTGATCGGCGACAACGCTCGCCTGCGCGGGCATGTGCAGAGCATCGTCGCCGGTATCGAAGACCGTGACCGCACCAGCGGCTCCAACCTGCTACCGAACGTCAACCCGGCGTTCAGCTGGGTGCGCCTGGCCCAGCGGATTCCGGTGCGCATTGCGTTTGACGATGTGCCGGCAGACTTCCGCATGATTGCCGGGCGCACCGCCACCGTGTCGATCATCGACGACCAACCCAAGTCGGAGAACAAGCCATGAAACGGCTTTTAGCAACCGCCGGGCTGGGGTTGTTGCTGTCGGCCTGCCAGGTGGTGGGGCCCGATTACAAACTGCCGGACAAGGCGGCCGTGAACCGTGGTGACCTTCAGGGCCAGTTGGCCGGGGAGGGCAGCAATGTGGTGTCGGCGCCGGTACCGGCGGACTGGTGGAAGCTTTACCAGGACCCGCGCCTGGATAAGCTGGTGGAGCAGGCCATGGCCTCCAACACCGACCTGCGGGTGGCTGCGGCCAACTTGCAGCGCTCGCGCTATCAGGTGCAGCAAGCCGAATCGGCCGGCGGCTGGAGTGCCGGCGCCAAGGCCGAAGCCCAGCGCCTGCAAGAATCGGGTGAGGCCTATTTGCTGACGGAAAAAGTCCCGGTGGCGAATATCGGCAGCGCCAGTATCAGCACCTCCTATCAATTCGATTTGTTCGGCACCTTGCAGCGCGGCATTGAAAGCTCCCAGGCCACTGCCGATGCGGCCCAGGCGGCGTCCGATATCGCCCGTATCACCCTGGTGGCGGACGTGGTGCGCTCCTACACCCAGGTGTGCGCGGCCAACGAAGAGCTGGCGATCGCCAACGAGTCCCTCGACCTGCAAGCCCAGAGCACGCACCTGACCCAGCGCCTGCGGGATGCCGGGCGCGGTGATGAAACCCAGGTCACCCGTTCGCAAACCCAATACAAATCCTTGCGCGCCGAAATGCCGCGCTATGAAGCACTGCGCCAGGCCGGGCTGTTCCGCCTGTCGATGTTGCTGGCCAGGCCGCTGGATCAACTGCCGGCCGGCACTGCCCAATGCGCCGAGCTGCCGCACATCGCGCAGTTGTTGCCGGTGGGCGATGGCGCCACGCTGCTCAAGCGTCGCCCTGACGTGCGCCAGGCCGAACGCCAACTGGCGGCGGCCACCGCGCGCATCGGTGTGGCCACCGGCGCGCTGTACCCGGACATCAGCATCGGCGCCACCGTGGGCACCGTCGGCATCCTGGATGACCTCGGCACCCCGGCCACCAACCGTTGGGGCTTTGGCCCGCTGATCAGCTGGACGCTGCCGACCAACGGCGCCCGCGCCCGCATCCACGAAGCCGAAGCCGCGACCCAGGGCGCCCTGGCGCACTTCGACGGGGTGGTGCTCAACGCTATCCGTGAAACCCAGACGGGCCTCGCGCAATACACCGCGCAACTGCAACGCCGCGATGCCCTGGCGGATGCCGGCGCGTCGGCCAAAGAGGCGGCGGAGCAGACGCACCGGTTCTTCCAGGCCGGCCGCGCGTCGTTCCTGGCCGACCTGCAAGCCACTCGCACCTACACCGACGTGCGGGCGCAACTGGCCGCGGCGAACACCCAGGTTGCCATGAGCCAGATCGATTTGTTCCTGGCCCTGGGCGGCGGCTGGGAAAGTGGACGAACGCAAGCCACACAAGCCAGCAAACCCTGAGCTGATTGCTATGCTTTGACAGGCGGACTTACGTGATGGTCCGCTGGTCACTGCTCGCGTTTGCTCATGGGGATTCCAATAATGAAAAACCCTTATGCTCCCGCTTTCTGGTGCGTGTTCTTCGCACTGGTGTTGCTATCGGCGACTTACTTCTACGGCATCATGCTGGCCCATCAAATCGACAAGGCCATGGTGTTCCTCGACAGCGCCAGCGCGCTGATCGCGGTGCTGTCCATCGGCGTGGTGGCCTGGGCCTCCTACCAGGGCCAGCGAATCAAGCGAAGACTGCTCGAACAAGGCAAGACCCGCGTGGCGATCTGGGACACCAAGGTTGCCCTGCGCCGGGTCGAGACGGTGTTCGACCGCTACTTCTGGGGCAGCTACTGGCAGCCGGGGCGCACCTTCCAGGAAGTCATGGGCGAACTGACCGGCACCCCGCTGGAAAAAAGCCTCGAAGCCCTGAAAAAACAATGCGTGATGCTTGATCGGCAAGTCGCCGACGGACGGCATTGGCTGAATAACGCCCGGGAATTATCCGACGTGGCCACGGCGATGGCGCGGGAGCGTTACCAGCTGGATTTTTATGATCCCAAGTCGGATACGCCGGGCAATGCGGTGATTCACCGTGAGTTTGAGGTGCTGGTGTATACGTGGACGGCGCGCCTGAAAAGCTTCGACCATCAACTCGATGAGATCGAAACCGAGTATTCCTGAAATCTGTGGTGTCTGTACTGACGCCTTCGCGAGCAAGCCCGCTCCCACATTCGACTGCATTCCAAAGATGGAACTCGATCGAATGTGGGAGCGGGCTTGCTCGCGAAGGCACTTTACCGTTCAGCGCTGAAGTCTGCGCCTATTGAAAAATTGGGCTGCATACGCCAGCCAATGCTAATCTTCCCCGGATTTCGGCGGGCTTGAGCCGACACCCTTCGGGGTTCAGGGAAGACAGCCCACTTCACAGGATTTGATCAGGTCACTACATGAATAAGCCAGCAGTCGTTCTCTTGGGTATCGTCGTCGCCATTGGTGCAATCAGCGCAGGCGGTGCCTGGTACACCGGCAAGCAACTGGAGCCGGTGCTGCAAACCGCCATCCAGGACGCCAACAAGGAACTGCAGACCTCCATGGCCGGTGTCGACGGCACCGTGACCCTCGAACTGGTCTCCCTCGACCGCCAGCTGTTCAGCAGCACCGCCCACTATCGCCTCAAGGCCCAGGGCGCGGTGTTCGGCGAAAATCATCAGGACACCGAACTGCTGTTCGTCGACCATATCGAACACGGCCCGCTGCCGTTCTCGCGCCTGGTGTCGCTGAAGTGGCTGCCGGTCATGGCCACCAGTCACTACGAACTCGAGAAAAACCCCACCACCGAAAAATGGTTCGCTGCCAGCAAGGACGTGTCGCCCCTCAAAGGCGTGGCCAACATCGGCTATGACCGCTCGGTGACCGGCAACGTTGAACTGCTGCCCCTGGAACTCAAGGACGACAAGTCGGCCGTGAGCTTCTCCGGCGCCAACCTCGATTTCGACTCCACCGCCGAAGGCAAGAAGGTCAAGGCCAGCGGCTACATGGACAGCCTCAAGGTCTCGGTCATCGATGCCAACAACGCCAAGCTGGATGCGGAGCTGAGCGGCCTGACCATCGCCAGCAACCTGGAAAAAACCACCTTCGGTTTCTACACCGGGCAAAACACCGTCGAGCTGACCAACACCAAGGTCACCTTCGGCCCGCAGCAAGCAGTGCTGACTCTCAAGAACTTTGAGCAGAAAGACAGCAGCGAAACCAAGGACAACAACCTGGCCGGCCGCGTCGACTACAAGATCGACGAGATCGGTTACCAGGGCAAGCCAGTGGGTTCGGCGGCCATGGCCGTCAGCATGAAGAACGTCGACATCCCGTCGATGCTGGTACTGACCAAGCTCTACCAGGAAAAAGTACAGCCGGCCCAGGCCGCTGCCGCTGCCGGCCAGCCAGTGCCTGAGTTGCAACTGACCGAAGCCGAGCAGACCCTGGCCCAGGCCAACGTCGACCAACTGCTGGCTGCCAAGCCGCAAGTGGCGGTAGAAAACCTGTCGCTGAAAACCACCAATGGCGAGAGCCGCTTCAACCTGGTGGCGGACTTCGCCAAGCCGTCGAGCATGGACCTGCCGCCGGTTGAACTGGGCAAGCAAATCGTTGCGTTGCTGGACGCCAACCTCACCCTGTCCAAGCCGATGATCCAGGACGTTGCCGGCCTGCAGGCGCAGATTGGTGGTGTGACCGACCCGAAAGCCATCGAGCAGCAATCCCAGATGGCCAGCGAGATGATCAGCGGCATGGCCGTGGGTACTCAACTGGCGACCCTGGTGGGTACCGATATCGTGTCCAAGCTGCACTACGCCAACAATGAAGTGACCTTCAACGGCCAGAAAATGACCGTCGAGCAATTCATTGGTTTTGTGCTGGGCAAGTTCGGCGCGGTCAGCGGCGCTCAATAAGACTCGGCTCAAAATGATGTAGGCCAATTCTGAACAATTGTTCTGAATTGGCCTTTTTTGTACCCCCCTCAAGGATATTGCGCCCCGGGAAAGCTTGGCCGCGTCATCAGATGCCGGCCGCCTGGAGTGTCGTGCAGGTGAACTTATCGCTACAGCTTTCCCTGGTGAGGAAGCTGACGACATGTCGCGTAATATTCATCCGTTTATCCGCCTGGCCCTGTGCAGCCAACTGCTCTGGCCCGTCGTGGCATCGGCCGATGCGGCCTATGATTCGCTGATCAACCAGGCCCGCAGTGGCAACTATGGTCCGGCCCTCAACCTGTTGCGCCAAATGCCCGCCGAGCGCCAGACGCCGGGGCAGGTCAGCGATCACCTGTTGATTGCCAGCTGGGCGCGCCAGGACGCCGAGGTGCTGACGGTCTACGAGGCCCAGGGCCGCTCACGCACCCTCACCACCCAGGCGCTGGCCACCGTCGCCCGCACCTATCGCAACCAGCAGCGTTGGGAACCGGCGATTGCCGTGTATCGCCAGGCGTTGCTGCGCGAGCCGAATAACCCGGACTTGCAACTCGGCCTGGCCCTGACCCAGGCGGACGCCGGCCAGACCGCTGAAGCGGTGCAGCGCACCCGCGCCCTGGTGGCCGCCAAGCCCGACGACGCCGACCGCCGCATGGCCCTGGGTTACGCACTGACCCGTGCCGGTTCTACCTATGACGCGCTGTTCGAATTCGACCAGGCGTTCATGCGTGCCGGCAACAAACCTGAAGTCGCCCACGAATACATCGTCGCCCTGCAACGTGCGCGCCTGCCGGAACCGGCCCTGCGCCTCGCTGCCCGGCGCCCTGGCCTGTTGGACCCGGTCACCCAACGCCGCCTCGAAGGCGACCTGGCCGCCGAGCGCGTGCGCATGGCCGAGTTCGCGACCCGCAGTGAAAAAGAGCGCTACGTCATCGCCGACCGTGCCCTCAAGGATTACGACCAACTGCTCACCACCTGGACACCGGATGCCAACGCCCATGATGACGTGGTGCGCTGGCGCATCGACCGTCTGGGCGCGCTGAAAGCCCGGGCGCGCACCGCCGAGGTGATCCGCGATTACGAAGTCTTGAAGGGCGAAGGCGTGCAACTGCCGACCTACGCCCTGCGCTGGGTCGCTGCCGCCTACCTCGACCAGCGCCAGCCGGAAAAGGCCGCGCCGCTGTATCGCCAGGCCCTGGCGGCAAGCGATGCGGACGCCGGCGATCACGTCGAAGACAGCACCGCGCTGTTCTACGCCCTGCTCGAAAACGATCAAGTGGTGGAAGCTCGCGAAGTCGCCGACAACCTGGCGAGCACCCAGAAACCCCGGGTCGAGCTCAAGGGCTTGCCCATCGGCAACCCCAACGACGCCTGGATGGACGCCCAACAATTGGCCGCCCAGGCCGGCACCTATGGCGCCGACCTGCCCGCCAGCGAAAAAGGCCTGGAAGCCCTGGTGCAACAGGCCCCCGGCAATATTGGCCTGCGCCTGGCCCAGGCCGATATGTACCGTGCCCGCGACTGGCCACGGCGCGCCGAAAACACCCTCAAGGAAACCGAAGCCCAGGCCCCGCGCGACATCGGCCTGGAGGTTTCCCAAGGCCACACTGCCCTCGATCTGCAGGAATGGCGCCAGCTCGATGCACTCACCGATGACGTGGTCGACCGCGCCCCGGACAACCGCCAGGTACAGCGCCTCAGCCGCCTGCGGGATGTGCACGACATGGCCGAATTGCGCGTCGAGGCCTACACCGGCAAAAGCAACGGCGGCGGCGATGACGGCGCGGGCGCGGTGTCCGGCAGCCGCGATTTCGGCATCGAAACCTTGCTCTACAGCCCGCCCATCGATGAAGACTGGCGCGTGTTCGGCGGGGCCGGCTACGCCACCGCCGATTTCGAAGAAGGCACCGGCCAACACCGTTGGCAGCGCCTCGGTGTAGAGCGGCGCACCCGCGACATGACCCTCGAAGCCGAGGTCTCCAATCACTCCTACGGCTTTGGCGACAAGCAGGGCGCGCGCATCGCGATTGCCCGCGACATCAATGACCAATGGCAGTACGGCGGCAGTCTCGATTACCTCTCCGCGAGCACCCCGCTGCGGGCACTGAATGCCGACATTACTGCCAACGGCGGCAGCGGGTTTATCCGCTGGCGCGCCAACGAAAGCCGCGAATGGAAACTGGCCCTGAGCCCGTCCCACTTCAGCGACGGCAACAACCGCCTCGAAGCGCTGCTCACCGGTCGCCAGGGCGTGTACAGCTCGCCGGGGGTGCAAGTCGACCTGGGCCTGGAAGTCGGCACCAGCCGCAACACCAAGGAAGACACGCCGTACTTCAACCCGCGCTCGGACTTCAGCGTGCTGCCCACGGCCACCGTCAACCACGTGCTCTACCACCGCTACGAAACCCAGTGGAGCCAGCAGTTCCAGGTGGGGGCGGGCACCTACAGCCAGCGCGACTACGGTACCGGCGGCGTTGCACTGGTGGGCTACGGCCAGCGGTTTCGCTGGAACGACGTGCTCGAAACCGGCGCCAACCTCAGCTGGATCAGCCGACCTTATGACGGTGAGCGCGAAAGCGACCTGCGCCTGATCGTCGACCTCACCTACCGCTTCTAGAAGAGTCCGATCATGCCCGTCTTGTCCCGTTGCCTGTTGGCCCTGGGGTTAATGCTGAGCAGCGCTTGCGCCCAGCAACCCGCACCTTTCACCCCACCCGCCGAGCGGCTCAAGCCTGCCAGCGAAGCGGCGTGGCCGAAGAACCATTTCCTCGGTATCGCCTACCACGACATCGAGGACCGCGACCCCGATCAGGCTGTCGTGGCCGTGCGCACCGAACGTTTGATCGAGCAGTTGGCGTGGCTGCGGGAAAACGGCTACCAGCCCGTCACCGTCGACCAGATTTTGGCGGCCCGCAACGGCGGCCCGGAGTTGCCGGCGAAGGCGATCATGCTCAGCTTCGATGACGGCTACGCGAGCTTCTACACCCGTGTGATGCCGATCCTGCGCAGCTACAACTGGCACGCGCTGCTGGCGCCGGTGGGTTCGTGGGTGGATACGCCGCTGAACCAGCCGGTGGATTTCGCCGGCACACCACGCCCGCGTTCGGACTTCCTGACCTGGCAGCAGGTGCGCGAAATCGCCCAGTCCGGCCTGGTGGAAATCGCCGCGCACACCGACGCCAACCACAAGGGCGTGCTGGCCAACCCACAAGGCAACCTGCAACCGGCCGCCACCACCCGACGCTTTGACCCGGCGACCCATCGCTACGAAACCGAAGCCCAGTTCCAGGCGCGGATGCGCACCGACGTGACGGCGATCTCCAACAAGATCCGCGCCGTCACCGGCAAGGCGCCGCGCGTGTGGGTGTGGCCTTACGGCGCTGCCGATGGCACCTCGCTGGCGGTGGTGGGCGAGCAGGGTTACCAGATGGCCCTGACCCTGGAAGACGGTCTCGACAGCCTCGGCAACCTGATGAGCAGCCCGCGCTTCCTGGTGGCCTCCGACCCGGACGGCGAACACTACGCCAACGCCATCGTCGCGACCCAGACTGAAGCCCCGCTGCGGGTGCTGCATGTGGACCTGGACAACGTCTACGACCCGGACCCGGAACAGCAGGTGCGCAACCTCGACAAACTGATCCAGCGTGTGGTCGACATGGGTGCCAGCACCGTGTTCCTGCAGGCTTTCGCCGACCCCAAGGGCGATGGCCTGGTGCGTTCGCTGTACTTCCCCAACCGCCATTTGCCGGTGCGCGCCGACCTGTTCAACCGCGTCACCTGGCAACTGCGCACCCGGGCCCACGTGAACGTATTTGCCTGGATGCCGGTGCTCAGTTTCGCCCTCGATTCGAAGCTGCCCCGCGTTACCCGTTGGGACCCGCAAACCGGCAAGGTCGCCATCGACCCGGACCAGTACCAGCGCCTGTCGCCGTTCGATCCGAAAGTGCGGCAGGTCATCGGTGAGATCTACGAAGACCTGGCGCGCACCAGTGCCATCGACGGCGTGCTGTTCCACGACGACGCGGTGCTGTCGGACTTCGAAGACGCCAGCCCGCTGGCGCTCAAGGCCTACGCCGCCAATGGCCTGCCGGACACCATCGAAGCCCTGCGCGCCGACCCTGCGGTGATGCAGCGCTGGACGCGTTTCAAGAGCCGCTACCTGATCGACTTCACCCATGAGCTGACGGCCAAGGTCCGCAAGCTGCGCGGCCCGCAGGTGCAGACTGCACGCAATATCTTCGCCGAACCGATGCTCAACCCGGGCAGCGAAGCCTGGTTCGCGCAGAACCTCGACGACTTCCTCACCAGCTACGACTGGACTGCGCCGATGGCCATGCCGCTGATGGAAGGCCAGGACCTCAAGGGCTCCAACGCCTGGCTGGAAAAGCTCGTGGCCACCGTCAAGGCCCGCCCCGGCGCGCTGCAACGCACAGTCTTCGAGTTGCAAGCCAAGGACTGGCGTACCTCGGCCGCCCCCGATCTGGACGGTGCACAAATGGCCGAGTGGATGGGCGTGCTCAAGCGTCAGGGCGTGACCAGTTTTGGCTACTACCCCGACAACTTCCTGGAGAATTCGCCGGATCTGAAAACCGTGCGTCCGGCCCTTTCCAACCAGTGGAATCCTTGACTCATGTTCGACAGAATCCTCGCGCTTATCGTGTTGTCGCTGGTATTGGGTGTGCCCCTGGGCCTGATCTTTCTGGTCACCGGGCAGTTCCTGATGGACTTCGTCTTCTTCTATCCACTGTTCATGTCCGGCTTGTGGATCGCCGGCGGCCTGTACTTCTGGCTGCACTGGGAGCGCCACTGGCCGTGGGCGGATGACACCCCCGCGCCGGTACTCGCCGGTGAGCCGCTGATCTCGATCCTGATCCCTTGCTACAACGAAGGCGACAACGCCGCCGAGACCATCGGCGCCGCGTTGGCCCAGCAATACCGCAACATCGAAGTGATCGCGATCAACGATGGCTCCAGCGACAACACCGCCGCCGTGCTCGATGCGTTGGCCCTGAAAGAGCCGCGCCTGCGGGTGCTGCACCTGGCGCAAAACCAGGGCAAGGCTGTGGCCTTGCGCATGGGCGCGGTAGCAGCGCGCAGCGAATACCTGGTGTGCATCGACGGCGATGCGTTGCTCTCGCCGAACACCGCGGCGTACCTGGTGGCGCCGATGCTCGACAACCCGCGCCTGGGGGCGGTCACCGGCAACCCGCGCATTCGCACGCGCTCCACCTTGATCGGCCGGGTGCAGGTAGGCGAGTTCTCTTCGATCATCGGCTTGATCAAGCGCACCCAGCGGGTCTTCGGGCGGATCTTCACCGTCTCCGGCGTGGTGGTGGCGTTTCGGCGGGCGGCCCTGGACCGGGTCGACTACTGGAGCACCGACATGATCACCGAAGACATCGACGTGAGCTGGAAGCTGCAACTGGACCACTGGAGCATCTTCTACGAGCCTCGCGCGCTGTGCTGGATCCTGATGCCGGAAACCCTCGGCGGCCTGTGGAAGCAACGCCTGCGCTGGGCCCAGGGCGGCGCTGAAGTGCTGTTCAAAAATATTCGTGGCATCTGGCAATGGCGCCATCGCTACCTGTGGCCGCTGCTGTTCGAGTACTGCCTGTCCACCGGTTGGGCCTTCACCTTTTTGCTCTCGGTGATTTTCTGGGCCGTGGGCAAGGTGGTGACGCTGCCTGCCGCCATCGCCGTCGACTCGCTGATGCCGCCGGCCTTCACCGGCCTGCTGCTGGCGGTGGTGTGCCTGGTGCAGTTCGCGGTGAGCATCATGATCGACCGGCGCTATGAAAAGGGCCTGTGGAAAACCCTGTTCTGGACCGTCTGGTACCCGTTGGTGTTCTGGCTGGTGAGCCTGTTCACCACCCTGGTCAGCTTCCCCAAAGTGTTGTTCCGCCAACACCAGAAACGCGCGCGCTGGGTCAGCCCGGATCGCGGTATCAAAGCCCCCACTACGGATGTGCAGCCATGAACCTGATCCGAACCCAACAGCGCCCGGTGATGTGGGCCATCGACGTATTCCTGACCCTGCTGGCCTGGGCCGGGCTGATTATCCTGCTGGTGCGCGGGCTGGTGCCGATGCTCGACAGCCACGGCGGCCCGCGGATCGATGCGCCGATTTTCGCGGCGCTGGATACCTTGCAGATCTACCTGTGGATTGCCGTCTTCAACGCGATGGTACTGATCAGTTGGGCACGCTACCAGCAGCGACGTGGCAAGCACTTTGCCCAGCGGCGCTCGGCGGCCAAGGCCTTGAGCGACCAGCATTTGAGCGACAGCTTCAGCCTGGGGGAAGGTGACCTGGAGCAACTGCGCCGCCCGGGTGTGCTGGTGATTCATAACGACCACGAAGGGGGTGTGCAGGAAGTGACAGCCCATGTGTCCCGGCATGTGGAGCGGCCAGGGTTGAAGTTGGTGGCGGGGCAGGAGCGGACCAAGGAGGTTGGTTAACCGGGATATCGAAAAATGGGATCCAATTCACAAAATAACCGCGAACTTTTCTCATCTTTTGGCTACTAACCAGTCTTGATACCGCATTGATGGCCAAGTAATGGCAATTGTAAGCGCCACCATTGGAGGTGTATCAAAACTGTTACCGCTTGTCGGAATAAAAATTCCAATTGCAAGCAATTAAACGTTGCATGATTTATTTATTGTTAATAATCAGCAACTTATATGCCTGTTAAACATAACTTCCCACTAAGCCAGAATCTTGGCCCACCGGAAGTTCGATGTTAGTTTGCCGGCCCCCGCTTTTTCGACGGATCGAACATGTCTTTATTATTGCCACGGACTCGGCTGCTGCTGGGCGTTTGCCTGCTGACTTGCTTCGCACTCAATAGTGCGACGGCTGCGCCCACGCCTGGCGATCAGGACCTGATCCGCGACCGGCAAAACCGTCTGCTGGAAGAACAGCGCCGGCGCCTTGAAGACCTCAAGGAACTGCCCGGCAAAGAAGCCAAGCCCCAAGCGCCTGCCACCCCGGCCGACACCCGTTGCTTCCCGATCAAAGACATCGAACTCAAGGGTGCCGACAGCCTGCCTACACCGGACCGCGAGCGCCTGCTCAAGCCGTATATCGGCCAGTGCCTGGGCGTCTCCCAGCTCAACCAAGTGCTCAAGTCGATCACCGACTACTACATCGACAAAGGCATGGTTACCAGCCGTGCTTACTTGCCGCAGCAGGACCTTTCCACCGGCCACCTCCAGGTGTTGGTGGTGGAAGGCAAGCTCGAAGGCTTGAAGGGCGCCGACGGCAGCAACCTGTCCCCGCGCGAGCTGGCCATGGCCTTCCCCGGCAAGGTCGGCGAGCAGCTCAACCTGCGGGAAATCGAGCAGTTGGTGGACCAGTTGAATCGCTTGCCGTCCAAGCAGGCGCAAATGGAACTGACCCCCGGAAGCCAGGTGGGCGGCAGTGAAGTGCAGGTCAGGAACGTCCCGCAGAAGCCCTGGCGCGCCAGCCTGTCGCGCAATAACGACGGGCAGAAAAGTACTGGCGAACAGCAGTGGGGCGCCGGCCTTGAGTGGGACAGCCCCCTGGGCCTGGCCGACCAGTTGGTGTTGCGCGGTGGCCACGATGGCGTCAGCGACCATCAGAAAACCTCGAAAAACACCATGCTCTACTACAACGTGCCGTGGGGCTGGTGGAACTTCAGCTACACCTACAGCGAGAGTGATTACCGCACCTTTGGCGTAACCAACGACTTTAAATTCAAGCAGAACGGCGACAACGAAAACCACCAACTGCGCGCCGAGCGCGTGATCCATCGTGACGACGTGAGCAAGACCTCGGTGAACGTCGGCCTGTCGCACCTGCGCACCAACAACTACATCCTCGACGTGCGCACCGAGCCCAGCAGCAACCGCCTCAGTGAACTGCAACTGGGCATCAACCACGGTCGCCGCATCGGCAATGCCTTCGTCAACCTCGACCTGGGCATGCAGAACGGTATCGGCGCCTTCGATGCCCAAGCTGAAAACGAGCGCGATCAGTACGGCAATCGCCTACCCAACGCGCGCTACCGCAAATACACCGCCACCGTCAGCTACTTGCAGCCGTTCACGCTGTGGGGTGAGTCGTTCAGTTTCTCCAGCCTGGCCACCGGCCAACGCAGTGAAGACATTCTGTTCAGCCCCCAGCGCATGAGCCTCGGCGGCTCGGCCTCGGTGCGCGGTTTCAAAGACCAGCAGCTCACCGGCGACAGCGGCGGCTACTGGCGCAACGACGTGCGCTGGGCGCGCCCGGTGACCTGGGACTGGATGCGCCCGGCCTTTGCCGAATACGGCGCCAGCGTCGGCTACGACCAGGGTGTGATCAGCAACGACCGCTATAACGGTGAAGTGCATGGCCGGGTCTCGAGCAACTCGTTGGAGTTGTTCGCCCGTGGCAAATACGTCAGCACCAGCGTGACCTTTGCCCATTCCCTGGAACGCCCGGCAGTGATGAGCGAGCGCGAAGCGCCGATCTACTTCCGCATGGATTTCTTCCTGTAATTCAACGCCCCGTTACATCGAGAATATGACAATGGATGTTCGCCACTTTGCCTTCCTGGCCCGCCAACCTTCTGCTGCGCTGAAACCGCGAGACTCGTTCTTCGGCCTGCCCAAGCGCGGCCTGGTGCTGATCCTGGCCAACGCGCTGTTCTGGCAGCCGCTGCTGGCCCAGGCCGGAGGCATTGTGGTCAGTGCGCCGGGCACCACCGTCGGCCAGGCCGGCAATGGCGTACCGGTGGTGAACATCGCCACCCCCAATGGCAGTGGCTTGTCCCATAACCAATTCAAGGACTACAACGTCGGCCCCAACGGCGTGATCCTCAACAACGCCAACGGCCCCATGACGAACACCCAGCTGGGTGGCTACATCGTCGGCAACCCCAACCTCAAGGGCGGCGCGGCCAGCGTCATCCTCAACGAAGTCAACGGCGGCAGCCCCAGCCAACTGCGCGGCTACACCGAAGTGGCGGGCCAGTCGGCCAAGGTCATCGTCGCCAACCCGTACGGCGTTACATGCAGCGGCTGCGGCTTCATCAACACCCCCAACGTGACCCTCACCACCGGCAAACCGGTGCTCGACGCCAGCGGCCAGTTGCAGCGCTACCAGGTTGACGGCGGCGCCGTGACCATCGACGGCGAAGGCTTGAATGCCAGCAACGTCGACCGCTTCGAAATCATCACCCGCTCGGCCAAGATCAATGCGCAGATCAACGCACGAGAATTGACCGTCATTGCCGGGCGTAACGACGTCGATGCCAAAAGCCTGAAAGCCACCGCGCGCGCCGATGACGGCAGTGCCAAGCCCGAGCTGGCCATCGACTCCTCGGCGCTGGGCGGTATGTACGCCGGTGCGATCAAACTGGTGGGCACCGAAGCCGGCGTGGGTGTGAAGCTCGACGGTACGCTGGCCGCCAGTGGCGGCGACATCCAGCTGGATGCCAACGGGCGCCTGAGCATGGCGCAGACGGCGACCACCGGTAACCTCAAGGTCACCGCGCAGAACGTGAACCTGACCGACAAGGTCTACGCCGCCGGCAATGTGCAGGTGAACAGTGCTGAAGAACTGGTCAACCAAAAGAGCCTGGCCGCTGGCCAACGCATCGAACTCAAAGCCACCACCGTCACCAACCCGGGCATCATCGAAGCAGGCGTGCAGGCCGATAACAGCCGCAATGCCACCGGCGATGTGGTGGTGAATACGCAAACCCTGAACACCAGCGGCAACGTCCTGGCCAGCCGCTCGCTGAGCGCCACGGCCACCCGGGAACTGAACAACCAGGGCGCAGTGATCCAGGGTAAAACCGTCACGCTGAACAGTGCCAGACTGACCAACCAGGGCGCCACCGCGCGGGTGTATGGCGAGCAAGCGCTGGCGATCAACGCGCCGGCCATCGTCAACCTCGGCGGGCTGATTCGCTTCGGTGCCGATCAGGCGGCAACGCTGCAAACCGATTCGCTGGATAACCGCCAGGGCCATATCCAGGTCGCGGGCGGCAGCTTGACGCTCAACAGCGGCACGCTGAATAACACCGGCGGGCAGATTGTCGCGGGCAACCTCGGTGTAACAGCGGACACAATCAACAACCAGAACGGTTTCCTGGTTGCCGACGCCGTGACGGTCAACGCCGCCCGCCTCGACAACAGTGCCAAGGGCTTGATCAGTGCCGAGAAAGGCGCGCTCAACCTCACCGTCACCAACACCTTCAACAACAGCCAGGGTCATGCCCAGGCTGGCACTGACTTGAACCTGCGCGCCGGTGACGTCGCCAACCAGGACGGCAAGCTGGTGGGTGGGCAACTCACCGCTACCCTCGGCAGCCTCAGCAACAACGACGCAGGTGTACTCAGCGCGGATGCCGGCAAGTTGACCTTGACCGTCGCCCAACAGTTGAACAACGCCAAAGGTCACTTGCAGGCCGCCCAGGGCGACATCGAACTGCACGCCGCGAGCCTGGATAACCAGGGCGGCGCCATCATCGGCAAGCAGTTGCTGCTGGATGCGCGAAGCGGGCAGATCGACAACCGCGCCGGGCGTATCGTCGGTGACCAACTGGACGTCCGCGCCGGCAGCCTCGACAACCGCAGTGCCGGGTTGCTGGCCGGTGGTGTGCCGGGTGTGAGCGTGGTGCTGAACGACCAATTGCTCAATACCCAGGGCCGTATTCAAAGTGAGGGTGACCTGCTGCTGACCGGCAAGCGCCTGGGCAACAGCGCCGGGATCCTGCTGGGCAAGGCCCTCACTGTCACCGCGCAAGACCTCGACAACAGCAGCAAGGGCGCGCTGGTCAGCAATGACGGCGACATCACCCTCAACATCAGCAACCTGCTGACCAACACCAACGGTGTGATCGACGCCGCCGAACGCAGTGTGCTGGTCAAGGCCTTGACCACCCTCAACAACCAGGGCGGCACCTTGCGGGGCAAGCGCCTGGATATCGCGGCGCAAACCCTCGACAACGACCAGGGCCAACTCCTGGCCGGCAATCAGGGCGTGAGCTACCGCGGCCAGGACCTGAGCAATCGCCAGGGCATGATCCTCAGCGGTGGTGCGGCGGTCGACCTGACGCTGGGCACCTTGAACAACCAGGCCGGCACCGTGCAAGGCGACAGCTTGACGGTGACAGCCGACAGCGTCGACAACAGCCAAGACGGCACCAAGGCCGGCGCGTTGACCGCCTTGAAGAGCGACCTGCAACTGACGGTCGAGGCCTTGACCAACCGGGGCGGCAAACTGTTCGGCAAGGAGCACGTCACCGTCTCCGGCGCCATCCTGGACAACAGCGCCAACGGCCAGATCAGCGGCAATCAGCTCAGCCTGACCTCGCGTACCCAACTGACCAACCAGGGCGGCCTGATTGAGTCCAACCAGGGCCTGACCTTCAATGGCGGCAACCTCGACAACAGCGCGGGCGGCCAACTGCGGGCGATGGAAGGCGCCAGCAGCACGCTGACGGTCACCGACCAACTGAATAACCAGAACGGCATTCTTGAATTCGGCAGCCAGGCCTTCAGCCTCAGCGCCGGGCATCTGAATAACCAGGCCGGGCAACTGCAGCACGCTGGCACCGGCGTGTTCAGCCTCAATACCAGCAGCCTCAGCGGCAGCCAGGGCAGCATCAATGGCCTGGGCACCGCCGACTGGTCGTTCGGCCGGGTCGATGGCCTCGGCCGTGTGCAACTCAATGAAGCCTTGCACTACACCAGCACCCAGGGCCTGAGCCTCAAGGCCGGCGACCGCCTGGCCAGCGCCAAGGGTCTGACCCTGGATATCGCCAGCCTGGATAACGCGGGCGAGTTGCTCAGCGACGGTGACCTGAGTGTCAACCTGACCGGCGACATGACCAACAGTGGCCGCCTTTCGGCCCAGCAAAAACTGAGCGTGGTCGCCAACAACCTCAGCCAGAACGGCGGGCGTTTGGCCGGCGGCACCACCACCCGCATCACCCTGGGCGGTACGCTGGATAACCTCGGCTACCTCACCGCACGCCAGCAACTCGACATTGCCGCCGCACACATCAACAACCGCGGCACCCTCGGTTCACAAGGCAACGTCAACCTCAGCGCCAGCAATGGCATCAGCAATAGCGCCGACACGCTGCTGTTCAGCGGCGGCGATCTGACCCTGCGCGGGAACAGCTTCAGCAACCTGTACGGCGACGTCTACAGCAAGGGCAACCTGAGTTTCGCGGCGCTCGATGGCGGCATGGCGGCGGGCTTCAGCAACCTTTCCGGTACGGTTGAAAGCGAAGGCAATATCGGCATCAGTGCGCGGAATGTGGAAAACGCCAAGGCTGAATTCGAGTTGGGCCAGACCATCACCACCGGCAGCCTCAATTGGCAGTGCGGCCAGCACTGCGGCGGGCACGACTCGTTCAAGCGCGGTCAAATCACCATCAACCAGACCTACCTTGAATCCGCGATCAAGGACTCGGCCTCTGCGCGCCTGGTGGCGGGCAAAGACCTGCTGATCCAGGGCGACAACGTCCAGAACCGCTATAGCCTGCTGGCGGCGAATGGCAACCTGAGCATCACCGCCAACGACCTGCTCAACCAGGGCGCCGCGACTCGCACCGGGCAGAACACCATCGTCATCGGCACCCCGCAGCGCATCGACACCGATGAGTGGGACCGGATGGAATACATCGACGTACCCGCCTTCAACGCAGCAGTGGCAGCGGGTAATTTCGATGAAGCACGCTTTGAGGTGCTCAAGGCCCGGTCGAGCGACTGGCGTTTCTCCGAGCAAAGCAACGTCACCACCTGGACCGACAACGGCGGCCCAGGCTACACCGCGACGATACAGGCCGGTGGCGCGGTCAACCTCAACGTTGCGCGCACCCTGCAAAATGGCACGTTGCACACCAACACCCTGGAGCAACTGACCGGCACCCTCGGTGACGACCAGACCGGCATCCCCGTCGGCGGCATCAACATCAACCTGAGCAAGCACGTCAACGACGCCACCGCCCAGGCGCCGAGCAGCGTATTGCCGGTGACCAGCATCGCGCCCGACGGCCGCTACGTACCCGTGGACTACACCGGCGAGTCCTTCACCCCGGTCGACCCCACCACCGCGCCCGGCTTCCAGTTGCCCAAGGGCGACTACGGCCTGTTCATCAAAAACGCCGACCCCACCAGTCACTACCTGATCGAGACCAACCCGAACCTCACCACTGTGGCGGGCTTCTTCAGCTCCGACTACATGCTCGGCAAGCTCGGCTACAGCCCCGACAACGCCTGGCGTCGCCTGGGTGACGGGCAATACGAGTCACGGCTGATCCGCGATGCGGTGCTGGCGCAAACCGGGCAACGCTTCCTCGCCGGTGGCCTGACCAGCGACTACGACCAGTTCCGCTACCTGATGGACAACGCCCTGGCCAGCAAGGACGCCTTGCGCCTGAGCGTCGGCGTATCCCTCACTGACCAGCAAGTCGGCGCCCTGACCCACGACATCGTGTGGATGGAAAACCGCGTGGTCGACGGCCAGACCGTGCTCGTGCCGGTGCTCTACCTGGCCCAGGCCGACTCCCGCAACGTGCGCGGCAACAGCCTGATCCAGGGCCGCGACCTCAACCTGATGACCGGCGGCGACCTGATCAACGTCGGCACCCTGCGCGCCAGCAACAACCTCTCAGTGGCCAGCAGCGGCAGCCTCTACACCGGCGGCCTGATCGAGGCCGGCAACAACCTCAGCCTGCTGGCCCAGGACAGCATCCGCAATTCCATGGCTGGCGAGATACGCGGCACCCAGGTCAGCCTCACCACCCTGAAGGGCGACATCACCAACGACAACACCGCCATCCAGGTGCGCCAGGGTGCCGGCATGCGCACCCTCACCGACAGCAGCGCCGGCACCATCACCGCCCGCGAAAACCTGGCCATCGACGCTGGCCGCGACCTCACCAACCACGGTGCACTCACCGCCGGCGGCGATGCCGACCTGAAAGCCGGGCGCGACCTCAACCTGATCGCCGTCAGCGACACCAGCGAGATCCACGCCTTCAGCGACGGCGGGCACAAATCCAGCATCACCACCGACGTGAAAAACCAAGCGGCCACGGTCACGGCCGGTGGCAACCTGAGCATGGTGGCGGGGCAAGACGTCAACATCATCGGCAGCAACGCCACCGCGGGTAAGGACCTGAACATTCAGGCCGGGCGCGATTTCAACGTGGCGTCTGTCAGCGATGTGCACAACGTCGAAGGCAAGGAAAAAGACGGCAAGAAACGCATTAAGACCGCGGATGAGCAGACCACGCAGTTAGCCAGTGTGCTGACGGCGGGCAGGGACTTTACGAGCCAGGCCGGGCGCGACACCACGCTGGTGGCGAGCAAGATCAGTGCGGGGAATGAGGCTTATCTGTATAGCGGGGATAAGTTGAATTTGCTGGCGGCGCAGAACAGTACTCATACGTTGTATGACATGAAGGAGAACGGTGGCTGGGGCGCGAAGAAAGAGCAGCGAGACGAAGTAACCCGCACCACGAACGTTGGGACCGAGATCAAGACTGGCGGCAACCTCACGTTGATCAGCGAAGGTGACCAGCGTTACCAGGTCGCGAAGCTTGATAGTGGTAATGACATCATTCTTAACAGTGGCGGGGCCATCGTCTTTGAAGGCGTCAAAGACCTTCATGACGAGAGCCATACCAAGAGCAAGGGTGACCTCGCTTGGTTCAGCGCCAAAGGTAAAGGCAACACTGACGAAACGCTGCGCCAGAGTGAAATGATCGCTCAAGGGCAGGTCGTTATCAAAGCTGTCGACGGATTGAAGATTGATGTCAGGCAGATCGATCAGCAAACCGTTAGTCAGACCATCGATACCATGGTCAAAGCCGATCCGAATCTGGCTTGGCTCAAGGATGCTGAAAAGCGCGGTGACGTGGACTGGCGCCAAGTCAAAGAGATCCACGATAGCTTCAAATACAGTAACTCCGGTTTAGGTGCGGGCTCGCAGATTGTAATAGCAATTCTGATGGCCGCATTTGTCGGGCCGTTGGCAATGACTGCGGCTGCAGGTGCTGGAGCAGGCGTCGCTGTCGCGGCAGGTGCGGGAGCCGTAGCGGCAGGCGCTGCGACCAATGCGACGGTTAGTGTCGTTAATAATCGTGGCAACTTAGGGGCGGTGTTCAAGGATGTCACCTCTTCGGATGCTTTGAAGGGGTATACGATTTCCGGTGTGACCGCTGGATTGACCGCAGCTTATTTTGATGGCTGGACCGGAACTCATACTGATCAGGCGACTAAGCAAATAACGGGGCCACAGCTCAACACATGGACTGGTGTAGGGCAGTTTGCCGCGAACCAGACATTGCAAGGCGGTACTTCAACGCTGTTGAGTAAAGCATTGGGGCAGGGCGGCAGTGGGAGTGAGGCGCTGAAAACTGCGCTATTCAATACCCTGGCAGCGGCCAGCTTCAATGCCGTCGGCGACTACACGAAAAAGTGGAACATCGAAAACGGTTCAATTCCCAAGATCGCGATTCATGCGATGGTCGGTGGCCTCTTGGCCGAAGCAACGGGTGGAGATTTCCGTACAGGCGCATTGGCAGCCGGCGCCAATGAGGCACTGGTCGTACAGCTTAACGACATCGTGAAGGGCGACAAGACATTGTTGTCCATGAGTTCTCAACTGGTCGGTGTTTTAGCTGCGGCCACACAAAAAGATGCAGATGCTAGCAAATTGGAGAAGGGTGGCTGGGTGGCGAAAAATGCCACGCAGTACAACCACCAGCTTCACAAGTCTCAAGCCGATGCGTTGGATGAACAGCGACGGTTCCATCCGGAAAAGGCTGATCGTTTGAATGCGGCGGCCTGCGCTTTGGTTAGTTGCGCAGAGTCGATCCCGACCAACGATGAAACCTATAAGGACTTCAAGGCACTTCAGGATCGCGGCGCCACTTTTAGTGAGGAGATCGCGTTACTTGAGGCGACCGGCCAGTTTGGTGGCCGTAGTTGGCAGGATTGGAGCGACGATACGCTCAATGCTCACGGCAAGGCGGTGCAGGTCGTTGGAGCAAGCAAAGACACTGCCCTTGGCCTAGTCGGAGGGGCTACTGCATATACCGGGATGGTGATGTCGTCACCCGCATGTGTTGGCGTTGTTACCTGTGCCTTACCCATCGGCTTAGGAGCGCTTGGCACCACCTCGATGGTGGGGGCATGGGATTCTGCTAGCCGGATTACGGCGGATTTTAAATCCAATGAGCCCGACCGAGTGCTAGCTTCTTTCTTTCCGGAAACCTTTCCAGGAGAGTCGAGCGTAACGTCTGACCTGGCATGGAGCACGGCGAAATCCGCAGCTCAGGCGGCTCTGTTTGGCGGCGCGAGTAAATACTTTAATGGTAAGTTAGCTGGAGAGCTTGCCAGTGGTGCAAAAGGGCTAGGTTCTGCTGGTACGGGCACGACGGCGGGTAGTAATGTTGCAAGTACGACGCCTAAAGTTGATGTTTTTTGGAATAAAACAACAGTTCTAGATAGGACTGTTTATCAACGTAACGACCTCTTTGACCCAGAGGCCCTATCGACCTGGAGAGTACGAGGTAAAACTGTTGAAGGCTCAAACCTTGAGAGGATGGCCTCGGGTCGAGCACCAATTGGGTATGATGGGAAATCAGTTGAGTTACATCATCTCTCGCAAACTGAAGTTAATGGATTCGCTGGTACTCGTGGTTCACTTGCAGAAGTTGGTTCTGTTTTCCATAGCCAGAATAGCAGTGTTCTTCATGTCCCATCCAATGCCGCTCAAAGCTTTAGGTATACTCGTTACAAAGACTCTGCAGAATACAGAAACCCTACGACTGACTATGTTTCAGTTCCTACGGATTTGAATGCAAAAACATTGACAAAGCAGGCTAAAGAGTTTAACTCTTATCAGTCGGATTATTGGAAGTTGCGGGCTCGGAGCGGGGAGTAATTAGGCGTGGATTATTCGAGAATAATTAATCTTATTAAAGAGTCGGATTACGTTGAGTTTGCTGATTATGGTGACGGGATTGCTGATGAGTGGATTTATAAAGCTGAAGCTCGTCTTGGGTTGAAGTTGCCTGATAGCTATAAATGGTGGCTGAAGTGTTATTCTGGCGGGGAAATATCTGGGGAGGAGATTTATAGTATCTACGAAATGGATTTTGATAGTGTAAGGGGGGGGGATATCGTTTATATGTCAATCGTTAACGGTCGAAATGGGTTGTGTGGGAAGGAGAGGCTATTTATCTGCGAACCGCCGGGTGCAGGGGAATCATTTTATTTTGCCACGGACGATGGTCTTAATGATGGAGAGTATCCTGTTTATAGGCTTGAACTTTCTGATCAAACTTCTAGTTTGTATGCGAAAAACTTTATCGATTTCTTAGAAAAAAGAATAATGTCTTTCAGTTGAATAACGATTCTGCGTTTAAAAAATGGTTGAGAAAGGCTCGGTGCAAAAGCGACAGGAGAATTAGCTAGTTCTGGTGGGAAACCCACTGTTGAGTTATTTGGTGGGAAGAATGCTCAAACTCCTGGTGCTATAAACGTGGATGTCCGAGCAGATATTCAGTCTGGTATTCGAGCGGACGCAACGAAACTTCCTTTCAAGGATAGTTCGGTGGGAGAGATTGTTGCTAGTAACCCATTCATTCCCAAGAGTGCAGGTGGTACTAACTCAATGATGGATTTTCTTCCGGAAGCTACTCGCGTGGTTGAGCCTGGTGGAAAGATATTTGTCAACGCAAATGCTGCGAACCCTTACGGAAAAATACCAAGTGCGTAAAGGGGACGGATTTATTTAAATATTTAAAAATCCAGATGAGTTGATTAAATAAATCCGTCCCCTTTGACCCAATGTGGTGAGTTTGAAAACGATTGATACCCGAGGTAAAGGGTGGTCTTATGACATGAGAACCCATATGGACACCTTGCAAAGTTCAAAAATTACCGTGGATGGCGTACCGGCAACGAAAATTTTGGACATCCGAGTTCAACCGGGCGGAATGGCTGACGCGAGCAAGCTTATAGAGTATGGAAAGCAACGTAATATTACTGTGATTATTAAAGAGTTCGGTGGCTAATCATATGGCTGAAATTGAAATTGTCTTTAGCGAGAGGCTACATGATGGCGCTTCAGTTGTATGGGGGCGGCTAATACAACAGCTCAAAAACTTTAATGAGGATACCGTCATTGATGGCTTTACCGGCAAGAAAATAGGGTTGGCGGACGTTTCGAATTACTTGGAGAAAAACAAGTGTCAGAGTTTTTTTATTGAGCTGGCAAACGGTTCTGTCGAGTTTTCGTATGTGGCAGATAAAGCGTTTTATCGGCTTGATATGAAACACCTGGCGAATTCGATTGAAGTTGCACAGACCTTGATTGAAGCTTTAATCGATGAGCCCGGCTTTGTTCAGGCTCGAATTTACGACGCCGAGTATGATCGATGGCAAAATGCCGAGAGTCTTACGCTCTTTGAAGTTGAGCGCGTCGAACACGCTCATCTGCCCAAGAAAAGTAATGGGCTGCCTTTTCCGCTGACCCAAGAGGTCGTAGATATATCAAAAAATCCTGGGCGTTGGGTTTTAAGAAACGGCTACATTGAGGCGGTTGGCGCTTTCATGTGGGTAAGCAAATCCTTGCTTCAGTTAGTGGGTGTCGACGAAAAGAAGTTAATGGATATCGACTGCTTTGCAGTAGAAGATTTGGGCGGCGTTTTGAAGATTGCTGCCTATAATCAGTGCTTCACTGCAGCCGTAGGGGCTCAGGCAGAGAGGCAGGACTTGCTGAGAGAAGTTTTGTTTAACGCGTGAATTAGAGCGAGAATCGGGCGCGGGAAATAGGGTTCAGGCCACGGTTTTCTAATTAAAGTATTAATAGTGGTCTGACCCCCTATTTCTCGGTCGATGATATAACAGCGTAAAGGGGGCGGATTTATTTAAATATTAAAAATTTCTTATGAGTTAATTAAATAAATCCGTCCCCTTTAACCAAATGCAAGTGGTATCTGTAATAAGTGTAGTGCAGGTTTGACGGGTAATAGTGACCTGAATGGGGTGGTTAAACAATTCAGTCAGCGCTATCCTACTCTTCTGCTAAGAGTTACCGCTGAGGGAGGGGCAGCAATGCCAAATCGTCTAACAGTCCTAGTTAAAGATGGGAGAATAGTTAATGGACAATGAAGAAGCGCTTAAAGTCATTGACAGTATGATGTGGGTAAAGAAAGCCTCAATTTTCCTTCTGTTGCTTGATTATGCTCTACGTAACCTTGACTCGGCGAGTGATACGCAAAAAAAATGTCAGGAGGCAGTTGATAAGTGTTGGCGATGGTTGTCTGATCGAGGGCTCAGTGCTGATGAATTAGCATATTATCTAGACTCCGATGATATGCAGAGCGGACCGCTGGCAGAAGGAAATTTTGCATCTGAAAGCGTAGAACAAAATAGTTTAATTTTAATATTGTTGGTGATCGGTTTTTTTGCCAATAAGGCCTATAAGATTGTAGGGCTACAAGAGCAAATGTCTGAGCCGGTATGTGAGGCGGACGAGAGCTCTGCTGTATATATTGTTGCTTATATTGAACGGATAGGCTTGTCTGATAAGTTGAGTGTTTATCTATCTGCACACGTTTTGGAAAATAGGGGGCAATCCACGTTTTAATGCTGGCAGAGTTGCTCTTTAACGTAAAGGGCAAGGATTTATTTAGGACGTAAAAGTGACGGATTTGTTTAAATATTAGATTTAAAAACTCCAGCTAGGTCAATTAAATAAATCCGTCCCCTTTGCCTAGAGTGAGTATAAAAAATGGAAAACTTGGAACTCTCCGAGTTAAAATTTCCGAGTATGAGAGAGGAGCTGGTTTCCTATCTGGCAGGTTTGTCGGACTCAGATTACCAGTTCCGTGCCTGGGTAGAACGTTCATCGCCGAATTTAGCTTATGATGAACTTGATTACACAATACATTTTTTATATGACGATACAGGGCTCGCTGAAAATGCATACACTTGGATAGGGCTAGTTTTGAAAAATGATCAGGAAGCTAGAGCCATCGAGGACGTGGTTCAAGCTATTGACGCGCTTTTTGATAAGTATGGTCCTGATCTTTCTGATAAAGAGTATTTGGAAAAAGAAGAGTGGGCACGCATAGTGTGCGTTTCTAAAGATGCTTTAAAAGTTTTGCTTCATGGTAAGTGAGGTTGTTTAACCGAGTTAAAGGGGCGGCACCCAGGCCGCCCGGCTTTTACTCAGGATGGATCGGTATTGAGTCTGCGACTGATGACATCCAGCAAATCACACCCATCGCGCAGCGGAATCGCCAGCAATTGGGCGAAGTCTTGAAGCACCACAGCATCGCTGCTGAGTTGGTCGCGGAAGGCCAGGTTTTCCAGCAGTTGGGTGACGGCGCGAATCCGGTACACGGCGGCGTCGTGGAGGACATCGAGGGGCGCATGGGTGTCGATAAGCAGGGCGGGGACGGTGCAGTCGTGGCCCGTGAGGGGCATGTATCGATTCATTGTCAGTACTCTGTTGGTGGATTAAGCCACCACTCATTCGTCGCCAAACGAATGGGTGGCGGCCGTACGCAGGTTGGCGAACCGGCAACAGAGAAAACCGGCAGACCCGAAGGTCTCCCGCGCACAGCCGCCATATCATGCACAGCTTTGCGGGTGCAAAAACACCTGCATAGAAGCGGGATGCTTTTGCGCTCTGTTGTCAGGTCGCCAAACCTGAATCGCCATGTGGGCGACGGCCCGGACTATAAGCCCGCACCCAAACCCACGCAAGGCAGCAAAGTACTGGCCCACTCCCAATGCCTCATGTCTTCACCCCCATTGCCGACACCCTGGCGATGATTAAACGCATCCACCCACCACCAACATTAAAGGACTGATGTGAAAAACCTTCTCCTGATTCTCCTCTCCACCCTCATCCTCGGCGGCTGCGTCAGCCAGCCCCTCACGCCCGAGCATCGCGCACAGGTCAAGACGGTCAAAGTGCTGCCCGTAAAGTGGGAAAAGAACATGGTCTACATGGGCCGTGAACAAGCCTGGGGTGCGGCCCTGGGCGCCGGGCTTGGTGCGGGCGTCGGCATGGCCAGCGGCGCGTCCAAGCTGGGCACGGCGGCCTTGAGCGGCGCGGGGTTTGCCGCCGGCATGAAGGCAGGGCAACTGGCCGAGATGTCGACGCCGGCCGCGATCCTCACGGTGATGGACGCCGAAAATATCGACTTGGGCGTGTTGCTCAAGCAGGCCTTTATCGATGCCTTGGGTAAGACGTCATCGCTCAAAGTGGTGGGTGACGACGAGCCGGCCGATGCGCAGATTCAACTGACGGTAGGCGAGTGGGGCTTTCGCCTGACCCAGGGTTTCAGCAGCGTGGTCTACCCGACGCTAACCGTGGTGGCGCGCATGGACCGTGGCGACGAGATGCTCTGGCGCACGGTGGAGTCGATCACGCCGTTCAATGGCCAGAATGTCTACGGTTACACGCCGCTCACTTATCGCACTGATCCTGAGGCGTTGCGCCGCGCGTTGATGGGTATCACGCAGATCTCCGGGAGTTATCTGGTGAAGGAGCTCAAGTAGACCAGCGAGAGGTCGCCGCGTGGCTTGCGGTGGCTGATCCTGACGCGAGCAGTTTGATAGAACCCGCCGAGCACCTTGAACATTTTGTATATCCCAGTGTCTTTACCCCGCCCACCCGCAACCGGTCGGGCTGCATGGACTGCAGCGTTTTCAAATGACATTAAGGATTAATGTGAACCTCGCCCCCCAAGCCTCTTTTCTGTCACCGCCCGCTGTGGTGCACAGGCGCGCGCCTGCGTTTCAGGAAGGCACCCTGGGGGAATGCATTCGGATCAATTGATCCCTCGCTTAGTACACCTACTGCCGCCGGGCCTATTGGCGGCTTTTAATGTAGTTCATGGAGTTTGAAATGAAGCGTAAGCAGTTCCAGAAAAGCCTGTTGGCACTCATGGTCGGCGCAATCAGTTCGCAAGCGCTGGCGGTGGAATTCGACCTGGGGCAGGGCAAGAACATTTGGGTCGGCGAGACCTTTAATGAGTCATTGATTATCAACGGGACGTTCTCCGAAGTAGTGGTGCCGACCACCACCAACCCTGCCGGACTGGGTGTGGCCAACACCACTATCCAGGGTTCGTTGATCAACCGTGCCGACATCACTCTGGATTCCCAGGGCGCCGCCATCCGTGCGATTGCCCTGGACCCGCTGTTCTGGTCGGGCCCGCAGAACCTGAGCCCGGGAACTGTCACCGGGGACGTGGTCCAGGCGGGCAACATTCTTATGAAAAATGGGGGTTACGAGGGGCTTGAGATCGGCGCGACGACCATCGGTGGAAGTGTCATCAACTCCGGCACCATCCGTTCCACGCTGCCCCTGAGCCCGCCGGCTTCACCTTCCTACGTGGATGGCGGTGAAGGCATTTACCTGCATGGCACCACCATCGCCGGCGACGTCTCGAACACCGGTGTGATCGACATGAACGGTGATTACGCCATCGGCCTGATCCTCGACCGCCAGAACAATCTGGGGACCACTGTCGGCGGCAAAATCCTCAACGCCGGCACGCTCAAGGCGACGGGCGAGGGCGCCTGGGGCATCGAGGTGGAAACCGACACCAACCCTCTGCGCATCGAAAACAGCGGCCTGCTTTCTGCCAACGGCAATGACGCCAAGACGGTGATGTTTCTAAACGGTTCGGTCGACTACATCCTCAACACCGGCACCGTCGAGGCCACGGGCACCAACGCCAATGCCTTCGAGTTTGCCGGGGCAACCTTTGCCCAGAACAGCGCGACCGGCGCGCGCGGCATCGTTAACCGCGGCACGATCAGCGCCGATGGCACAGCCATTCATGTAGATGCCGCGGACCAGACCTCGGCGTTCGAGATCAACCAGCAAGCCGGCGAGATCCGCAGTAACGCCGGCATCGCCATCGACGCCGCCAACCTTGCCACGCTGAATTGGACCGGCGGCAAAATCACCGGCGACCTGCTCAACTTGAGCGCGGTGAATGTCGCAGGCCAGGCCGATTTCACCGGCAGCCGCATCATCGCGCCGGTATCGGTCAACTCGGGCTCGCTGAACCTGTCGGCGCCCGGTACTGCGATCACTGGCAACCTCAACGTTGCTAGCGGCGCAGGTATTGATATCCACCTGGCCGACAGCGTAGTGCCGACCACGCCGTACCTGACCGTCAACGGTGCAGCGAATTTCGCCCAGGCTTCGAAGCTGACCGTGAGCGCCAAGCCGGGCGACTTCGCCAGCACCAACAACGGCACTCAGTACACCCTGTTGCAAGCCACCAGCGTGCAAGACAATGGCCTGTCTGTGGCCAGCTCGTCCTCTCTGCTGAACGTGCTGAGCTACTCGGCCGACGCGCAAACGGTCAAGGCCGTGGTGGCGGTTAAAGACAACCAGCAAGTGCAGCAGGAGCTCGCCGCGGTGGGCGCCGGCGCTGCGTCAGCGACGGCGGTGAACACCTTTAAAAACGACGTACTGAGCGGACTCAATCAGAACGACCCAGTGTTCCAAACCCTGGCTGACGCCGGCACAGCACAGCAGCTTGCTCAGGTCAGCGAACAACTCAAGCCGGACGTCAATCGCGGCGCCCTGGACGTGGCGTTGTCGGGCCAGACCGTGGTCAACGGCGCGATCTTCAACCGCCTCACCGACCAGCGCGAAAGCCATCAAACCGGCGGCGTGTGGGTGCAGGGCCTGAGCAGCAACATGGACCAGGACGGGCGTGGCGGCAACAACGGCTACTCGGCCAACAGCAGCGGCATGGCCGTGGGTGTGGACGGGCGCTTGAACGACACCACCACGTTGGGCGTGGCGTACAGCTACCTTAACTCCAACATCCATTCCGACCTCGGCAACAAGACCGATGTGGAGGGCCATGCGCTGTCGCTGTACGGCAACTGGTCGCTGCAAAACTGGTTTGTCGACGGCAGCCTCAGCTATGGCCATAACGACAACGACAGCAAACGCCATATCGCCGGCACCACAGCCAAGGGCAGTTACGACAGCAATGTGCTGTCTGCCAGTGTGATCGGCGGCTACAGCTTCAAGCCGTCGCAGGCCGTGGTGATCGAGCCGCGCGTGGCAGCGCGTTACGCCAACGTGCGCATGGACGGTTTCAACGAGAAGGGCTCCTCGGCCGCGCTGAGCACCCAGTCGCAACGCTATGAAGTGGGCGAGCTGGGCGCTGGTGTGCGCTTGGCGGGCAACTTGCCCATGGGTGCCGGTAGCTTGCAGCCGGAAGCAACCTTGATGGCGTATCACGACCTGATGGGTGATCGCGTCGCACAAACCTCCAGCTATGTGCTCGGCGGTTCTGCGTTCACCGTCACCGGCGCTTCGGTGGCGCGTGACAGCTATGAAGCCAGTGTCGGCGTGAACTACCAGGTGTCGGACTTTACCGTGGGTGCCAGCTACACCCGCCAGGCCCGCAGTGGTTTTGATGCCGATGGGGTCATGCTCAAGGCGCGGTACGCGTTTTAAGTATTACGGCCGATAGAAAACGGCATCGGGCTGCGGTTCTCCCACGTAGCCCGAGCCAGACTTTTAAATGTGCTCAAGGAAGTAACCCATGAAAAAGACCTCACTCTTAATCCTCGCCCTGGTCTTGGCCGGCTGCCACTCCACTGCCAGGAACTCCTCGCCAAGCCTGCTGACGGACGGCGTCCAGTTGCAGCAGAAAAAGGTCGAGGTGGACGCCGAACACGCCAAGGTCATCATGAAGGCAACCGGTTTTACCTATCCGGTGCAGTTCTCCGTACGCCGTAGTTCCGATGCAGATCAGCGTCCGGAAATCCTCGGGACGGTGGTGGATTCCGGCCGTGGCAAGGTATTCGGCTGGATCGCCAAGATGAACGAAGTGGGCAACAGCGCCGTCGCCAAACGCTTCCCGCAGTTGGAAGTGCAGGCTGACCCGGGGCAGCCCTTTGAAGTGATCGGCGAGTCACGGGTCTACAACGCCAACTATGTCGGCCTCGTCAAAACCTATGTGTATGAGTGCGGCCCCATGAGTTCGACCTTCAAGCCTGAGAAGCAAAAGGTTTACCTGGTGGAATTCGTGATTATCGGGAAGGGCTGTGAGCAGCATGTGTATGACGTAACTGCGCCTAACGAGCGTGTCCCGGTGGCGACTGTGGCAGCGACGGGAAATATTCCGTCGCTCTAAGTTGCTTTAACCCGAATCGCCAGCCCCTTGCGTCTGACCTTGTGAACGGATCATTCATTCACGAGGTTCAGCCCATGTCCCGTCCTCTTCTGCTGTTACGCCCTGCCGCCCAAGGCTTCACCGTGACCCTGCTGGTGGCGCTTGCCGGGTGTGGGCTCTCTTCATCCCGTGACGTGGCCAAGCCCGCTGAGTCGGCGCCTGTCGTGGAGGTGCAAAGTGAGCCCGCCAGCGTCCAGGGGGCCATGGTCAAGCGGATGGTTGCGCCTGCACCGATGGCGTCGCGATTGGTCATGAACGACTCGATCGCCATGCAATACCAGACCGAGCCTCGGGAGCACTATCAGAACCTCCCGGACAACCCGATTCGCAGCGTTGCCGAAACACCGGTCTCCACCTTCAGCGTCGATGTCGACACCGGCAGCTATGCCAACGTACGACGCTTCCTCAATCAAGGCAGCCTGCCGCCCGAAGGTGCTGTGCGACTTGAGGAGATGGTCAATTACTTCCCTTATGACTACGCCTTGCCCACCGACGGCTCGCCCTTTGGCGTGACCACTGAAGTAGCACCGTCACCCTGGAACCCCCACACCCGACTGTTGCGCATCGGCATCAAGGCCTCGGACCGCGCGGTGGCAGACCTGGCACCGGCCAACCTGGTGTTCCTGGTGGACGTATCCGGCTCGATGAATCGCCGCGAAGGCCTGCCTCTGGTCAAGAGCACCCTGAAATTGCTGGTGGACCAACTGCGCGACCAGGACCGCGTCTCGCTGGTGGTCTACGCCGGCGAATCGCGGGTGGTGCTCAAGCCCACCTCGGGCCGCGACAAAACCACGATCCGCAATGCCATCGACCAACTTACCGCCGGCGGCTCCACCGCAGGCGCGTCGGGGATCGAAATGGCCTACCAAATGGCCCGCGAAGGGTTTATCGACAAAGGCATCAACCGCATCCTGCTGGCCACCGATGGCGACTTCAACGTGGGCGTCAGTGACTTCGACAGCCTCAAGCAAATGGCCGTCGACCAGCGCAAAAGCGGCGTGTCCCTGACCACCCTCGGCTTCGGTGTGGATAACTACAACGAACACCTGATGGAACAACTGGCCGATGCCGGTGATGGCAACTACGCCTATATCGACAACCTGCGCGAAGCCCGCAAAGTGCTGGTGGACCAGCTCAGCTCAACCCTCGCCGTGGTGGCCCGGGATGTGAAACTGCAAGTGGAATTCAATCCGGCACAGGTCAGTGAATACCGATTGCTGGGCTATGAAAACCGCGCCCTGAAGCGTGAGGATTTCAACAACGACAAGGTCGACGCCGGCGAAATCGGTGCAGGGCATACAGTGACCGCGTTGTATGAAATTGTCCCGAAGGGTGAACAGGGTTGGCTGGAGCCACTGCGCTACGCATCGGCGGCCAAGGCTGACGGTAAAACTGATGAGTTGGCGATGTTGCGGGTACGCTACAAACCAGCGGAAGGCGGCGATAGCCGACTGATCGAACACCCGATCAGCAACCAGCACAGCGGCAAACCCAGCGACGACCTGCGCTTCTCTGCCGCCGTGGCCGCCTTCGCCCAGCAACTCAAGGGTGATGGCCGCTACACTGGCAGCATGAGTATCAAGGACACGGCCGCACTGGCACGTTCCGCACGGGGCGACGACCCTTTTGGTTTGCGCGGCGAGTTTGTGCAACTGGTCGAATTGGCCCAGAGCCTCCAGGCCCCGGCCAGACACTGATCCACCTCAAAGGAGTGCGCCACCTGATGGATTCACCCAGCGACGAAGCCTTGCTGTCCCGCTACCGCAGCGGCGACGGTGCAGCGTTCGAGGCCCTGTACGCGCGGCATCGACAGGGCCTGTACCGTTTTCTCGTGTCCTTGAGCAACAAGGCCGAACTGGCCGAGGAAGTGTTCCAGGACACCTGGCTCAGCCTGATCCGCAGCACCAGCGAGCCACAGGGGCGGGCGAGTTTTCGCACCTGGCTGTTCCAGGTTGCCCGCAACCGCCTGATCGACCACTGGCGCAAGCACGGCATCCACAACCCGCTGCACGACAGCTACGATGAGCAGCTTCACGGCCAGCCCGACGACAGCGCCGGGCCTGAGCAACTGCTGAGCCTGAGCCGTGATCAGGCGCGCCTGGACAGCGCGTTGCAAGACTTGCCCGAAGACCAGCGCGAAGTGTTCCTGCTGCGCCTGCATGGCGAGCTGGAAGTGCCACAAATCGCCGCGCTCACCGGCGCCCCACTGGAAACGGTAAAAAGCCGCTTGCGTTACGCCCAGCAGAAACTGCGCCGACTGCTGGCCGAGGAGGTACCCGCATGACTGACCCCCGACATACCCAGGACTCGAACGACGAGCTGCTGATCGAGCATTTCCGTCAACACACCAGCGGCGAGCCGCCGGCTTCCCTGGACGCCTTCATCCTGGCCACCGCCCACCGTGAAGCGCCGGTGCGGCAACCCGGCCTGTGGCAGCGTTGGTTACAGGCCTGCCAACGGCCGCGCTGGCAGATGGCGTTTGCCACCGTCGCGGGTGTGGCCCTGATGATTGGTTTGGTCACGCGCTCGCCGGTGCCGCGGCCGGAGTTATCCACAGGGACTTACGCGGCGGCTCCGCAAGACCTGGCCCGCCCGGCCCCGGCAGCCGCGCCGATGGCTCGATTCTCCGTGGCTCCGCAGGCTGACAGTGCGCCGCAGGTGCAGGCAGAAGTCGCGGGCTCGCTGGCGGATGAGCCGGTGGCGAAGATGAGCAAGCGCTCGGCTGTTGTGCTGCCGCCATTGGAGCAAGGGCTGCAGGAAATCCTGCGGTTGCGGCAGGCGGGAGAGGCGAAGGCGGCGGATGAGAAGCTGCTGGAGTTGCATAAGCGCTTTCCCAAGGAAGACTTGCCGGCGCGGTTGGAGGCGTTGCAGAAACCCTGAATCGACGCCCACAAAAAAGCCCCAGGCCTTTCGACCTGGGGCTTTTTCATCTGTATCTGGTGCACCCGGCGGGATTCGAACCCACGACCCCTGCCTTCGGAGGGCAGTACTCTATCCAGCTGAGCTACGGATGCTTGTGCGGGCGACATCATACCCATGTCGACCTTGGGCGTCCATGCCGCTTTTCGCCCGGCCACCGGTAGGAATACGCGCCGCTGACGCCCTGTGCCGGGCATCTCGGCGCAATACGGTGGAACTCGCCCGAAACACGCTGATCAGAAAAATCGAGCAAATGCGCCGTTTTCGTTCTTTTTTTCGAACAGACTATTGCCCTGCACCCCCATTGATCCTAGGATTCGTTTGAGATTTCAAACGCTCCTGCCTGGGTGCTGAACCGCACATTTGTCCTTTCGTGCGCTATTTACGTGCTTGCGCCCAGTGAATGATTTCCCTGACGGCAGCCCTCAAGGCGCCTTTCAACAACTCTAATTCGCTCCGCGCGTGCGCGGTGCTGTTAAGGAAAGCCGACATGCAGCTCAAAGACACCCAGTTGTTCCGCCAGCAAGCCTTCATTGATGGCGCTTGGGTCGATGCGGACAACGGTCAAACGATCAAGGTCAACAACCCCGCTACCGGCGAAATCCTCGGTACCGTGCCAAAAATGGGCGCCGCCGAAACCCGTCGCGCCATTGAAGCAGCTGACAAGGCCCTGCCGGCCTGGCGTGCACTTACCGCCAAGGACCGCGCCAACAAGCTGCGCCGCTGGTTCGAGCTGATCATCGAGAACCAGGATGACCTGGCTCGCCTGATGACCCTGGAACAAGGCAAGCCGCTGGCCGAAGCCAAGGGCGAAATCGTTTACGCCGCTTCGTTCATCGAGTGGTTCGCCGAAGAAGCCAAGCGCGTCTACGGTGATGTGATTCCCGGCCACCAGCCGGACAAGCGCCTGATCGTGATCAAGCAACCAATCGGCGTTACCGCTGCCATCACGCCGTGGAACTTCCCGGCCGCGATGATCACCCGTAAAGCCGGCCCGGCCCTGGCTGCCGGTTGCACCATGGTGCTCAAGCCTGCGTCGCAAACCCCGTTCTCCGCGTTCGCCCTGGCTGAACTGGCCCAGCGTGCCGGGATTCCGAAAGGTGTGTTCAGCGTGGTCTCCGGCAGCGCCGGCGATATCGGCAGCGAGCTGACCAGCAACCCGATCGTGCGTAAGTTGTCCTTCACCGGCTCCACCGAAATCGGTCGCCAGCTGATGGCCGAATGCGCCAAGGACATCAAGAAGGTTTCCCTGGAACTGGGCGGCAACGCGCCGTTCATCGTGTTCGACGACGCAGACCTGGATAAGGCCGTCGAAGGCGCGATCATTTCCAAGTACCGCAACAACGGCCAGACCTGCGTCTGCGCCAACCGCCTGTACATCCAGGATTCGGTGTACGACGCGTTCGCCGAGAAACTGAAAGTGGCGGTGGCCAAGCTGAAGATCGGCAATGGTCTGGAAGAGGGCACCACCACCGGCCCGCTGATCGACGAGAAGGCCGTGGCCAAGGTTCAGGAGCACATCGCTGACGCCCTGAGCAAAGGCGCGACCCTGTTGGCTGGCGGCAAGGTGATGGAAGGCAACTTCTTCGAGCCGACCATCCTGGTCAACGTGCCGAAAGATGCTGCCGTGGCCAAGGAAGAAACCTTCGGCCCACTGGCGCCGCTGTTCCGCTTCAAAGACGAAGCCGAAGTGATCGCGATGTCCAACGACACCGAGTTCGGCCTGGCTTCCTACTTCTATGCCCGCGACCTGGGCCGTGTGTTCCGTGTGGCTGAAGCCCTGGAATACGGCATGGTCGGCGTCAACACCGGGTTGATCTCCAACGAAGTGGCGCCGTTCGGCGGCATCAAGGCTTCGGGCCTGGGCCGTGAAGGCTCCAAGTACGGGATCGAGGACTACCTGGAAATCAAATACCTCTGCCTGGGCATTTAAGCCCGGCAAGGCATTGTTGCAAACGCAAAGGGCACGAGAGCGCTGTCCCTTTGCGTGTTTCACCCCGTTATTCGTAGTGGCCGGGAAAGCTGTGGCAGTCGATCATCGCATGCTGCCGTAGTTGCCTCCCCGCCACGTATTCCTTGGACCACGCCACCCGATGAGTGGCGAATGAGGACTTTATGAGCAAGACCAACGCATCCCTGATGAAACGCCGCGAAGCCGCTGTACCACGCGGTGTTGGCCAGATTCACCCGATCTTCGCCGAGTCGGCGAAGAACGCCACCGTGACCGACGTTGAAGGTCGCGAGTTCATCGACTTCGCCGGCGGTATCGCCGTGCTGAACACCGGCCATGTGCACCCGAAAATCATCGCCGCCGTGACCGAACAGTTGAACAAGCTGACTCACACCTGCTTCCAGGTACTGGCCTACGAGCCGTACGTTGAGCTGTGCGAAAAAGTTAACGCCAAGGTGCCGGGTGATTTCGCCAAGAAAACCCTGCTGGTCACCACCGGTTCCGAAGCGGTAGAAAACGCCGTGAAGATTGCCCGTGCCGCCACTGGCCGTGCCGGCGTGATCGCGTTCACCGGCGCCTACCACGGTCGCACCATGATGACCCTGGGCCTCACCGGCAAAGTCGTGCCGTACTCGGCCGGCATGGGCCTGATGCCAGGCGGCGTGTTCCGCGCGCTGTTCCCGAACGAACTGCACGGTGTGAGCGATGACGACTCCATCGCCAGCATCGAACGCATCTTCAAGAACGATGCCGAGCCGCGTGATATCGCTGCCATCATCATCGAGCCGGTGCAGGGCGAAGGCGGTTTCTACGTCGCGCCTAAATCCTTCATGAAGCGCCTGCGCGAACTGTGCGACAAGCACGGCATCCTGCTGATCGCCGACGAAGTGCAAACCGGTGCCGGCCGTACCGGTACTTTCTTCGCCATGGAACAGATGGGCGTTGCCGCCGACCTGACCACCTTCGCCAAATCCATCGCAGGCGGCTTCCCGCTGGCCGGTGTATGCGGCAAGGCTGAATACATGGACGCCATTGCGCCAGGTGGCCTGGGCGGCACTTACGCTGGCAGCCCGATCGCTTGCGCCGCGGCCCTGGCCGTGATGGAAGTGTTCGAAGAAGAGCACCTGCTGGACCGCTGCAAGGCTGTGGGCGAGCGCCTGGTGACCGGTCTGAAAGCTATCCAGGCCAAGTACCCGGTGATCGGCGAAGTGCGTGCCCTGGGCGCAATGATTGCGGTCGAGCTGTTCGAAGATGGCGACAGCCATAAGCCGAACGCCGCTGCTGTCGCTTCCGTGGTGGCCAAGGCGCGTGACAAGGGCTTGATCCTGCTGTCCTGCGGCACCTACGGCAACGTGTTGCGCGTGCTGGTTCCGCTGACTTCGCCGGACGAGCAGTTGGACAAAGGCCTGGCGATCATCGAAGAGTGCTTCTCCGAGCTGTGATCAAAAGTTGACCTGATCGACAAAAAACCCGCTTAGGCGGGTTTTTTTGTGCCCGATGAACGGTATTCAGCCGTTGTTCATTGTACGCAGGCGGCTCCTTTGTCTAAGGTGCTGGTATTGCCGATGGAGCGTGCTGGATGACTGCTGTTGATTTACCGGCTGTACCCCGTGTGTTGATTGCCGAGGCCGACCCTTGGTCCCGAGATCTGCTCAAGCAGGTGTTGCTGAATGTGCGCTGTGACGCACGGCTGGATGTGTGTGCCGATGGCCAGCGGGCCACCGAGTTGCTGCGTGACAAACCCTATGACCTGATCATTGCCGATTGGGAGCTGCCCGGCGTCGATGGCCTGAGCCTGCTGCGCAGCGTGCGCCTGCAACGGCGTACGCCGCTGTTGCCGTTTATCCTGCTGAGTACCCGCAACGACAGCGCCAGTGTGCGCGAAGCCTTGCCGCTGGCACCGACCGCGTACCTGACCAAACCCCTGAACATGGAAAGCCTGACCCAGCGCCTGCAGGACTTGCTGCTGAACGAAGGTGAGACGGTGTATTGCGAAGTCCCGGCCCTGGCGCCGGGCATGACCTTGCCGGTGTTTCTGGAGCGCCGCCGGGAAGCCTCCGACGGCGCGCCGCTGCGGGTCGACGTGCAGGCTGCGGTGCAACATAGCCTGGAGCCGGAGGGCCTGGACCTCAAGCGCCTGGAAGAGCAGGTGCGCATGGACCCGCAGATTACTGCCGTGTTGATCGCCGCCGCCAACAGCGCCGGCCATCACGGTTCGCCGGTACAGACCCTGGGCATGGCCCTGCACAAGCTGGCGGCGGGGCAGAGCATGAACCTGATCCTGGGGCTCGCCCTCAAGCACAACGTGGTACTGAGCGACCCGAGCCTTGTGGATTACGCCGAGCGTCATTGGCAGCTGTCCCAGCGCACCGCCGACTACGCCCGCAGCCTGGCGCGCATGCTCGACCTGGATCACGAGCGCTGCTACAGCGCCGGCATCCTCCATCGCCTTGGCGACCTGGCCTTGCTGCGGTGCCTGCAAGACTGGCTGCTGGGCGGTGGCGAACTGGATGATGAAGCGATTGGCGAGTCCCTCTACACCTTCGGCGCGGCCTATGGTTCGGCACTGCGCACACGCTGGCGCCTGCCGCTGGAGTTGCGCCAGTTGATCGCGGCGATTTATTCGCTGGAGGGCGGGGTGTATTCCCGCGAAGCGCTGGTGATGAACCTGGCGGCGCAACTGGCGCGGCTGACCGAGCATGAAGGCGTCGAGGCATTGGCGAAAGGCAAGACGGCACGCTTGCTCAAGGTGGGTTTGCCGGAATTGACGCGTATGCGCAAAACCTAGCAGGCGATGCGTGCCAGTGTGGGAGCTGGCTTGCCTGCGATAGCATCATCCCGGTACAACCAACACGCCGAGGTGCCTGCATCGCGGGCAAGCCCGGCTCCCACAGGTCATCGTGTGGCGTCAGCCGGGGAGCACGCGGTTTTTGCCCTGGCGCTTGGCCTCGTACATGGCCGCGTCAGCGCGGGCAAACAGGCTGTCCACATTGGCGTCCTCGGCGGTCAGGCTGGCCAGGCCCTGGCTGACGGTGACCGCGAAGCTCTCACCGTCGTGGCTGAAACTCAGCTGCGCAATCTCGTGCCCCAGGCGTTCGGCCACCTGCATTGCCATCTCCGGGGCACAACCGGGCAGTATGGCGGCGAATTCTTCGCCGCCAATGCGCCCGAACAGGTCGCCACGGCGCAGAACTCCCCGACCGCTCTCGGCGATACGCTGCAACACCTGATCGCCTTCCAGGTGGCCGTAGGTGTCGTTCACCACCTTGAAGTCATCGATGTCCAGCAACAGGAACGCCAGGGGCGTGCCTTGCAGGCAGGCGCGTTCAAACTCGTGGTGGGCGCACTCGAAGAAATGCCGGCGGTTGCTGCTGCGGGTCAGTACATCGGTGGTGGCCAGACGGTGCAGCTCGAGCTCCAGCTGCTTCTTTTCGGTGATGTCTTCGGCTATGCCTACCACGATCACCGGCTGGCCAGGCTCGGCCTGCTGGTTGATGTAACACTTGTCGCTGAGCCAGCGGATCTGCCCGTCGGCGGTGATGATGCGGTACTCGCGGTCTTCCACGGCGCCGCTATGCAGCACCTGGGCCAGGCTGTGCTCGGCGTAGTCGAGGTCTTCGGGGTGGATGCTGTTGCGCCATTCCCGATAGTCGGTCAACAACATGCCCGCCGTACGTCCGAAAACCCGCTCATAGGCCGGGCTGACGTACAGCACGCGGCGAGTGTCCCACTCGATTGCCCAGAGCACGGCATTCACACTGACCAACAGCGAACTCAGCAGTTGCTCGCGTTCACTCAGCCGTTCCACTTCGCCCTGAGCATGCATCAGGGCCAGCAACGTAGCGGCGGCTGCCGGTCGTGGGTGTTCGAGGACGGGGGTGTCGGTGAAGGTCTTTTCGTGGACCATCGGCACAACTCTCTCTGGGCAGGCCGCGGGGTTGGGCAGCGGTCACAACAAGGGCCGCCGGGATGGCGAAGTGTTGATTGAGAGGGGGAATTTGCTGCGAAGTTCCGTTATCAGCGCCGATTAGAGGCGACCAAGAAATGGCGCCAGAAACATGTAGGAGCGAGTTTGTTGGGGGGAGGGGCTTGCTGTGGGGAAGGAGTTGCGGTGGGGAGGGGGCTGCTGTCGGGAAGGAGCTGCGGTGGGGAAGGAGCTGCTATGGGGAAGGAGCTTGTTGTGGCGAGGGAGCTTGCTCCCGCTGGGCTGCGYAGCGGCCCCAAAATCYTGGGAGCGCTKCGCACTCCAGCGGGAGCAAGCTCCCTCGCCACAGAAGCTCCCCTGCCACAAAAAATCGGCTCGCTACAGCCGTATCAGACCGCGGCAGGCCGCAGCGAATAGGTCTTCAGCTGATGGGCAAAGTCCCGCAGGGATTGAATCCCGCTCGCCTCGGCCTCGTGCACCCATTCCTTGATCGCCGCCAGCATGTCGTGGCCGTTGGTGCTGGTTTTCAGCCAGATCTGTTGCAGCGCCAGGCGCTTCTCGTAGATCACTTTCAGGGCCTGGCTGTGTTCCAGCATGCTCTGGATGCGCACATGGTGGCGGTCATCCAGCAGGCTGGTTTCCCGCGACAGCAGGCGCTTGGCGCGATGGAATTGGTGGCGCACCGAGTGATCGACCTTTTCCAGTTCCTGCTTGACCAGCGGGCCAATCACCAACTTGCGGTACTGGGCCATGATCTGGAAGCGGTTGTTGAGGATCGCCATCGCGGTGTCCATGTCCAGGCTGCCCTTGCCTTCGACCCGGTGGGCGATCGGCGCGACCCGTTGCACCTTGGCCAGGCGCAGGAAGCTGAACACTTTGATCCAGGCCCAGCCCAGGTCGAACTCCCACTTCTTCACCGACAGCTTGGCGGAGTTGGGGTAGGTGTGGTGGTTGTTATGCAGTTCTTCGCCACCCACGATGATGCCCCAGGGAATCAGGTTGGTCGCCGCGTCGCGGCATTCGAAGTTGCGGTAGCCGATGGCATGACCCAGGCCGTTGATTACGCCGGCAGCCCAGAACGGGATCCACATCATCTGGATGGCCCAGATGGTGATGCCGATGGTGCCGAACAGCAGCAGGTCGATCACGCCCATGATCGCCACGCCCAGCAGCGGGTACGGGGTGTAGAGCTTGCGCTCGATCCAGTCTTCCGGGCAGTTCTTGCCGTAGATGCGCAGGGTCTCGGGGTTCTCGGCTTCGGCGCGATACAGCTCGGCGCCTTTGCGCAGCACGGTGGACAGGCCCTTGATCACCGGGCTGTGAGGATCGTCGACGGTTTCGCACTTGGCGTGGTGTTTGCGGTGGATAGCGGTCCACTCGCGGGTGTTCTGCGCCGTGGTGAGCCACAGCCAGAAGCGGAAGAAGTGTTTCAGGCCAGCATTGAGCTCCAGGGAGCGGTGGGCTGAATAGCGGTGCAGATAGACCGTGACCCCGACAATGGTCACGTGGGTCATCAACAGAGTGACTGCCACCAGTTGCCAGGCCGACAAGTCAAGAAAACCGTTGTACCACATAGGCTGTATGGCCCTCAGATAAAGAAAAAACCAGCTTGCGCATTATCACTAAGCCTACAGATAAAACCAGCCGCCCTTTCAGATAGGAGTGACTGGATGTTTCTTATTCTATAATCCGTAGCCTTTGTAGGGCGAATCTGGTTTTTTAGTAAGGATTACTGAACATATGCTGTTTTCATACCGAGGTGCCCTGCGTGCCGGGCTGATGTACCTGCTGGTTTCGATTGTGTGGATTCAGCTCAGCCATCAGGTATTGATCAACTTTATCGATGAACCCGTGGAGCTGGGCCGCTGGCTTCAGATACGCGGTTACCTGTGGGTCAGCCTCAGTGCCCTGGCGATCTACCTGCTCTGCGCGCACTTTGCCCGGGCGAACCTGATCCAGCAGCCACTGAAGGAAAACCGCGAGCGCCTGCGCCAGGCCGCCGCCGTGTTCGATTGCACCCGCGAAGGAGTGCTGGTCACCGATGCCCTGGGGCTGATTGTTCACGTCAACCGGGCCTTTATCGAAATCACCGGCTACCAGTGCGAAGACGTGCTGGGGCACCAGCCGAGCCTGTTCAAGTCCGGGCGCCACTCGGCCAGTTTCTACCAGGCGATGTTCGAGACGCTGGAACGTGACGGTGAATGGAGCGGTGAAATCTGGAACCGCCGTAAAAGCGGCGAAATCTATCCACAGTGGCAGACCATCCGGGTGATCCGTGATGAGCAGGGCCATATCAGCCACTACGTCGCGGTGTTCTCCGATATCAGCGCCATCAAGCACTCCGAGAGCGAGTTGGCGCACCTGGCCCATCACGACCCGCTGACCGACCTGCCCAACCGCCTGCTGTTCACCGATCGTGCCGAACAGGCCCTGGCCTCCGCGCAGATCCATAAACGTGGCTGCGCCTTGCTGCTGCTCGACCTCGACCATTTCAAGATCATCAACGACAGCCTCGGCCATAACGTCGGCGACCAGTTGCTCAAGGCCGTCGGCGAGCGCCTGCAAGGCCTGTTCGGCCCCGGCGTGACCCTGGCGCGCCTGGGCGGTGACGAGTTCGCGGTGCTGGCGGAAAGTTGTCCACAGGTGGGCCAGGCCGCCGCCCTGGCGCAACGTATTCTCGACGCGATGAAAGAACCGGTCATCTTCGACGGCCATCAACTGTTTATCAGCGTGAGCATCGGGATCAGCCTGTTCCCCAGCGACGCGCTGAGCGCCGAGCAACTGCTGCGCAACGCCGACTCCGCGTTGTTCAAGGCCAAGAGCGCCGGCCGCGAAGGCTATGCCTTGTACACCGAAGAACTTACCGCCCACGCCCAGCACCGCGTGGAAATGGCCGGTGAACTGCGCCGCGCGCTGGATCAGCAGGAGCTGCGGGTTTACTACCAGCCAGTGCACGACCTGCAAGACAGCCGAATGATCGGCGTCGAAGCCCTGGTGCGCTGGCAGCACCCGGAGCGCGGGCTGGTGCCGCCGGGGGAATTCATCCCGATTGCCGAGCGCACCGGACTGATTGCCGACATCGACGCCTGGGTCATGGACCAGGCCTGTCGCCAGATGTGCCAGTGGCTGGCAGACGGTGCACCGTTGACGTTTCTCGCGGTGAATGTGTCCAGCCGCCTGTTTGCCCGGCGTGAGCTGTATGAGCAAGTGGCCAAGGTGCTGCACGACACGGGGCTGGATCCGGCGCTTTTAGAGCTGGAAGTCACCGAAAGCGCGGTGATGGAGGACCCGGAAGTCGCCCTTGAGCAAATGCATCGCCTGCGTGAGCTCGGCTTACGCCTGGCTATCGACGACTTTGGCACCGGTTATTCATCGCTGCTGCGGCTCAAGCGCTTGCCGGTGCAGAAGCTCAAGATCGACCAGGGTTTTGTCGCCGGGTTGCCATGGGATGAAGACGATGCGGCGATTGTGCGGGTAGTGATCGCGTTGGCTCAGAGCATGGGCATGCAGGTGCATGCCGAGGGCATCGAGCAGGTTGAGCAGGCGCGGTTTCTATTGGAACAGCGCTGTGACCTGGGCCAGGGGTACTGGTTTGGTCGGCCGATGCCGGCCAGTGAGCTGGATTGGGCGAGGGCGCCGACCATTCGTTAACCACCGCCTGTCCTGATTTCAAACAGGGCCAAAATGTGGGAGCGGGCTTGCTCGCGAAGGCGGTGGGTCAGTCAGCAAATCTGTCACTGACCCACCGCCTTCGCGAGCAAGCCCGCTCCCACATTTGGATCTCCACACGGCTTTATTTCACGGGTCGTCCCGCAAAACCCCTCGCAACCCCTCGTCCCACCAGAAAATTCTTTCTGGTTATATAAACATTCTTAAATAGTATTTTTAAGAATATCCGCGCTTATCTACTATCGCCCTCACGCCGCAAGCAGTGCCGCCACTGCGAGGCACTTCTCATTTCAGGAGCACGACCATGAGCGCATCTCTACGTAGCGTTGACGGCCAGGACGAAGCAGCCATTTTGCGCGAGATCCAGAGCGCCCTGCGCGATCTGCGGTTTGGCGCGGTGGAAATCACTGTGCACAACGCCCAGGTAGTACAAATCGAACGCAAAGAGAAATTCCGTTTGCAGAACCCGGGCAACAAACCGAGCTGAGCAACTCCGGCGATTCGATTGCAAGACCCGCAACTATAAGAAAAAAGCCAACACCCAAGAATTTCAGGAGCCTTCTATGTCGTCGATTCGCCGTTATGCCCTGGCAGCACTGGCCAGTGCCGTGTTTGCCGGTTCCGCTGTTGCCAAGGATTACGAACTGCTCAACGTGTCTTACGACCCCACCCGCGAGCTCTACCAGGACTACAACGCTGAATTCACCAGCTTCTGGAAGCAGTCGCACCCGGGTGACAACGTCAAGATCCAGCAATCCCACGGTGGTTCGGGCAAGCAGGGCCGCGCGGTAATCGACGGCCTGCGCGCCGACGTCGTGACCCTGGCCCTGGCCGGCGACATCGACGAAATCGCAAAACTGGGCAAGACCCTGCCGGAAAACTGGCAAACCCGCCTGCCGGACGCCAGCACCCCGTACACCTCGACCATCGTGTTCCTGGTACGCAAGGGCAACCCTAAAGGCATCAAGGATTGGGGCGACCTGATCAAGAAAGACGTGTCGGTGATCACCCCGAACCCGAAAACCTCCGGCGGCGCCCGCTGGAACTTCCTAGCCGCCTGGGCCTACGGCCTGAAAGCCGGTGGCAGCGAAGCCAAGGCCCAGGAATACGTGAAAGAGCTGTTCAAGCACGTGCCGATCCTCGACACCGGCGCGCGCGGTTCGACCATCACCTTCGTCAACAACGGTCAGGGTGACGTGTTGCTGGCCTGGGAAAACGAAGCCTTCCTGGCCCTGAAGGAAGACGGCGGCGCCGACAAGTTCGACATCGTTGTACCTTCGCTGTCGATCCTCGCCGAGCCGCCAGTGGCCGTGGTCGACAAGAACGCCGAGAAAAAGGGCAATACCGAGATCGCCACCGAGTACCTCAAGCACCTGTACAGCCCGGCTGGACAGGAGATTGCGGCGAAGAACTTCTACCGCCCACGCGATGAGAAAGTCGCCGCCAAATACGCCCAGCAGTTCCCGAAACTGGACCTGGTGACTATCGACAAAGACTTCGGCGGCTGGAAAACTGCCCAACCGAAATTCTTCAATGACGGTGGCGTGTTCGACCAGATCTACTCGGCGCAGTAAGCAAAATCAAACTGTAGGAGCCAGCTTTCTGTGGGAGCCGGGCTTGCCCGCGATAGCATCACCTCGGTGTAACTGATACACCGAGGTGCCGGCATCGCAGGCAAGCCAGCTCCCACAGAAGCTCGCTCCTACAGTGGTATCTACCCGCTAACCAAGGACTCTTATGTCGCGTCGTATCTCCCCCGTCATACCCGGCTTCGGGCTGACGCTGGGCTACACCGTGGTGTACCTCAGCCTGATCGTACTCATCCCCCTTGCGGCGATGTTTGTACATGCCGCTCAACTCACCTGGGATCAGTTCTGGAACATCATCTCCGCACCGCGTGTGCTGGCGGCGTTGAAACTGAGCTTCGGCACTGCGTTGTATGCCGCGATCATCAACGGGGTGATCGGTACCCTGCTGGCATGGGTACTGGTGCGCTACACCTTCCCCGGGCGCAAGATCATCGATGCGATGATCGACTTGCCGTTCGCCCTGCCCACCGCCGTCGCCGGTATTGCACTCACCGCGCTGTACACGCCCACTGGCCTGGTAGGCCAGTTCGCCGCCGACCTGGGCTTCAAGATCGCCTACACCCCCCTGGGCATCACCCTCGCGCTGACCTTCGTCACGCTGCCATTCGTGGTGCGTACCGTGCAGCCGGTGTTGGCCGATATCCCCCGGGAAATCGAAGAAGCCGCCGCCTGTCTCGGCGCCAAGCCCCTGCAAGTGTTCCGCTACATCCTGGTACCGGCGCTGCTGCCGGCCTGGTTGACCGGCTTCGCCTTGGCGTTTGCACGAGGTGTCGGTGAGTACGGCTCGGTGATCTTCATCGCCGGCAACATGCCGATGAAAACCGAGATCCTGCCGTTGCTGATCATGGTCAAGCTCGACCAATACGACTACCACGGCGCCACGTCCATCGGTGTGCTGATGCTGGTGGTTTCCTTTGTCCTGCTGCTGCTGATCAACTTGCTGCAGCGGCGCATCGAACACCCATAAGGAGGCGCGGAACATGTCCCAATCGTCTATTTCCGCCGCGTCCTCGGCCAACGCTGCCCGTCGTGGCAGTGCGGTGTCCCGACGCATCCTGATCAGCCTTGGCTGGCTGGTGTTCTTCCTGTTTTTGTTGCTGCCGCTGTTTATCGTGGTGTCCCAGGGCCTGAAGAATGGCCTGGGTGCGTTCTTCACCGCGATCCTTGAGCCGGACGCGCTGTCGGCATTGAAACTCACGGTGATCGCCGTGGTGATTTCGGTACCGCTCAACGTGGTGTTCGGCGTCAGCGCCGCCTGGTGCGTGAGCAAGTACTCGTTCCGTGGCAAAAGTATCCTGGTGACCCTGATCGACCTGCCGTTCTCGGTATCGCCGGTGATCGCCGGCCTGGTCTACGTGTTGATGTTCGGCGCCCAGGGCTTCTTTGGCCCGTGGCTGCAAGACCATGACATCCAGATCGTGTTCGCCTTGCCGGGCATCGTGCTGGCGACCATCTTCGTCACCGTGCCGTTCGTGGCGCGTGAGCTGATCCCGCTGATGCAGGAGCAGGGCACCCAGGAAGAAGAGGCCGCGCGCCTGCTGGGCGCCAACGGCTGGCAGATGTTCTGGCATGTCACCGTGCCGAACATCAAGTGGGGCCTGATCTACGGCGTGGTGCTGTGTACCGCGCGGGCCATGGGTGAGTTCGGTGCGGTGTCGGTGGTGTCCGGTCACATTCGCGGCGTGACCAACACCTTGCCGCTGCACGTCGAGATCCTCTACAACGAATACAACCACGTCGCCGCGTTTGCCGTCGCGAGCCTGTTGCTGATCCTGGCGCTCTTCATCCTGCTGCTCAAGCAGTGGAGCGAGAACCGTATCAACCGCCTGCGCAAAAGTGCTGGTGAGGAATAAGTCATGTCGATCGAAGTCCGTAATGTCAGCAAGAATTTCAACGCCTTCAAGGCCCTGAACAGCATCAATCTGGACATCCAGAGTGGCGAGCTGGTGGCGTTGCTGGGCCCGTCCGGCTGCGGCAAGACTACCCTGCTGCGGATCATCGCCGGTCTCGAAACCCCGGATGCCGGCAACATCGTGTTCCATGGTGAAGACGTCTCCGGCCACGACGTGCGTGATCGCAACGTCGGCTTTGTGTTCCAGCACTACGCGCTGTTCCGCCACATGACCGTGTTCGACAACGTCGCGTTCGGCCTGCGCATGAAACCGAAAAACCAGCGGCCCACCGAAAGCCAGATCGCAGTGAAAGTCCACGAGCTGCTGAACATGGTGCAGCTCGATTGGCTGTCGGATCGCTACCCGGAACAACTCTCCGGCGGCCAGCGCCAGCGTATCGCCCTGGCGCGCGCCCTGGCGGTAGAGCCGAAAGTGCTGCTGCTGGATGAACCCTTCGGCGCCCTGGATGCCAAGGTCCGTAAAGAACTGCGCCGCTGGCTGGCGCGCCTGCACGAAGACATCAACCTGACCTCGGTGTTCGTGACCCACGACCAGGAAGAAGCCATGGAAGTGGCGGACCGCATCGTGGTGATGAACAAGGGCGTGATCGAGCAGATTGGCTCACCGGGCGAAGTCTACGAAAACCCGGCCAGTGATTTTGTTTATCACTTCCTCGGCGACTCCAACCGCCTGCATTTGGGTGAAGACAAGCACGTGCTGTTCCGCCCGCATGAAGTGTCGCTGTCGCGCCATGAACTGGAAGACCACCACGCGGCTGAAGTGCGTGATATTCGCCCGCTTGGCGCGACCACCCGGGTGACCCTGAAGGTCGAAGGCCAGAGCGAACTGATCGAAGCCGAAGTGGTAAAAGACCACGACAGCCTGACCGGCCTGGCGCGGGGTGAGACGTTGTTCTTCAAGCCCAAGGTCTGGCAAAAAGCCTAAAAGCGCCGCAAAACCCATGTGGGAGCGGGCTTGCTCGCGAATGCGGTGGTTCAGTCGGTACATCCGGTGACTGACACTCCGCTTTCGCGAGCAAGCCCGCTCCCACATTTGGATCTCCAGTGTTGCTCAGGCCGTGGCGTTCTTGTGCCGCACGGCCACGGGCCCCGAGCGCTCTTCAATCTGCCGCTTCAGGTCATGCCGCAGCCCCACCAGGAACGCCAACTCCGCCACCACAAACAACGGCCCCACGATCAACCCGGACACGTCATCGACAAACGCCGGTTTGCGCCCCTCGTAGTAATGCCCCACAAACTGGATCACCCAGCCCACCACGAACATGCCGATGCCACTGCTCAGCCACACCAGCGTGCTTTGCGCCGCCAGCACATGCCCGGCCCACACCGACAGGCCCATCAGCACCGTCATCAGCACGCCGAGCGCCAGTTCCAGGCGCAGGTAGAACCATGCCGAAAGCAGCGCCACTACCACCGCGGGCGACAGCCACAGCCCGGCCACCGTCCATTCGGGGCGTGACAGCAGCACGGCCACGGCCACCACGATCAGCGGGATGCCGATAAAGTGGCTGGCGATATTGCGCGGGTCGCGGTGGTAGGCGGCGTATTGACTGAGATGGTCGACGAGGCTTTTCATTGTTGTTCCTCCTGTAGGATGTTTGATCATGCCCTGTAGGCCCACGACACACTGTCAACTGGCCGACAATCTTCGGAGTTCGCATGGATGTAGAGAAATGGCACCCACGGCTGGCCACCGGTCACTGGTACAGCCATCTGCCTGCTGATCTACAGAATAGCTTGCTGGCCAGCGCCCGGTTGCGGCAGCTGACGGCGGGGCAATACCTGTTCAAGCGCGGCGATCCGCCGTGTGGGTTGTATGCGGTGCTGGAGGGCTCCCTGCGTATCAGCGCGGTGAACGAGCAGGGCAAGGAGGCAGTGTTGAGCCTGGCGGAGTTGCCATACTGGTTCGGCGAAATCTCATTGTTCGACGGGTTGCCCCGCACCCACGATGCCTGCGCCGTCGGGCCGTGTACGTTGCTGCAGGTACCGCAGCCGGCGTTGCTGCACATTCTTGAACAGACTCCGCGTTACTGGCGCGACATGGCCCTGTTGATGAGCCAGAAACTGCGCCTGACCTTTATCAATATCGAGCAATTGAGCCTGATGCCGGCGTCGGTGCGGGTGGCGCACCGCCTGCTGATGATCGCCGAGGGCTATGGCGACATCGAGCAGGCCCGGCAGGTGCTGCAACTGCCCCAGGAAGACTTGGCCGCGATGCTGAGCCTGTCGCGCCAGACCACCAATGCGTTGCTCAAGGACCTGCAAGGCCAGGGCATCGTGCGCCTGGGCTATGGCGAGATCGAAATCCTCGACCCGCAACGTTTGCGCGAGGCGGCGCATGCCTGAGGGTGGTAGCCTGCGTTCACGATTATTCGAGGTGTGTTATGCGCGTCCTGCTAGTGGAACACGAGTCAGAGGCGGCCGAGGCGATGGGCCGCAGTCTTGAAGAGGCCAGCTACACGGTGGAGGTGGCGGCCAATGGCATGGCGGCCCTGCGCTTTGTGGAAAGCACCGAATACGACCTGGTGATCCTGGATGTGATGCTGCCGGGGCTGAATGCCTGGAAGCTGCAGCAGGCGATTCGGTTGAAGGGTGAGACGCCGATGTTGTTTTTGACCACGCCGGACGGGATTGAAGATCGGCTGCGTGGGCTGGAATTGCATGAGGATGATTATTTGCTCAAGCCGTTTGAGGCCCGGGCGTTGGTGGCGCGGGTGAAGAAGGTGTTGCGGCGGGATCGGGGGCGCTGACTGCCACTGGCTTTTGGGGTGTTTGATCGACCGCTTTCGCGAGCAAGCCCGCTCCCACATTTGACCGAGTACATCCTTTGGAATGTGGTCAAATGTGGGAGCGGGCTTGCTCGCGAAGAGGCCCTCACAGCCACCGCAACTCCAGCTACCTCAACCCATCCCGAAACTGCCCCGGCGTCATCCCGGTCCAGCGCTTGAACGCCCGGTTGAAGCTGCTGGTATCGGCAAACCCCAGCAAATGACTGATCTCCGCCAGCGAACACTCGGGATCCCGCAGATGCAGCAGCGCGAGGTTCTCCCGGCATTCGTTCAGCAGCGCATCAAACCGGCAGCCCTCATCCGCCAGATGCCGCTGCAAGCTGCGCAAACTCAAATGCAACGCCTGGGCGATGCGCTCGGCACTCGGCTCACCGTCAGGCAACTGCGCCTCAATGGCCGAACGCACCTTGCGTTCCCAGGTCAGCGGCCGCAGTTGCGCCAGGGTGCGCTTGAGCACGGTTTCATTGTGCTCGGCCAACTCGGGGTTGGCATCGTCCAGGTGGCTGTCAAAGTCCCGGGCCGCAAATTCCAGACGGTCTTCCTCGGCGGCAAAAAACACCGGCGCGCGAAATACCGTGTGCCACGGTTTGGGATCAGCCGGCTCGGGCCGCCGCAGGTACACCGCCAGCGGCGCGTACTCCCGGCCCAGGCGATTGCGGCAGGTGCGCACGTAAATCGCGGCGAACGCATCAATCGCCTCAAACGCGGGTGCGGGTGTACCGGCGGGCTGTTGCAGGCGAAAGCGGTAACGTTCGCCCTCCCGGCTAAGCTCCAGGCTCAGTGCGTCGCTGACCACCTGGTGATAGCGCACGATCCGCTCGAACACTTCCCGCAGGCTGCCGCTGGCCACCAGCGCATAACCCAGCGCGTGAAAGGTGGTGGGGCTGACAAACCGCGACACCCGCAAGCCAATCGCCGGGTCGCCGCTGGCCTGTACCGCCAGTTCCCACAGGCGCGTGGTGGCCGATAGCGGGTAGCGCGCGTTCGGATCTTCCATCAACTGCGGGTCGAGCCCGGCCTGGGCGCACAGCGCGGCGCTGTCGAGGCCCAGGGCGTCGAGCTGCTTGCGCAGGGCGCGGGTCCAGCTGGCGAGAGAGGTCGGTTCGGTCATGTTGATTGGCGCTTGCGGTCAACAGGTTGGCGTGTGGGGCTAGCGTCCCGCCAGATCGCATAGGGCAGGATGTACGCATCAATAAGACAGAGGATGGAAGCATGGACGGTACTTCTGCAAGCCCCCGGCAGATGAACGCACAACAGCGTTCAGCGCATATTCGTGAAGTGGTGCTGGCCGAGGGGCTGTTATTGCGCCAGCGCCACCCCTGGCTGCTGCATCAGGATGCGTTGGGCGCGGGCATCCTGGCCTTTGCCCTGGTGGGCATGCTGGGTTCGGCGGCGCTGTATATCACCGGGCACATGGCGTGGTGGGTGTGCCTGCTGCTCAACGCATTCCTCGCGTCATTGACCCACGAACTGGAACACGACCTGATCCACAGCATGTACTTTCGCAAGCAGCGCCTGCCCCACAACCTGATGATGGGCCTGGTGTGGCTGGCGCGGCCCAGCACCATCAACCCTTGGGTACGACGCCATATCCACCTCAATCACCACAAGGTTTCCGGCAGCGAAACCGACATCGAAGAGCGCGCAATCACCAACGGTGAACCGTGGGGCCTGGCACGTTTGCTGATGGTCGGCGACAACATCATGTCGGCACTGATCCGGGTGCTGCGCGCACCGTCCTGGAAGCACAAGCTGGGCATTCTCAAGCGCACGGCGCTGGTCTACGCACCGCTGGCGCTGCTGCATTGGGGCGCGTGGTATGTGTTCCTCGGCTTTCATGCCGCGAATGGCATCGCCAGCCTGCTGGGCGCGCCGATCGACTGGTCGGCCAACACGCTGGCGGTGATGCACGTCATCGACATCGCCGCCGTGGTGATCATCGGCCCCAACGTGCTGCGTACCTTCTGCCTGCACTTTGTCAGCTCCAACATGCACTACTACGGCGACATCGAGCCGGGCAACGTGATCCAGCAAACCCAGGTACTCAACCCGTGGTGGCTGTGGCCGTTGCAAGCGTTCTGCTTCAACTTCGGCAGCACCCACGGGATTCATCACTTTGTGGTCAAGGAGCCGTTCTACATCCGCCAGATGACGGTGAAAACGGCGCACAAGGTGATGGCGGAGATGGGCGTGCGCTTCAACGATTTCGGCACGTTTGCCCGGGCCAATCGGTTTGCGCGCCAGGAGGGACGGCTGAGCGAACTCAACCCGGTGGAAAGGACAGCGATCTGAGCAAGCGTCCCGGTCACCCTGGGGTGACCGGGTGCGATTTACTGAATGGCCTGGTAGAAGTTCACCTGTGCTTCATCCAGGTACGCGAGGATTTTCGCCGGCAGGCGCTCGGTGGGTTTCGCCGGGCCGAAGGCTTTGTAGAGCGTTTCGAAATGCGCGTGCAGGTCCGCGACGCTTTCCCACTGTTCGTTGAGAAAGAACCGGTTGGGGTTCTCTTCATCCTTATGCCATTGATAGACCACGGCCTTGTCGTGCTGGTGGGTGAGCTTTTGTGAAACGGCCGCTACATCACGATAGAACTCGGCCTGTTTGCCTTCTTTGATGGTGCCGCTGAAAACCAGGTAGAGCATGTTGGAATCCTCGGTTTGGGGAGATTGCAGAACATCTGCATCGCCAAACTAGCCTCAGTGAGCAGGCCCTTGTAGCCAGCCTGCCGCGAATTCAGAATTCGTAAAAGGCGTCGTTGCCCAATCAGGCCAGGGGGGCGAGCCAGGCGCGCAGGGTGTCGGGATGCCTTGCCAGCCAATCGATCGCGGCGTCATCCGGGGATTGCCCGCCACGGTTGAGCGCATCATCGAGTTCGGCAACGATGAGGTTGGAGAGGCGGATATTGTCCAGTACCTGGATCTCGGCAGCCGTGAGTAATACCAAGCGATCCTCGCGCGCCAGCAGCACCGCTCTATCAACACTGCCGAGTAATCCCTTGGGGTCTTTCAGGTCGCGAATTCGATAACGGTGGTGCAGGAACTGAGGATGCCACAGCGGCACGATGCCCCAGCGCCGCTGCTGATACAGCGCCTCGAACGCCTTAATACAATCGTCCTGGCTGCCCGTGCGGAACCGATATCCGGCGTCGTTCAACCCGTATTCGTCCATGATTTTCAGCGAGAAGCGGGTAATGCCCGCACCCGGGCCGATCCCCTGGATCAGCGGGTTCATCCGGGCCCGGACGTCGGGCTTGAGCAGGTCCTCGATGGATACCACGTCATGCTCGCTGACATAGTCCGGCACTCCCCACAAGGCATAAGGCTGATAGTGCAGGCCCAGTTCGCGAGTGGGCGTCACTGCCTCCACCGCTTGCTTGTACAGCCCGTGGCTGAAAGGAATCCAGGCGGAGACCAGCATGTCGACCGAGCCTTTGCGCAACTGCTCGAAGTTTTCCTCGTGCAGGGCATAGTGGCGCTCAACGGTCAGGCCCATGCGTTGCAACACCAGCGCTACCACCGCAGCGGTAACCCGATGGAACGACAAGTCTGTCACCCCTAGTCGAACGACGCGTGGGCCGCTCGCGAGATTTGTTCTGCCTGCAGCTTGGTGAGTCACCGTCATGATTTTTTCCCTATGCTAAAAATCGCCCTGGAACTCGGCGATCATGAACTCGACGAAAGCCCGAGCCTTGGATGAGATCAACCGCGCGCTGGGGTAGATCGCCCAGATATCCCGGGTTTGCTCCAGGACACAGGACGGCATGATTTCCACCAATGCGCCGCTTTCCAGTGAGGGCCTGACGTTCCACTGTGAAACAGAGACGATGCCGAGCCCACCCTCCGCGGCAAGCCGTGCACTTTCGCCGCAATTGACTCTGAGCGAACCACTGATTGCCGTGACTTTGTGTGACTGGGCACCCACGAAACGCCAATGGTCCTCGTCGCCCAGCAGGATGCAGGAATGATTGACCAGCTCCGCAGGTGAAGTCGGTTCGCCATGCGCCTGGAGGTAGGCGGGTGCCGCACACAGGATGCGTCGGTCGCAGCCGAGCTTGCGCGCCACCAGGGATGAGTCCTTCAGGGCGGCGATTCGGATTGCCACATCAATCCCGATCTCGGTCAGGTCCTGCATTTGATCGGACAGTATCAGGTCGATCTTCAGCTTCGGGTTGGCGTGCAGGAACCGGGTAATGGCCGGCATCAGGCACATCCGCGCGAAGGACCCGGGGGCGGATACTCTTAACACCCGTTTGGCCACGTCCTTGCCTTTCACCGCGACCAGATAGGCCTCGTCCACGGCTGCCAGCACCCGGATTGCATGGGGCAGAAACAGCGCACCGTCTTCGGTCAGGCTGACCTGGCGAGTGGTGCGATGCAGCAGGCGCATGCCCAGGTATTCTTCAAGCTTCGCCAGTTTGTGGCTGGCCACCGAGGGCGCGAGTCCCAGCTCCCTGCCGGCTGCGGTGATATTGCCCAGCTCTGTTGATCGCATGAACAGGTTCAACGCATCAATATTCATGCTTCGGCGCCGCTAGTGTGTGGGCGCCGGCGCGGCATCGATCTTCACGCGCAGCAGGCTGTAGGGTTTCTGGCGCAAGTCTTTGCCTGCGTGAAAGATGCTTTGGCGGTGCAGCTGATTGGCGATGAAGTACAGGTAGCCATCAGGACCGATTGACAGTGTGTCGGGCCAAAGCACACGCGGATCATGGACGATGGTCTGCCATTGCCCGTTCGCCAGCCGTTTGCGCACGCTGTTGTTTTCGTAGTCGCCGGCATACACGGCCCCCGAGGCGTCGGCTTCAAGCCCGTCCGAGGCGCCTTTTTCCCCGAGGTCTTTGACCGCCATTTCGAGCCGTGCTTCGCTGACTGTCTCGTCACGCAGCAGTGCCGTGGGGATGGCGTACAGGTGCCGACTCGACAGCGGGCAGAAATACAAGGTCTGCCCATCAGCCGACAGGGCGATGCCGTCCGAAGCCACGGCAAAAGGCTGGGTGCCGCCTTTGGCATCCCGCACTTTCAGGACCTGGCCTTCGACCGTGGGTACGAAGTTCGGGTCGACCGAGGTCGAGGGTGCACCACTGAGCCGGCGTATGGCCGTGCCACTGGCGATGTCCATGACGATGATCGCGCCCGGGCCGGTAAGTGAAGAGTCGGTGATATAGATCACGCCTTGGTCACCCACGCGAAAATCAAAGCGCATGTCGTTGACGTAGGTGCCGGGCAGCATGACGTTTTTCGGGAATACGAGGGTCTTGACCACCTTGTTGGTGGCGAGCTCAACTGCGACGAGCTTGGCACCACCTGGCTGTGGAGGCGAGAAGCCAGGCGCCGCGGTGTCCAGTATCCAGAGGCGTCCGCGCCCGTCGGCCACCACGCTTTGTACGCTGATAAACCCTTTGGCCGGGTCTTTGGGGTTGGCCTGGTTTATCGCCTGGTCAGGGTAGGGTACGACTTTGCCGTCGCGCAATTCTGCGACGGTAAACGGCACCTCGTCGCCCCAGCGAGGAAAGTTGACAAAGATGCGTCCGGTCTCGGTAACGCTCACGCCGGTGGGCATGGCATCGTGGAAGGCGTGCACCTGCTCGATGGCGCCAACGCTCTGATCGGCGGGCAGGTTCGCCGGCATGGAAGCCTGGGCGGCGGTGCCGGTGAGGGCCGCTGCCAAGGCAAGGGCAGTCCAACTGATTGGGTATTTCAAGTACATGGCAGGGCTCCAGGTTTTTCTGTTCTGGAGCCAATGGTGTCGGTTCCCGGCAGGCGAAAAAACCCGCTGATTGCCGATAACAGTTTCATTGAAATCAAGAGAATGGGCTGTCGCGCGCAAGCCTGGTTTTTTAATTGCGGGCGAGCAAGCTTGCTTCAGCAGAGGGGGTATCCACGGTGATCAGGGTTTCGATCATCGCCTTCGCCGCCGGCGACAAGCGAAACCCGGTACGGCTGATGATCCCGCAGCGGTTGTTCAAACTGTCGAGGCTGTGAGGCACGTTGCGCCAGTGCAACACCGTCAGTGCGCCACGGGCAAAGTCTTCGGCAAACGCATCCTCGGCACCCAGGCCAATCGCGTTGGACTGGTGCACGATGGCTGCCAGCGCCGCAAACTGCTCCAGTTCGATAGCGGGAGAAAAGTCGACACGCCCGCTCAGGTTGGCCAGTAGCTTGCGTACCCCGGGAGCGATCAGCGGTGTGGCCAGCGGGTAGTCAAACAAGTCGTTGGTCGAGAGGCTGTCCTTGGCCAGTAACGGGTGCCCGGCGCGGCAGAAAAATACATTGCGCCGGGGTGTCAGGGCCTGGGTCTGGAAATTCGGATCGGCCTCGAAGTGGCGCACATCGGCGATGAAGAATTCGATCTCTTCGCGACTCAAACTGCGTCCGAGTTTTTCCCAGTTATCCACATGCAAACCGCTGCGTACTCGTGGATGAGCGCCGACAAACCGTGCGATTGCTCCAGGCACCAGGTTCACCGCCGCCACGGCATCGCAGCCAAAGCGCAATTCGCCGGCGTCGAGCTTGGTCATGCGGGTGACTTCGTGGCTCAGCCGCGCCGCCCCCTGAACGAGCGACAAGGCATGTTGCAACACCACCTGGCCCTCGGGAGTGGGGCGCAGGTCTTTGTGGGCGCGGTCCACCAGCACACAGCCAAACTCCTGTTCCAGGCTTTGGATGCTGCGGCTGAACGCCGGCTGGGTAATGCCCATGGCGTCGGCGGCGCGCACAAAACTGCGGTACTCATTCAGAGCAATGAAGTAGCGCAGTTGGCGAAGGTCCATGGAGTTTTCCGGCGTCCTGAAGGAAACCGCGATTCTAATCGCCTCGCTTATTCCGCAAAAGAATGTTCATTGTTTTATCTAGATTCAAATTGCATATCCATAGAGCCTGTGCGGTAGGTGGCCGGGCTGAACACCCGGGTGAGTATCAGCATCGCCACCACCGTCAGCGTCAGCACCATCCAGGCGCTTACGAAACTGCCAGTCAATTCCCGCAGCCAGCCGGTCAGCCACGGTGATACGGCGTTGATCAAAAAGCCCACGCCCTGGACGAACGCCGCCAGTTGGCCGGCCTCCCGAGGGTCGCGGCGGTGATCCAGGGTCAGCAACAGGCTCAGGGCGAAACACGCTCCCAGGCCGAAACCGATCAACGCCACCCACAGGTGGGGGAATTCCAGCGGCGCCGTCAGCAGGCCGATATAGCCCACGGTCTGGGCCAGCAGGCTGATGCTCAGTAACGGTCGACGATCAATGCCACGTTGCGCCAGTGCGGGCATCAGCAGCGCGGCGATTACCTGGAAGATCGTCATGAACGCCAGCAGCGAACCACTGGGCAGTACGCCCCAACCCAACTGCTGGTAGTAGGCCGGCAGCCACGCGACCATGCTCATGTAGCCGCAATTCACCAGGCCGAAATACAGCGCCAGCAACCACGCCCGACGGTTGCGCAGGCCCTGGAACGGCGCCGTCACCTGCGGGTTTTTCGCCGCACCCAATGGCAGCCACGCCCACAACAATAGTGCGCCCAGGGCCGGTAGCAGCCAGATCCCGAGCCCCGCCTGCCACTGCTGGAAATGCCCCGCCACCAATGGGCTGAGCAGCGCGGCCAAGCCACCGCCGCCCATCAGCGAAGCCGAGTAAACCCCCATCGCCAACGGCACGCGCTGGTGAAACTGGCGCTTGATCATCGCCGGCACCAGCGCCTGAATCAGCGCCACACCCGCACCGCCGAACAATGCGGTGGCCAGCAGCGCCGGCGCCTGGCCAAACAGCCAGCGCGCGAGGCACGCCAGCAGAATCATCATCAAGCCCAGGGCGATTCCGCGACGCTCCCCCAGCTTCGCCTCCAGGCGCACACCTACCAGCGCCACCAGGCCCATGCAGATCACCGGCAGGCTGGTGAGCAGGGCGCTGCTCTGGAAACTCAGGCCGGTGGCCAGACGGATTTCCCCCAGCAACGGGCTGATGGAACTGAGGATCGGTCGCAGGTTCAGGCCCAGTACTACCAACAAACCCCAACCGGCGAGCTTGCCTGCGAATGAATTATTCAGCGTCATGCAGGGCCTGCCACTCGCGGTAGAGGGCTTGCATCGCTGCCTGCGGCAGGTGCTGTACGGGCAATTTTTGCTCCGCCAGCGGCAGCGCCAGTTGCTGGTAGATCGCTGCTGTGGACAAACCAAAGGGCGCCGCCACGTCGTTGCTGGCAGCGAACACCACGCGGGATATGCCGCACAGGTGCATCGCACTCAGGCACATCGGGCAGGGCTGGCCGCTGGCGTAGATCACACAACCGTCGAGGCGCGGGCCGAGTTGTTGGCTGGCGGCACGGATGGCGAGCATCTCGGCGTGGGCGGTGGGGTCCCGGCTCAAGTGGATTTCGTTGACCGCTTCCACCAGCACCTTGCCGTCGCGCACCAGCACGGCACCAAACGGGCGGCCACCAGCGGCTACGTTGGCCTTGGCCAGTTGCACGGCGTGATGCAGATGCTGTTGATCGTCAGTCATGGAAAACCCCTCGTGCGCAATGAGGCGTGAAGTATGGGCAGCCACGGGGGTATTCTGAAATTAAATATAACCATGCCAATCAGTGGCAAATGGAATGGTGAGCCCATGTTCGATCCTGTGTTGTTGCGCAGCTTTGTTGCCGTCGTCGATTGCGGCAATTTCACCCGCGCGGCCGAGCGGCTGCACTTGACCCAGTCCACGGTCAGCCAACAGATCCGCCGCCTGGAAGATGCACTGGGCAGCCAGGTGCTCGACCGGGATCAGCGCCGCGTGGTGGCCACGGTGGAGGGTGAGCGGTTGCTGGCGTATGCGCGGCGCATCCTGGCGCTGCACGAAGAGGCGGCCGACGTGCTGATCAATCAGCAGAGCGATGGCGTGTTGCGCCTGGCGGTGCCCGAGGATTTTGCGGCCGAGCGCCTGATGCCGCTGCTGTCGGCGTTTGTGCAGGCTTATCCCCGGGTGCGCTTGGAGGTCACCAGCGGCTTGGGGCCGGAATTGTTGCGGGATTATCGCGGCGGTGAATTCGACGTGCTGCTGGTCAAGCAAATGGGTGACAGCGATGACTGCCTGGTGTCCTGGCCGGAGCCGTTGTGTTGGGTCGACAGCCGCAGTTCGCCGTCCCTGGGACGTGATCCGCTGCCGTTGGTGGCGTTTCCCGCTGGCGGCCTGTACCGCAATGAAATGCTGCATCACCTGGAGGTGGGCGGCTGGCGCTGGCGCATCGGTTATTCCAGCGCCAGCTTGGCCAGCGTGTGTTCGGCGGTGGCGGCGGGGCTGGGGATCAGCCTGTTGCCGGTGCGGGTGGTGCAGCCCGGGCACGTGGTGTTGGGCGCGGACAGCGGTTTGCCTGCGGTGCAGGGCGTGCGGCTGGCGCTGTATGGCCGTAACGGCCTTGGTGCGGCCGGGCAGGCGTTGCTACGCCAATTGCAGGATTTGTGTGCCGGTAATCCACGCTGAGCCATGCCTTCAGTGAATATTTTGTATGCCTCAAAAGCATTGAGATTTTCCCCCTCGGCGCCAGGCCGCGCAGGACGTGGCTTCGGCGTATCCGGATGTTTCGGTTATTCAATTTAGATCTATCTATAACTTTAAAGATTACTTTAAGAGATAAGCGTCTGCCCCCGATGATTCAGCCCTCGACGGCCGCCAAGGCAGGCCCGTCGGTTTTTTTGCTTAAGACCGCAGGGGAGTTAATCAATGGGCAATGTCCAGACCGCCGCCAGTGCACAAGAGGCGCAGTGGCGCCACGCACCGGGTGGTGAGTTGGTCGACCTTGGCCGGCCGCATCGCGCGCCGTTGGGGCAGTTGCGTACGCAGAAAACCCCGAAGGGTGTGTTGAGTCGGCGTGAAGCGATCCTGTTGGGGATTCTCGCGCTGGCCTTGCATGGCGCGGTGATCTATTGGGTCAGCCAGAAGCCAACCCCGGTGCTGCCGATTGTGCCGCCGGAAATCCCGCCGATGACGATCGAATTTTCCCAGCCGGCACCGCCGGTCGTGGAGCCGCCACCGCCTGTACCGCCACCGCCGCCGCCACCGGTTGTCGAGCCACCGCCGCCGGTGGTTGATGAATTGGCCGCCAAGCCGGCGCCGAAAAAGATTCCGAAACCCAAGCCGGTGCCAAAGCCTGTGCCCAAGCCCGCACCGAAACCGGTAGCCGAGCAGCCGCCCGCGCCGCCTGTACCCGCGCCACCGGCTCCAGCACCGCCGGCACCGCCTGCGCCCGCGCCGGTCACACCGGCCTCGGCCAACGCCGCGTACCTGAAGAACCCGGCGCCGGAATACCCGTCACTGGCCCAGCGCCGGGGTTGGGAAGGCACGGTGCTGTTGCGGGTGCATGTATTGGCCACCGGCAAGCCGGGTGAGATCCAGATTCAGAAAAGCAGTGGTCGCCAGCAACTCGACGAAGCCGCACTGGCTGCCGTGAAGCGCTGGAGTTTTGTACCGGCCAAGCAGGGTGATGTGGCCCAGGACGGCTGGGTCAGCGTACCGATCGATTTCAAGATTCATTAATTATTGGATGCGGTGTGTTGGACACATCGCGACCTGCACAGAGGGAAAACATCATGGCATTAGCATCTCCAACTGAATCCATCGAAAGCGCGGTGATCTGGCTGCTGGTGGTCTTTTCGGTCGCTACCTGGGGCCTGGCCCTGCTCAAGGGCGTCCAGTTCGGCCGCCTCAAGTCCCAGGATCGCAAGTTCCACAAACAGTTCTGGGCGGCATCCAGCCTGGACTCGGCCGCTGAGTTGGCCGAAACCAAACCCGGCGCCGCCGCTCGTGTGGCCCAGGCCGGTTACGCCGCGATCCAGGTGGGTGAGGCGCCACACGCTGCTGACCTGAGCCAGGCGATCAACCATCAGGACCGTCTTGAACGCGCTTTGCGCCAACAGATCGTGCGTGAGCGTCGCTCCCTGGAAACCGGCCTGGCCGTGGTTGCGAGTATCGGCAGCACCTCGCCGTTTATCGGCCTGTTCGGCACTGTGTGGGGGATCATGGAAGCCCTGAAAGGCATCAGCGCCGCCGGTTCCGCCAGCCTCGAAACCGTGGCCGGGCCGATCGGTGCGGCACTGGTTGCCACGGGTGTGGGTATTGCCGTCGCGGTGCCGGCGGTGCTGGTCTACAACTACTTCCTGCGTCGCCTGAAGCTCACGGCTGCTGACCTGGACGACTTCGCCCACGACTTCTACAGCCTGGCGCAGAAGAACTCCTTCCGCGTGCTGCTGCACCCGACGCTGAGCAAGGCCGGTGCCCAGGGTGGCGCGCAAAAAGTGAAGGAGGCGTCCTGAGATGGCCTTCTCCACGCAAGACAGTGATGAGGTGCTGAGCGAGATCAACGTTACGCCGCTGGTGGACGTGATGCTGGTGCTGCTGGTGGTGTTTATCGTCACGGCGCCGTTGTTGACCAATGCGATTCCGATCAACTTGCCCAAGACCGAGGCCGTGGCCCCGGTGGAGCAGAAGGACCCGCTGGTGGTGAGCATTGATGCGGCCGGGAAACTGTTTATCAACAAGGATGAAATCCAGCCGGATTTGCTGGAATTCAACTTGCAGTCGGCCAAGGCCAAGGACCCGGATGTGCGGGTGCAACTGCAGGCTGATGATGGAGTGAACTATGGCGAAGTGGCGCGAGCCATGGCGTCGATCGAGCGGGCGGGGATTACCAAGCTGTCGGTGATTACTGCACGTTAGTTTCAAATGCCTCGACAATTTTTTTGGCCGTCTCCTTGGCAGGGTGCGGCCTTTTTTTTGCTTTGGGGGGAGTACATATCCGTTATTTAGGTAACGGCTACTTATGGTTCCGCTCTTACAGCGGCTCACTTTTGAACAGCGCAAAAGTAAGCA
>NZ_AKVH01000091.1:0-108373 GCF_000278565.1 Pseudomonas sp. Ag1
AGCCGAGTGGTGGGCCAAGAGCGTTTTGCTTACTTTTGCGCTGTTCAAAAGTGAGCCGCTGTAAGAGCGGAACCAATACCAGCCATAACCGAAGAAACGGATATGTACTCCCGCCTAAGGATCCAACACCCCCCCGCTGTACCCCTCAGACAACCGCGTCCCGGTAAACTTGGCCACCACCGAACCCTGTGAAACCAGCCGCTCCCGATGCCCCGTCACCATCCGCCCGGTTTGCGCCGCATGCAGCACAACCTCAGAAGCCGGATCCCCAGGCCGCCGAATAATCCGCGCAAACCGCTCACCCTCTTCCACCTGTTCACCCAAACCTTTCTCAAACACCAACACCCCGGCACACGGCGCCAGGATGGTCTCCATACAGCCCATATCCACCACCTGCCCGTGCCATTGCGTAATCACTGGCGCTTCATCAATCACCCCGCTGGCGCAGAGCCAAGCCCAGATCCCATCACCATCCTGCCCGGCCAGGGCATCACTCACATCCGCCTGCCCACGCAATTCAATCGTCGCCGCCAACCGCGGCTGCCCATGATCAATGATGGTCTCCTCAAACGACCCATCACCACCCTCGTCCCAGACAATCACCACATCCACCTGCAACGCCGCCGCAAGCGCCCGGCCCGCGGGCCAAAAGCTGCGGTGGATGTAGAGATATGGCAGGGCTTCATCATCGGTGTGCAGGTCCAGCACCAGGTCAGCATCGGCGGCCAGTTGCACCAGGCTTTTCTGCCATTGCGCCAGGTTGCTGGCCGGCCGCTCCATGGCCAATGAATGATCAAACGCCCGGTTGAAATTCTGCCCGGTGGCTTCGTGAAACCGCCCCAACAACCGCCCCTGGCGAAACTGGCCAATGCCAAACGGGTTGGCCTGGGGCACCACCGTCACCGTGCCCTTGAGCGGCCCCTGATCCTGGCAGGCCTGCAAACGCGGCAGCAGTTGATGCAACACCAGCATTCCGGCGATTTCATCGGCATGCACACCGGCCTGCAGGTGCACCCGAGGCCCGCTGCCGTCACCCTCGAAGCGCCAGGCGCCAATGTGCAGGGTGTTCCCGGAATCCCCGGGGACTTGCCACGAAAGGTCTTTTGCCATGCCGTTGCCCTCCTCTTGTTGGTTCTGCAGGTATATATTGAACACACGTTCAACCATGTATCTTCACCGAGGGTGCGCCTGTGGCCGAAGACCGTCGCGACCTGTTGATTGCCGCCACCCTCACCAGCCTCGCCCGTGACGGGCATGCCGGCATTTCCGTGCGGCGCATCGCCGCTGAAGCCGGGGTTTCGGTGGGGTTGCTCAATCACCATTTCGGCAGCATCGATGCACTGATCGCCGAGACCTACCACAAACTCGCCAGCGAACTGACCACCGCCCTGTGGCAGGAAGTCGACCAGGCCGTGGGCCCTGCCGCGCGGCTCGATGCATTCCTCGCCGGCTCGTTTTCCTCGCGGGTCATGGACCCGAAACTGTTGGGCGTCTGGGTGGTGTTCTGGAGCCTGATCCGCCACTCGAACCACGTGAATGACTCCCATGAAAAAAGCTACCGCGCCTACCTCGACCTGATCCGCCAGTTGCTCGACGACCTGGCCGAGAGCGAAGGCTTCGTGATCCACGACACGCGCCTGGCCGCCATCGGCTTATCGGCGATGCTCGACGGACTCTGGCTCGAGTGGTGCCTCAACCCCGGCACCTTCAGCCCCGCCAACGGGCTGCACATCTGCCGTTGCTGGATACAGGGGCTGCGTCACGGAGCATTCGGCGCCGACCACATCCTGTGACACGGGGTGCCGGGCGCTGAGCATGGCCAGGGTGCCGCTGATGGCGATCAGCACGGCGCCGAAAATCAGCGACACGTCCATCACCGTGCCCCAGACCAGGCTCGACAGCAGGAACGCCCAGATCAAACCGGTGTATTCAAACGGCGCCAGCAGCGTCGCCGTGGCCCGGCGGAAGCTCGCAAACAGCAGGAACTGGCCAATCCCGCCCACCAGCCCCGCGCCGAGCATGCCCAGCCATGCCGGGGTCGGCGATGGCGTGTGGGTCCAGGGCAGCGTCAGCGCCATGCAGATCACAAACACCACATTGGTGATCAGCATCTGCTCCAGCACCGAGGTGTTGTCGTCCACCTGGCGCAACTGGATATAGGTAAACGCCCAGCACAGTGCTGCCGCCAATGTCAGGGCGATTGGCAACGGATCGAGCATGTTGCTGGGGCGACAAGCGATCACCACGCCGACAAAGCCGATGATCAGCGAAATCCACTGGCCGCGACTGGCGCGCTCCTTGAGGATCAATGCCGCGAGCAACGTGACCATGATCGGTGCGGAAAAATACAGCGTGGTCATTTCCGCCAGGGTCAGGTCTCTGGCGGCGGTGTAGTACAGCAGCCAGGCCAGCAGCGACAGCAGGCCGCGGATGATCAACAGCTTGCGGCTGACCGAGTGCCAGGCACGCTTGAGCAAACCCATTCGCCCGGCGATCACGCACGCGGCGACCACCACCAGGCTGCGCCAGAACAGGATGGTGAACACTGAGTAGTCGGCCACCAGCCATTTGATCCCGGCGTCCTGCAACGCCAGGAACGCATAGGCCAGCGAGCACAAGGCAATCCCTTGCAACGAGCGATCGGTTTTCATCCGGCAGACCTGCGCGACGGTGTGCCGCGTCGCTCGGCAATCGCGTACAGGGCTTCAATCAAAAAGGTCAGGCACAGGTAGACCCCGGCCACCAGCAGCAGCGGCTGGTAGATCTGCAAGGTCTGGGCGCGTACCACGTTGGCGGCGCCAAGCAGGTCGACCACGGCAATGGTCGAGGCCAGCGCCGTGGACTTGAGCAGCATCACCGTCTCCCCCGCCAGGGTCGGCAGCAGCAGGCGCATGGCCCGTGGCAGGCGCACCCGCAACAGTGCCTGGCGTGGCGTCATGCCGAACGCCGAGGCGGCTTCCATTTCACCCTTGGGCACGGCCAGCAGCCCGCCGCGAATCACTTCACCGACGTACGCGCCCACCGACAACACCAGGGCGAACACGATGTACCAGTAACCGTCCCGCAGGAACGGCCAGAGGAAACTCCCGCGAATCATCGGGAACTGGGCAAACAGGCTGCCCAGGCCGTAATAGAAGATGTAGATCTGGATCAGCAACGGCGTGCCCCGCAGCACACTGGTGTAGCCCAGTGCGCAACGGGCCAGCCACTTGCGCCGGGACAGCCGCGCCAGCGCTACCAGCACCGCCAGGGCGAAGCCGAGCACTGCCGAGATCACCAGCAGCGACAGCGTCGTCTGCAAGCCCTTGGCGATCAGTCCTGCGTAATAACTTATCCACTCAGGCATGTGCGGCTCACTCGACAACCGGCATCCAGCGACGAATACGTCGCTCCAGGCGCCCGGACAGGTAGTTGGAGGCCAGTGTCACCAGGTAATACAAGGCGGCGGCCGTGAGGTAGAACAACAGGTAATGCCGGGTCGAGCCCGCCGCCTGTTTGGCGGTGTACAGCAGTTCGTTGGTGCCCACTACGCTGATCAGCGCGCTGTCCTTGATCAGGTTGATCCACAGGTTGGACATCCCCGCCAGGGCGTATGGCGCCATGATCGGCAGGGTCACCCGACGGAACAGGCCAAAGCCGCTCAAGCCAAACGCCCGCGCCGCTTCGATCTGGCCATGGGGAATCGCTAGGATCGCCGCGCGGAAAATCTCCGAGGCGTACGCGCCTTGCACCAGCCCCAGTACCAGGACCGCTACCAGCGGGCCGCTGATGTTGAACTGCGCAAACCCCAGCCACAGCATCAATGCGTTGAGGCCCATCGAGCCTGCGTAATACAGCAGCAGGATCAGCAGCAACTCGGGCACCGCGCGAAACACCGTGGTGTAGCCGCGCATCAGCATGGCTATCGGGCGCGGTGCACTGAGCTTGGCGCAGGCCACCACCAGGCCGATCAGCAGCCCCACCGCAAACGAGCCGGCGGAGATCTGCAGGGTCATCCATAACCCCTTGAGCAATGCGTTGCCCCAACCTTGTTCGCTGAAGCTGAGTAGATCGAACATCGCGGCTCCCTATTTCGATGACACGCGGTGACCCTGTGACGAGGGAGCTTGCTGTGGCGAGGGAGCTTGCTCCCTCGCCACAAGCACACCCTTTCTACCGGGTTAGTTTGTGTAGGGGCTGTCGCAGACTTTGCTCACATAGGCAGGCGTATCGGCGCGTTTGCACGGGCTCACCGATACCCCAAACACGCTCTGGGACAGGTCGGCGTAGTCCTTGCTCACCAGCAACTCGCCGATGGCCTTGTCGAGCCGAGCCTTGAGTTCAGTGTCTTCCTTGCGCAGACCGGCCCCCACGCCGCGGCCGATGATCGGGTCGTAAGGCACTTCGGCGATTTCGGCCAGGCCCTGGGCCTCAGGGGTCTTGACCATCATGGCGATGGCGACGCCGTCGGCCATCATCAGGTCGGTGCGCCCGGCAATCAGGTCGGCGTTGGCCGATTCCTGGGTGTCGTAGTACTTCAGGTCAGCAATATTCTCGTAGTACTTCTTCAGGTAGTTGGCGCTGACCGTAGAGATCTGCACGCCGATGATCTTGCCCTTCAGCCCTTCCGGCGAGACTTCGACCGTGGTGCCCTTGGGGCCGGCAATGCCCAGCAGCGAATCGTAGTAGGCGCGGCTGAAGGCGATCTGTTTTTCGCGCTCTTCGGTGACCGACATCGAGGAGAAAATCACGTCGATTTTCTTCGCCAGCAGTGACGGAATAATCCCGTCCCAGGCCACTTCCTTGATCTGGCACTCAGCCTTCATCAAGCCGCAGAGCTTATGGATCAGATCGACTTCAAAGCCCGTCCACTCACCATTGCCGCCCTTCACCGTGAACGGTGGGTAGGGTTCTGCCGCCACCGCGAACACAATGGGTTTCTCCGCCGCCAACGCAGTACCTGCCGCCAGCATCAACACAGCACTGCTCAACCACTTTGCCAATCGTTTGGATTTCATGATCTTGCCCCGTCTTTTTTTGGAGTTAGCGAGTTTGATGCGCGTTGACGAACTGCCGGCAACGTTCACTGCGTGGGTCGATAAACACCGAGTCCGGCGAGCCGGTTTCCTCGATCAAGCCTTGATGCAAAAACGCGACTTTGGATGACACATCCCGGGCGAACGCCATTTCATGGGTCACCAGGATCATGGTGCGGCCTTCTTCGGCCAGGGAGCGAATCACCCGCAGGACTTCGCCCACCAGCTCCGGGTCGAGGGCCGAGGTGGGTTCGTCGAACAGCATGACTTTGGGGCGCATGGCCAGGGCTCGGGCGATGGCCACCCGCTGCTGCTGGCCGCCGGAGAGGAACGCCGGGTATTCATTGCGCTTGGCGGCCAGGCCAACCCGGTCGAGCAAGGCTTCGGCGCGCTCGATGGCTTCGGCCCGGCTTTCGCGCAGCACCTGGGTCGGCGCTTCGATCAGGTTCTCCAGCACAGTGCGATGGGGCCACAGGTTGAAGTTCTGGAACACCATGCCGAGTGTCGAGCGAATCCGCACCAGTTGCCTGGCGTCGGCCACCAGCGGTGCGCCGGGCCGGCCGTAGTTGAGCTTGATGCTTTCACCGTCGACGTGGATGCTGCCCTGGTCCGGCACTTCGAGCATGTTGATGCAGCGCAGCAAGGTACTTTTGCCCGAGCCGCTGGCGCCGATCAGCGAGATCACCTCGCCTTCGTGGGCGGTCAGGGAGATGCCCTTGAGCACCTCGATATTGCCAAAGCGTTTATGCAGGTCGAGCACCTCGATCATCTTCTTCGCAGCCACCGGCTGTACGCTGATGATTTTCGCCGCAGGCTCGATTCGCGGTTCTCCGGCGAGCTTGGCGACGAAGCGGCTGATACGTTCACAGGCTTCGGCCAGTCGCGCTTCACCCAGAGTAAACGACAGCCGCACAAAACCCTGGGCCGGTTCGCCGAAGGCCGCGGCATCCAGCACGGAAACCCCGGCTTCGCGGAACAGCCGCCAGGCGAAATCCAGGGAGCCGAGGCCGGTATCCCGCACATCCACCAACACGAACATGCCTGCCTGCGGGGCCCGCACGTGAATGCCCGGGCAACCGCCGAGGCCTGCTACCACCAGGTCGCGGCGGCGGCGGTAGGTTTCGCGCATGCCCTGGGTGACTTCATCGTGGGCCAGCACGGCGGCGGTCGCGGCTTCCATCACGAACCCCGGCAAGCCGTAAAGCATGCTCAATACCAGGGTTTCCGCGTGGGCCACCATCGCAGGCGCGGCGACGATCCAGCCGATGCGCCAGCCGGTCATGGCATGGGACTTGGACAGGCTGCCGATCACGATGCAGCGATCGGCCATGCCCGGCAACGCGGCCAGGCTATGGTAGTCGCCATCGAACACCAGGCTTTCGTAGACCTCGTCCACCACTACCCACAGTTCATGCTCGATCGCCAGGTCGGCGATCACCTGCAATTCCTGAGGGTTGAGGACAACGCCGGTGGGATTGTTGGGGTTGGAGAAGAAGATCGCCCGGGTGCGAGGCGTAATGGCGGCAGCCAGCAGTGCCGGGTCGAGGCGAAAGCCCGAGTCGGCGGAACACGGCACCCGCACCAGCGTTGCGCCGCTGGCCTTGAGGGTCGCTTCGTAGGTGACGTACATCGGGTCGAGCACGATCACTTCATCACCGGCCTGCAACAGGCACAGCGAGGTGACGAACAAAGCGTTCTGCGCACCGGCCACGGTGATGACGTTTTCAGCGTCGAGCGGGCGAGCCAGGGACTGGCTGTAGCGTGCGGCGATGGCATCGCGCAGTGCCGGGCGGCCGGGGATTTCGGTGTAGTGGGTGTCGCCCTGGCGCAGGGCCTCGACGGCGGCGTCGGTGATGAACGAGGGTGTGGCGAAATCCGGATCGCCCACACTCAGGATGATGATGTCTTCGCCTTTGCTGCTGGCCTGGAAGGCGGCGTGGTGGATGTCCCAGGCGGCTACGCCCTGCCCTGCAATTCGCTCGACAAAAGGTGAAAACCGCATGCCAGTGCCTCTCGTTCAATCAGAAAAAGCGCAAGCCCGCCTGTTACCAGGCAGGGGGTGCAGCCAACATAATTGAAACTGAACACTCGTTCAACGGCAAACTTCACCGGATGTCGTTAACAGCTAAAACAGGTCGTTGTGGTGGTTTGTCCATCAGGTTGCACTGGCGGTCCTGCAGTTCTTCGGCGGAGGCCAGGTTCCATTCCTTGAGCGTCAACCGCGTGGTCAACAGTACGAAGTTGCCGTTCGCCGCCGGTGCCAACAGCAAGCTGTAACTGGCCATGGCGTCGCCCTGGGCCTGCACGTAGTCATTCAGGATGGCCAATGGGTCGCGCAGGTCGAATTCCACCGCCGACAACGTACGGGCACTGTAGGTATGCCCCTGCAGTTTTACCGGCAGGATTTGCCAGTGCTCGTCGAGGGTTGCCGCGCGTTCATTGAGGGTGTTGAAAATGTCGGGGCGCAGGCAGGCGATATGAATGTGCAACTGGTTTTGCGTGCGGCCATACCGCGAGTTGATCGCCAGGGATACATAACGGTCGGCAATCGGTGTTTGCAGGCCGGCCGAGAGTACATCGTGGTGTTTCCAGGCCTGGGCAAAGTAATGCGGCAACAAGTCCCGGGCCAGCGCGACGTCTTCGATTCCGGTGACTTTATCGGTGGGGATCAGTAAGTCCTGGTACGGGCCGTTGAGGTCCTTGAGCAGCGCGAACCCCTTGTCCGGATCAACCTCGAGGCAGGGGCGCGGATTCTGGTGCTGGTTCTGGTCGGGCACGCATTGACGGCTCACGATCTGCCACAGCACATCGGGATTGCCGCGCCATTTCCAGGCGGCTGCCACCGCCACCACACACAGCAAACCACCCATGATCTTGAACAAGGGACCGCGCTTCATGCCAAAAACCTCAACGCCAAAGGAATGTCTTTTGTTGTTTTGCAGCTGCAAGACATCCCTGTCGCAAAGGTTAACGCTGGGCCGGGGCCATGAACTCCGGCCCTACCGGGTCTTTTATCGTGCTGGCCAGAATACGGTCGATATGTTGCAGGTCGTCGGCCGTGAGCTGCCAGCCGAACGCATCTTCAACGCCTTTGAGCTGCTCCGGCCGGCGGGCGCCCCACAGTGCAACCGTGGGGCCCTGGTCCAGCACCCAGCGCAACGCCAGGGCCAGCACAGACTTGCCGTGGCATTCGCGAGCGTACACGTCCAATGCCGCGACCGCCGCCAGGTACTGCTCAAAGCGTGGCGCCTTGAATTTCGGGTCTAGCTTGCGCACGTCATCCCCGGTAAAACCCGTGGCCGCGTGCATGCTGCCGCTCAACAAACCCCGACACAGCGAACCGTAAGCCAAAACCACCAGTGAATTTTGCTTGGCGTACGGCAGGATATCGCTGTCGATCGCCCGCTCAAACAGGTTGTAGGGCGGCTGCACGGTGTCCAGGTGCGTGTACTGGCGGAAATCGTCCATTTGCGCAGGCGAATAATTGCTCACCCCCACGGCAAGGATCTTGCCTTCACGGCGCAGTTTTTCCAGCTCGCCGGCGGTTTCCTCCTGGGCTACCAACGGGTCGGGCCAGTGAATCTGGTAGAGGTCGATGTAGTCGGTTTCGAGGCGCAGCAGTGAGTCTTCGATTTCCTTGCGGATACGTCGGGCCGTGGCATTGCGGCGCACCGTGCCGTCGTCCCATTGCAACCCGGCCTTGGTGGCGATCACCGCCGTGTGGCGTACGCCGCGCAGGGCCCGGCCGATCAGTTCTTCCGACAGCCCAAGGCCGTAGACCGGCGCACTGTCGATAAAGTTGATGCCGCTGGCCAGCGCATGGCGAATGGTCTTGACCGAGACCTCATTATCGGCGCCGCCCCACATCGAGCCACCCATGGACCAGGTGCCCAGGGCAATCCGCGAGACGGCCTTGTCGATGCCCGGGATCTTGATGGTTTCGATACTCATGAAAAAGCCTCCGCCAGAAACAATCAGTAAAAAAACGATTACTCTAGATCATCCGTGGTTGAATCGGGCTCAACGCCGCGTGCAACCCAAACCCCATAAAAGGTGCTTGATATGGCTGCGTTCAACCGCTCCGAGTTGGCCGACCTGAATGTCTTCATGGCGATCATCCGTCGCCGCAGTTTCCGGCATGCCGCCAATGAACTTGGCGTCACCACCTCGGCCCTGAGCCACACCATGCGCAACCTGGAAACGCGCCTGGGGGTCAAGTTGCTGTATCGCACCAGCCGCGCCGTAGAGCCTACCGATGCCGGCGTGGTACTGGCGGAAAAACTCAGTGCCGGCTTTGCGACGATCCAGGACGGCCTCGACACCCTCGAACTGTACCGCGAGGCGCCGATTGGCCGCCTGCGCCTGAACGTACCCCGGGATGCCGCGGTGCTGCTGATTTCGCCGGTGCTCGGCGAGTTCACCCGCACCTACCCGCAACTGCGCCTGGACGTGATGATCGAGGACCGCATGCTCGACATCGTCGCAGAGGGCTACGACGCAGGAATCCGCTATGGCGCCACGGTGCCCCAGGACATGGTGGCCGTGCCGCTGACCGGCGAGCTGCGCTGGATCATGGTCGCCTCCCCGGCCTACCTCGCACAGGCAGGGACACCTGCAGTGCCCAGGGACTTGCTCACGCACTCCTGTGTACGCATGTACCTGGGCGACAAGACCACCTACAAATGGGAACTGGGCAATGGCGCACGCCAACAGCGGCTCGATGTGCCCGGCCACTTCAGCGCGGCCGACACCCAGACCATCGTTGATGCGGCCCTGCAAGGCGTGGGTATCGCCTACTGCCTGGAGAATCGCGTGCTGGCGGAACTGGCCGACGGGCGCCTGTTGGAAGTGCTGCCCGACTGGGCCTGCATCGGCGCGCCGCTGTGCATGTACTACCCCAGCCGGCGTCAGTCGCAGCCGGGATTGCGCCAGCTGATCGACATGATTCGGCTGAGGACCGCGGCGCACCCTTAGCATGGGCGCGTAAGACGCCGTATCAATCTGCATGCCAGTGGGATGGAATCGCTGAGGGGGCATCGGGTACGAAGAGTTACACCCGCTGGAGCGAAGCGCTGCTTGGGTGTACTCGATAAATTACCGGATCCCCTCCTATGACAATTGCTCCTACTCAGGCTACGGCTTCTTTCATTCCTTTGAATGCACCTGACAAGCCGCTTCCCCCGGCGCGGCTCCAGGCCGCAGCGCCGGAAAATGCCGCGCCAGGCTCCCCCAAGACCAGGATCCCCAGCCCGCGTGCCGATGCCGACGGTGAACTGGCAGGCCAGGTAGCCAGCGCGCTGCGTCAGGTCAAGGGCGACGGCCATGACGACGCGATCATGGTCGAGAACATTCCGCCGAACTCAACGTTCGGGCAGTGGTGGTCGCAGTTGGGGCGTGCCATGGAGTCCCCGCAAGTCCGTGACTGGATGAGGGAAAACGGGATAAACCCCAATTCAGTGATGATTGACCCCAATACCGGGAAGATCACCTACCAGCGCAGGCCCTCCGCCGCCGCGCAACCCAACGGCCCCGATGAAAAAGGCTGGGCGCAGGTGGGCGCACAGGTCAGGGACGCCGCACGCGTTATCGGCGACGGTAACCCGATCCCCTTCAAACCGCCGCTCTCCCAAAACAGCAACAGTGCCCCCCTGTGGTTGGTGAGCCAATTCTACAAAGAGCAAGAACATATCCTGCCGGATCATGCCCACGAGCGTGCAGATGAGTTGGCGCGCGACAAAGCTTTTACCGGCGTGAGCGGCCCGCGTTTTGCGGACCTGCACGAAACCCGTGGTGAGGATGAGGTTGAGCGCCAGAAAGCCCTGGTGGGCAATACCCAGACGCTGAACACCGTGGGGCGTGAACTCAATTACCTGCTTGAGCGGATTCGATCGGGCAGCATTGGGAGCGGTGACGTTCTCGACTACCTGCAAAAGAATAAAGTCGAGCTTCACCCCGACAGCGCTTACCGCCAGGTCGGGAGCACCGACTCAGGGAGCACCATTAGCCTCAAGGAATTCCTTGAGATCAATGGCTGGGACGTGCCAACCACGCCCGAGGAGGTGGAGAACCTGACGAATTATCTGCTCAGGCCTGAACTCCAGACGCCGCTCCATGGCAATTATGGCGGTGCGCTGGAATGGCAGCCCCCGCTTGCGCCCGAGGCGGCGAATCAGCTGCGGTCCGACCTGCGCCGCGGCAAGATCGGCGACGTTGATTTGAACGGCGCCAGGAACGTAGTGGAATACCTCATGCAGGGCAAGTCGTTCACGCCTTCCGAGCTGGCTGACCCGCAGCGGGTGCTCGACTCGCTGATCCGCTCCCCCAAGGGCAAGGCGTTGGGCGAGGCCCTCCAGGCAAAATTTGACGCGCAGTCCATCAAAGGCAGTGCCACTGATTGGCTGTTGGCGGCCATGAGTGTGGACAAAGACAACTCGTTCCGCGCGACAGACCCCAGGTCCAGGCATCACATCGCCGGTTTTGCCGTGACCGGGAACAGTACCTGGGGCAAACCCGCATCCGGTATCGTCAGCCGGTTGGCCGAACATCTTGTCAGCACCGGCAAGGCATCGTCACCCGAGGCAGCGGCGCTACAAGCGCATCTGCTGCTCTCCACCCGCGCTCCGGAGTTCCTGGTTAAAGACATCCCGGACCAGGTCACCCCGGGTTCACATAGTTGGGTCAGTTTTGTCACCGCGGTAGAACGCATCGAAGCGCAGTCTCCGGGTTCAACCGCAGGGATGTCCTATGGGCAGGTCATGCTCCACGCTGAGGTGGCGCCGGTCTCCGCCCAGGAGCGTTATGTCGAATATGCCGCCCAGCAAGAGGCGCTCAAGGATTGGGGAAGCGCGAACGGTATGCCGTATCCGGTAACCGAAGGCCAAATGAATGATGTACGCGATGCATTCGATGCGCAGATCACCGAGCTGAGCGCGGCCAGTCAAACACAGAGCATGCCGATGCCATTACGCAAGGAAATGGCCCTGGAGCAATTGCGCAAAGCCCTGCCGGGCATGGATACGGCAACCCTGGAAGACAAGAGCATCACGCTGGAACCCGCCCATAGCGATTTCCCGGGGCCTTATTCGATCCTCGACTTGTATATGAAGGACGCGCTTCACCATCGACCTGGCGTCGAAGAACCACCGGCCGTAGGGGTACTTGGAATTGGGCCCCCGCCCCCCGCTGACAATCATTGGGTGACCTCATCCAGTACGTTGAACCTCAGCGAGGTGCTGGAAAAAACCAAAGACCTGCCAAGTATGCCGAACGTGTTCCAGGACGCGTTCGGGGAATACGCCGACGGCATCGAAAAAAGCGTCGCGACCCAGGTCAAGTGGATGGTTTCGCGGCTCCCTGAAGAAGACCGTAAAAACCTGGAATACGGCGAAATCACAGTGGTCAGGGAAGTCGACGTCGATAAGGACAACTTTGGCAAGGAAACCCGCAAGCGGGTGCCCGACGACAATTGCCTGCTGGTGAAAACCAGGCGCAACAACCAGGTGCACATCTACGAAATCAATCTCAGGACCGCAAAGATTACCGAGCGTACGGACCTGGGTGACTTCACGGCAGGCAAACAGCCTTCCAATCACACCCATTACCATAAAGACCTGGAAGAAGTCATACCTTCGGGCGAGTACGCACCCGGGTTGACGGATGAAAAAATCCAGGCCGCCAACCCCAAGAGCTTTGGCAGTGCCCGAACGTCTTATATTGCCGATGCCATGGTGAAGGATGTTGATATTCGGTCATTCAAAAAAGAGGCCGAGGGGCTCACCACGCTTGATACCGAGATTCCCTTTTACAAGAAAGTCAATGAATTCCTCCTCAACCTGATCCCCTTGAGGTCGGCAATCGTCAACTTTCAAAACGGCAACATCGGCGAAGGTGTCGGCGACCTGGCCCTGGATATATTTGGGTTTGCCGTGGGCCTCGGTGCGGCAGCCAGGGGGGCCAAGGCCGTGGCCGCCGGCGCATCGGCTTTCAGCAAGTTCGCCCAGGGCGCGAAGATTGTCGGGCGCGCGGCGCTGGGGAGTTTCAATCCGTTGAGCGGGGCAGATGATCTGGCCCGGAGTGCATTGAAGCTGGGGCGCACCACGCTTGCCGCTGGACGTAACGGCGTCAATCATCTGCGTGGCGCCTTGCGCAGTGTCGACCTGACGTCACTGGCGAAAAAGCCCGGCATTGCCGAAGGCACTTACAAGGCGGCCAATGCGACCGAAGAAGCCAAGGTGTTTGCGAAGTTTGATGACGCCACCGGTAATTGGCACGCCTTGAATGTGAAAACCAGAAAGCCCTTTGGCGAGCCGCTGGAAAATTTCAAAGCTGACGCCGTGCCGGTAGAAGCGCTTCGCGACAAACTGGAGAAGCTCCATGCCAAAACGGGATACACCGGGACAATCTGCTACGAAAAAACCATGTTCGTCGGTATGGCAGACAATGCACTCCCGTTGAAAACTCGCGAGGCCGTGCTGGGCAGTGTGGTCAGGAGCGGGGATTCCAATTACACGCAACGCTACAAGGATCTGATGGGTATTACTGCCGAGAATAGCAGCGCCGTATTCAGGCCCGCGGACATTACCGAATCAGGCGTTATCAATTTCATGAGCAATAGAGCAGACGGCAATATCGTACACACCGCCTATATTCAAAAGAGCAGTGATGGAAAGCTCTATATCTACAACACCAACCAAGCCGGCCTGGACAAAGCCATGTTCGATGCCACTGGCACTCTTGATCAATCGGTCGGTGCAACGGTATTCAGTCTTGATAATGACGGGCTGCAAAAGTTTCTCGACTCGGGGTTCACCTTCTCCTTCACCCCAAACAGCACCCTCAATGCCAACGTAACACGCCTGGCGACCTGACAAACCGCGCATTGCCCGAGCAGGCAATGCGCGTTTTTTGAACCTCTCTCTCCCGGCAAACCTCAAACGTTCACACAGACCATGCCCGGGACTATTCAATGACCTTCATCCTATGGATGGCCGTACTGGGCGCGGTGTTGCTCACCCTCGCCCTCACCTCCTCCTACCTGCGCTGGATGCCGGTCACCACCTCGGCGGTGTGCCTGTTGCTCGGCGTGGGTATCGGCCCGCTGGGCATGGACCTGCTGCATCTGGACATCAAGGCCTCGGCCAGTTGGATGGAACACCTGACGGAAGTCGCGGTGCTGTTTTCGCTGTTCGTCAGCGGGCTGAAACTGCGCCTGCCCCTCAAGCACCGAACCTGGCGCATTGCGTTTGGCATGGCCGGGCCGGTGATGCTCTTGACCATCCTCGGGACGTGCCTGGTGCTGCATTGGCTGCTGGGGTTGTCGTGGGGGGTTTCACTGCTGGTGGGGGCGATTCTTGCGCCCACCGACCCGGTGCTCGCGGGCCTGGTGCAGGTCAATAACGCGCAGGATTATGACGCGCTGCGCTTCGGTCTTTCCGGTGAGGCAGGCTTGAACGACGGCACGGCCTTCCCGTTCGTGATCTTTGCGCTGATTTTCATGCAGCACGGCGGGTTCGACGGTGACTGGCTGGGCGGCTGGGTGCTGAAAAACCTGCTCTGGGCCGTGCCTGCCGGGTTGCTCGTGGGCTACTGGATGGGGCGTGGCATCGGTCGCGTCACCCTGAAGATGCGTATCACCAATGCCGACAGCACCCTGTCACCGAATGACTACCTGACGCTGGCCTTGATCGCCCTCGCCTATGTGGTGGCCGAAGCCATCGGCGGCTACGGCTTCCTGTCGGTATTTGCCGCCGGCCTCGGGCTGCGCCAGGCCGAGTTCAAGTCCACAGGCAACTCACAAACCCCGGCGGAACATCTGGCACAGCCGGTGGTTGGCCACATGGAAGTTGAGCCGGAGCATGCGTTGCATGGCGATGTCGGGCAACTGCAGGACACGCAAATCGCCGCCGGGGTGATGATGGGCGACATGCTCGCCTTTGGTGGGCTGGTAGAGCGTTCGATGGAAGTGTTCCTGGTGACCTTGCTGGGCGTGGTGCTGGTCAGCCATTGGGACTGGCGGGCGCTTGCGGTGGGGGCGGCGCTGTTTTGCGTGATTCGCCCCCTCAGCGTGCTGTCGATACCCTGGGGCAGCTTGCTGAATCGCCATCAGCGCGGGCTGGTGGGCTGGTTCGGGATTCGCGGGATCGGCAGCATCTACTACCTGTTCTATGCCATCAACCACGGGCTGGTGGGCACCAGCAGTGCGGTCGCGGTGAACCTGACGCTGTCAGTCATTGCCCTGAGCATCGTCGTTCATGGTCTCAGCACGCAGCCGATGCTGGCGTGGTATGAACGACGTGCCCAGGCACAACAATGACGTCTACTCCTGGTTTTCAGTGTTGCCGACGTCAGCGGCATCATCCAGGTCGTTAAGCGGTACTTCGGCATCATCCATCAATGAACCCGGGTCTTCATTGCCCGGGTCATTGAGTTCATCGTCTTCGTCTATTTCAACTGACATCACCGTCTCCTCTAACCGCCTTGGGTATCGATATCGGCATCGGTTTCAGGCTTGGGCTCGCGCTCGGGCTTGAAGTCTGGACTGTAGTCGTTTTCCTTGGCCTTGGGGTCGCTGGCAGGCTTGGGGTCTTTTGGCGCGTCGGCCGCGGTGCCGGGGGCCGGTTCGCCGCGGTCGATGGCGGGATCGTTACGGTTGCTGGTTTGCGGGTCGTTGTCTGTGCTCATGGCTCACCTCTGTTGGAAAACGCAGACTGCGTAAAGGTAAGGTCCCGTGCGGGTCGGTGAAGTTCCAATTGCTTATGAGCCGGGGTTGTCCACCTGGATGTAAAACGCGTAGGCCCCCAGCATCACCCAGAACACCATGAACAGCCAGGGCGCGCGCATCGAGAACAACAGCGACTTGCGATAGCCCTTGTGGGACGACTCCATCTCACTGAACAGTGGCGACTCATCGTAGGCCAGGCCCATCACCGGCTCGCTGCGCAGCAGTTCGCTCTGCTTGTAATGCCAGTGGTCGATGATTTCGTAGGCCGCCCGAATCCCCGGCCAGGCGTTGAGGGAACTGAGAATGCCCAGGGTCGCCAGGAACACGGGCACCACCAGGGTGAACAGCTTGCCCCATTCGGGGTTCAGGTTGCCCATGCCGGACACGAAGGCGATCACCAGGAATGACTGGGCCGTGAGGTAGGCGTCGGTGCGGTTGGCCAGGATGCTGGTCTCGTACTGGATTTCACGCCGGTAAAAGTCGAGACGGTCCTTGGGCGAACCGAAAATCTTGGCGTTGTGTTCGCTGTGGTCGGTCAGGCTCGATTCCGGGGTGTCGGGTGAGATGATTCTGGGCACATCCGTGCTCCGTGCTGGCATTTGAAGCAGTTTAGAAGAACCGGGCTGGTGCAAAGTTCAAGTAATCAGTGCACCGTTTTGAGGCGATAGGGCCGCATCGGTGGCGCGGGAGCTTGGGCCCGCTGGACCGGGACAGCGCTCCGGTGCGCAGCGGTCTGGTTCCTTTTTGGGGCCGCTGCGCAGCACAGCGGGAGCAAGCTCCCTCGCCACAAGGTGGATGGCACAGGCATTGCTTTAGTCCTTTATCTGCCCGGATACAGGAGCAATCGTTACCCCCCGACCCAGAGCCCACCCCAAAAGAAAGTAAGGACCAGGCCTGCTGGCACCATCAGCCACGGGCTCATAAAAAAATGCGTTTTCTAAAGCGGCAGTGCCAAAGCGCAGTTAGTCCCGGCACTGACAAGGTAATTGGAATGGCTCGATCTTTCTTTGATGAAATGAATGACGCACAAGGCGTTTGCCGTGCGCATTATCAGGAATTCTCCCGCTGGCTGGCCAACACGCCGCCAGAACTGCTGGCCCAGCGCCGCCGTGAAGCCGACCTGCTGTTTCACCGCGCCGGGATCACCTTCACCCTGTATGGCGACGAGCAAGACACCGAGCGCCTGATCCCCTTCGATATCATCCCCCGCAGCATCCCCGCCAGTGAGTGGAGTGTCATCGAGCGTGGCTGTATCCAGCGTGTGAATGCGCTGAACATGTTCCTTGCCGACATCTACCACGACCAGCGCATCATCAAGGCCGGGATCATTCCCGCCGATCAGGTGCTGGGCAACGAGGGATACCAGAAGGCCATGGTCGGCCTGGACCTGCACCGCGATATCTATTCGCACATCTCCGGGGTCGACCTTGTGCGCGATGGCGACGGCACCTACTACGTGCTCGAAGACAACCTGCGTACCCCCAGCGGCGTGAGCTACATGCTCGAAGACCGCAAGATGATGATGCGCCTGTTCCCCGAGGTGTTCGCCAAGCAACGCATCGCCCCGGTGGACCACTATCCCAACCTGCTGCTCAAGACCCTGAAAAGCTCCAGCCGCCTGGACAACCCGAATGTGGTGGTGCTGACGCCGGGCCGGTTTAACAGCGCGTTCTTCGAGCATGCATTCCTGGCCCGGGAAATGGGCGTGGAGCTGGTGGAAGGCGCCGACCTGTTCGTGCACGACCTCAAGGTGTTCATGCGTACCACCGACGGCCCCAAGGCCGTGGATGTGATCTACCGCCGCATCGACGATGCCTTCCTCGATCCGCAGGCTTTCAACCCCGATTCGATGCTCGGCGTGCCCGGCCTGGTCGCGGCGTACTGCGCGGGCAACGTAGTGCTGGCGAATGCGATAGGCACCGGCGTGGCGGACGACAAGTCGATCTACCCGTACGTGCCGGAAATGATCCGGTTCTACCTGGATGAAGAGCCGGTCCTGCAAAACGTGCCGACGTTCCAGTGCCGCAAGCCGGATGAGCTGTCCCACGTACTGGCGCACCTGCCGGAACTGGTGGTCAAGGAAACCCAGGGTTCCGGCGGCTACGGCATGCTGGTGGGCCCGGCGTCCAGCGCGGCCGAGATCGAGGACTTCCGCCAGCGTATCAAGGCCCGCCCTCACGCCTACATCGCCCAACCGACCTTGAGCCTGTCCACTTGCCCGACGTTTGTCGAAAACGGCATCGCGCCGCGGCATATCGACCTGCGACCGTTCGTGCTCTCGGGCAAGGAAACCCGCCTGGTACCCGGTGGCTTGACCCGCGTGGCGCTGCGCGAAGGCTCATTGATCGTCAACTCGTCGCAAGGCGGCGGAACCAAGGACACCTGGGTGGTGGAGGGCTGAGTATGCTGAGTAGAACCGCCGCAGATCTGTATTGGATGTCCCGTTACCTGGAGCGTGCCGAGAACCTGGCGCGCATGCTGGAAGTCAGTTATTCGCTGTCGTTGATGCCCCAGGCCGGGCGCAGTGACGGGCTGGACGAGTTGGCCATGTCGCTGCTCAGCAGCGGCACCCTGGACAGTTACCTTGAGCGCCATCAGCAACTGGACGCCGAGCGCATGCTGCACTTCTTCGCCCTCGACGAGGAAAACCCCGCCAGTATCTACAATTGCCTGCGGGCTGCACGGGGTAATGCCCATGCGGTACGGGGGCGGATCACGGCTGATATGTGGGAAAACCTCAACGCCACCTGGCTGGAGATGCGCAGTATTGCGGCCGGCGGGTTGGCGCGGCATGGCATCAGCCACTTTTGTGACTGGGTGAAGCAGCGCTCGCACCTGTTTCGTGGGGCGACGTCCGGGACGATCATGCGTAACGATGCGTATCGGTTTATTCGGCTGGGGACGTTTGTCGAGCGGGCGGATAACACGTTGCGGTTGCTGGACGCGCGGTATGAAATGTTTGGGGAAGAGTCCGAGGAAGTCAGCGACCTTTCGGCACGCGGGTATTACCAGTGGAGCGCGTTGTTGCGGGCGCTGTCGTCGTTTGAGGCGTATACCGAGCTGTACCCGAATGCGCTGAATGCGCGGTCGGTGTCGGAGTTGTTGCTGTTGCGCAGTGATGTGCCGCGCTCGTTGCATGCGTGTATCGAGGAGTTGAGCCATATCCTGGCGGACCTGCCGGGGAGTTATGGGCGTACGGCCCAGCGTTTGGCGGCGGAGTTTGAGGCGCGGCTGAGGTATACGGGGATTGATGAGATTCTGGAGGATGGGCTGCATAGCCGGTTGACGGATTTTATCGACACCGTGCGGGAGTTGGCGCGGGCGATTCATAGCTCCTACCTTGAAGTCGTCTGATAATCGTTCCCACGCTGATCGTTCCCACGCTCCGCGTGGGAATGAATCCGGTGACGCTCCGCGTCACGACTTCAAGAGCGGACGCAGAGCGCCCTGGCGGCATTCCCACGCAGAGCGTGGGAACGATCGTCCAGCGTGGGAACGATCGTCGAAAGTGGGAACGATCATAGGTCTACTGGTTTTTCACCAGTACCGGTTCTGCGCGGTACTGCTCAGGGAACAATTTTTTCAGCTGGGCCACCTTTGGCAGGTCGTTGATCACGATGTAGGGGTACGACGGGTTTTCGGTCAGGAAGTCCTGGTGATAGGACTCCGCCGGGTAGAAGGCTTTGCCCATCTCGATCTTGGTCACGATCGGCTTGTCGAAGGCTTTCGCGGCGTCGAGCTGGGCGATGTAGGCCTGGGCGACTTTTTGCTGTTCGGCGTTCTGGGCAAAGATCGCCGAGCGGTACTGGGTGCCGCTGTCCGGGCCCTGGCGGTTGAGTTCCGTGGGGTTGTGAGCGACCGAGAAGTAGATCTGCAGCAGCTTGCCGTAGCTGACCTTGCTTGGGTCGTAGGTCACGGCGACGGACTCGGCGTGGCCGGTATCGCCGCCGCTGACGCTTTCGTACTGCGCGGTGCTCGCCGCGCCGCCGTCATAGCCGGAGACGGCGTTTTTCACCCCTTGTACATGCTGGAACACACCCTGCACGCCCCAGAAGCAGCCGCCGGCGAAGACCGCGGTTTGCAGGTTGTTCGCGTCTGCCGGCAGGTCCATGGCCGGCGGCGCGATGGCCACGGCGTCGTCGGACGGGCCGAAGGAGAACGCCGAGCTGTGGCCGACAAAGGCGGCGAACGCCAGGGCCGGTAAGTACTTAAGCAGTTTCATCTCAGTCACTCCGAAACATCAGGATAAATGCGGTCAACTGTGGGAGCTGGCTTGCCTGCGATTGAGGTGGTGAATTCAACATCGCTATCGCAGGCAAGCCAGCTCCTACATGATCGGGTTAACCATGCCAAATTTCGCTATGGGTTAGCCGAAGGTGAAGGCATAGGCCGCCACTTGCGGGTCCAGGAACTCGATGGTGAAGGTCCGGTCCTTGACCGCGCCCGGCTGGCGCACCAGTTGATACAAACGTTGTTCGGTCACGGTGCCGCTGCCATCCGGTGCGACGTCGGTGCCGTGGGCATCCCCCGGCGCCTGGCCGTCGATGCTGACCTTGAAGCGCACCGGCTTGCCGTCGGCGCCCGGGCCCAGCACCAGGTGCAGGTCACGGGCGTGGAAGCGGTAGACGATCTTGCCGTTGGCCGCTGCGAGGGTGGCTTGCTGGCCGCCGACGTTCCATGGGCCTTCCAGGGTCCAGTTATTCAAGGCCAGGTTGCCGGCTGCCGGGTAGTTCACCACCTTGTCGGTGCCCAGGGTGCCGGTGGTCACGAAGTTCTCGGCGCGCTGGAAGCCCAGGTAGGTTTCCGGCGACTGCACTTCGTTCATGTCCGGTGCGGCCTGGATGCCCTTGGCATCGGCTTCGATCAAGCCGCCCGCCACCTTGGTAGCGCCCGCCTCACGCAGCAGTTGCTGGATCACTCGCTCGGACTCGGCGTAGTCACCCTCTCCAAAATGGTGATAGCGGATCTGGCCCTTGGCATCGGCAAAGTAATGCGCCGGCCAGTACTGGTTGTTGAAGGCGCGCCAGATCTTGTAGTTGTTGTCGATGGCCACCGGGTAAGTGATGCCCAGGTCCTTCATGGCCTTGGTGACGTTGTTCACGTCGCGTTCGAAGGCGAATTCCGGAGCGTGCACACCGATCACCACCAGGCCCTGGTCGCGGTATTTCTCGGCCCAGGCCTTGACGTACGGCAAGGTGCGCAGGCAGTTGATGCAGGAGTAGGTCCAGAAATCCACCAGCACCACCTTGCCTTTCAACGCCTCGGCAGTCAGTGGCTCGGAGTTGAGCCATTGCACGGCACCGTCCAGCGGCGGCAACTGGCCTTCCACTGGCAGCGTGTCACTGCGGTTGGCGGCCATCATCGCGCCGCCGGCCATCATCGCCCCGCTCTTCTGTTCAGGCTTGGCGCTGAGTTTCTCCACCAGGCTTTGTTCCAGGCCACCGGTTGACGCCGTCGACAGGCGCGCCAGGATCCCGGTGTCCAGGCCCAGGGCGATGGCCGCCACACCGGCCAACATCAGGGCGCCGAGACCACGACGCAGCCATTCACCAGCGCCCAGCGAACGCTTCATGAAACCGAAGACTTTACCGCCGACCAGCAGCGCCAAGGCCAGGGAGGTGGCAGCTCCTGCCGCGTAGGCCAGCAAGAGCAAGGTAGTGCCGATACTGGCGCCCTGCAGCGCGGCGCCCGTCAGCACCAGCCCGAGGATGGGCCCGGCGCACGGCGCCCACAGCAGCCCGGTGGCCACGCCGATCAGGAACGATGCGCCCGGACGCGGCCGCGAATCGGCCCCGGCGGCTTCCGACAGGCGACTGCCCGCGGCCACCAGCGGCCGGGTCAGGCGCTCGGACAGGCTTGGCAGCAGCAGCGTCAGCCCGAATAGCGCAACAAACAGCAACGCGAGCCAGCGACCGTACTGATTGACTTGCACCACCCAACCGCCGCCCACCGCCGCGAGCGAGGCGACCAGGGCGAAGGTCATCGCCATCCCCAGCAGCAGCGGCAAGCCACTGCGCAAAAACGGCTGCCCGGTGCGAGCGAAGACAAAAGGCAGAACCGGCAGGATGCAGGGACTGACAATCGTCAGCACGCCGCCCAGATATGCGAGAACCAAAAGCCACATGGGGTAGACCCTTATAGGAAGACATTGAATTAAGTCGCGGTGAACGTCATGGCTGCGCCGTTCATGCAGTAGCGCAGGCCGGTGGGTGCCGGGCCGTCATCGAACACGTGGCCCTGATGACCGCCGCAGCGGCGGCAGTGGATTTCCTTGCGTACCACGCCGAAGGAGGCGTCGACGTGGCTGGCCACGGCGTTTTCCAGGGGTTGCCAGAAGCTGGGCCAGCCGGTGTGGCTTTCGAATTTGGTGGCTGAGGCGTACAGGGGCAAAGCGCAACCGGCGCAGGCGAAGGTGCCGTTGCGGTGTTCACTGTTGAGGGCGCTGCTGTAGGGGCGTTCGGTGCCCTCCTCCCGCAGGATCGCGTACTGCTCGGCGGTCAGCAGGGTGCGCCATTCGGCGTCGGTGTGGCTGACTTCGAAATGTTCGGCGGCTTCGGCTTCGGCGATCAGGGCGGGACCGGCGTTGATTTTTTGCAGCAGGCCACCGGCGATTACCGCGAGGCCGAGGCCGCCGCCGGCGAGCAGGATCTGTCGACGTGAATACATGAGTTGCTCCTCACACAAGTGCGGATGGCTGGTGAAGCCCCTATGGCTGATAAACAAACTGTGGCGAGGGAGCTTGCTCCCGCTGGAGTGCGCAGCGCTCCCGGCTTTTTTGGGGCCGCTGCGCGACCCAGCGGGAGCAAGCTCCCTCGCCACAATGAGGGGGGCGTACTTTTGCCGTTGCGATGAGTAAGGTTAGGCCCGGGGTGGTCGCGGAATCCTCACGCAGAGTTAAACAATTCGTGATAACTACACTGTTGCAAAAGCCGCACAATGCGCGAATCAAGAAGACAGGTTTTTATCAATGGATCAGCCCAAACGTGTCCTGGTGGTCGAGGACGATGCCCATATTGCCGATTTGATCTGCCTGCACCTGCGGGACGAGCAGTTCGAGGTGGTTCACAGTGCCGATGGTGACGAAGGCCTGCGCCTGCTGGAGCAAGGCGGCTGGGATGCGTTGATCCTTGACCTGATGCTGCCCGGCGTCGACGGCCTGGAGATCTGCCGGCGGGCCCGGGCGATGACGCGCTACACGCCGATCATTATCACCAGTGCCCGCTCCAGCGAGTTGCATCGCATCCTCGGCCTGGAACTGGGGGCGGATGACTACCTGGCCAAGCCGTTTTCCATGCCGGAGCTGGTGGCGCGGGTCAAGGCGCTGCTGCGCCGGGTCGACGCCATGGCGCGCAACTTGAAGATGGACGCCGGCAGCCTCGACCTCGGCCAGTTGTTCATCAACCCGCTGACCCGTGACGCCACCCTGCAAGGCCAGCGGCTGGACCTCACGCCCCGGGAATTCGACCTGCTGTACTTTTTCGCCCGCCAACCGGGCAAGGTATTCTCGCGCATGGACCTGCTCAACGCCGTGTGGGGCTACAGCCACGAAGGTTACGAACACACCGTCAATACCCATATCAACCGCCTGCGGGCCAAGGTCGAGGCCGATCCGGCCAACCCGGCGCGCATCCTCACGGTGTGGGGCCGTGGCTACAAGTTTGCCGAGCAATCGGCATGAGGCTGACCCTTACCCAGCGCCTGTCCCTGGTGTTCGCGCTGTTGCTGCTGATTTGCAGCGGCACGTCGGCCTGGCTGCAAGTGCGCTCCAACCACATGCATGAACTGGAAGTGGTGCAAGGCCTGTCCCGCGACCTCGCCGCGCACATCGCCCGGGATACGCAGTTGATGGACGCCGACGGTCTCAAGCCGGACGCGGTGCGCAACCTGTTCAGCCAGTTGATGCTGGTAAACCCGAGTGTCGAGGTGTACCTGCTGGACATTAACGGGCGTGTGGTCGGCAACGCTGCGCCCAGCGGCCACCTGCGCCGCGACCAAGTCAACCTGGAGCCGGTGCGCCGTTTCCTCAGCGGCGCGATGCTGCCGATCCTCGGCGACGACCCACGCAGCGTCGACGGCCTCAAGGTGTTCAGCGCCGCGCCGCTGCGGGTCAACGGCCAGCAGGCCGGCTACCTGTATGTGGTGCTGCTGGGCGAAGCCCATGATGTGTTCGACGCCCGGGATGCCACCGGCATGGCACTGAACATTGCCCTGTGGTCCATCGCCCTGGTGGCATTGTTGTGCTTGCTCGCGGGTTTGACCGCGTTCGCCTGGATCACCCGGCCCTTGCGGCAACTGACCGAGAAGGTCGGCCAGTTCGACATCAACGGCGCACCGAAAGTCCCGCAGGCCGTGGCGCCCGAGGTTGCCAGCCAGGATGAAATCGCCGTGCTCGACCACGCCTTCGTGCAGATGGAGAACCGCCTGGGTGAACAGTGGCGCGCCATCACCCACCAAGAGCAGGAACGCCGGGAGATGGTCGCGAATATTTCCCATGACCTGCGCACACCGTTGGCCTCCTTGCATGGCTACCTGGAAACCCTGTCCCTGAAAGACGCCAGCCTGACCCCGCAGGAACGCCGGCGTTACCTGGGCATCGCCCTCGACCAGAGCCGCAAGGTCGGCGGGCTGGCCCAGTCGCTGCTGGAACTGGTACGCCTGGAACACGGGTTTGTACAGCCGGTCATCGAAGGCTTTTCAATACCCGACCTGGTGCAGGACATTTTCCAGAAGTTCGAACTGACCGCGGAAGCCCGGGCGATCACCCTCACCGCCAGCCTGCCGCCGGTGGTGCCAACCGTATTGGCCGACTTGGGCCTGATCGAACGGGTACTCACCAACCTGCTGGATAACGCCCTGCGCCATACACCGCCCAATGGCGAAGTTGAAGTGACCCTGGCCCCCAAGTCCGGTTTTGTTGAAGTCACGGTAAGCGACAGCGGCCCCGGGATTTCGGCGGATCTGCGCGAAGGTCTGTTCCTGCGCGCCTTCACCATTGGCGGGGCTCGACGCGATGGCGGCCTGGGCTTGCGCATCGTGCACCGGATCCTGCAACTGCACGGTCAGGAAATCCGCCTGATCGATGTGCCAGGACGCGGCGCGACGTTCACGTTCGCCCTAGAAACCCGAGCAGCAGTTCGTTGACCTTGGGCCCCTGTTCGTTCTGAATCCAGTGGCCGCAGTTGGCCAGGACGCTTTGTTGCAGGTTCGGCACGATGTCGGGCATGCGCTTGAGGGTGTGGGCTTCGAACACGCCGACCGGGTCGCGGTCGCCGATCAGGAACAGCGTCGGTTGCAGCACCTGCCTGCCGGCGAGGAACTCGGTACGCTGCCAGTTGCGTTCGAAGTTGCGGTACCAGTTCAACGGGCCGCGAAAGCCGTCATTGGCGAAGGTCTGAACATACACGTCGAGGTCCTGCTGGCTGCACCAGGCCGGGAGCGTACCGGGCAGCGGCACACCTTCCAGCAGCTTCGCGCTGGCGGGTTTCTTCTGCAGGAAAACGTCCTGGTCCTGCATGAACAGCCGTAATGTCCGCTCGATATCGGCATCCAGTTCCTTTTCAGCCACACCCGGGGCCTGGAAGTACAGGATGTAATTGAAGCGATCGGCGTACAGCTCGCGCATAATCTCGATCACCGGCCTGCGGGAGCGTCCGGCGAACGGTACCGACATCGTCACCAACTGGCTGACGCGCTCTGGCTCGAGCAACGCCAGGTGCCAGGCCACCACGGCGCCCCAGTCATGGCCAATCATGACGACCCGGCGATGCCCGAACAGGTCCATGGCGCCCTTGATATCGGCGCACAGGGTCAGCAGGTCATAGTCGGCCACTTCCGGCGGCGCGCTGGATTGTCCATAGCCGCGCATTTCCGGGACAAACACCCGATAACCCTGGGCCACCAGCGCCGGAATCTGCTCGCGCCAGGAGTGCCAGCACTCGGGAAACCCATGCAGCAACCACACCGGCGGGCCGCTCTCGGGGCCGGCGATGTGCACGTTCAACTCAATGCCGTTGACCTTGACCTTCTGCTGCTGGGTTTCACTCATCACTGGGTTCCTTGTGTGGGGTTCGCTCGCGGTATTCCCGGGGAGAACAAGCCATCACGCGCTTGAAAGCATTGCTGAAAGCGCTGTCTGACTGATAACCCAGGGACTGGCCGATCGTGGACACGCTGTTGTCGCTGGCTTTCAAGGCCTGTACCGCCAGGTGCATACGCCAGCGGGTCAGGTATTCCTGCGGTGCCAGCCCTACCCGTTGCTTGAAGTGCAAGGCGAAGGTGGAGCGGGATTGACTCGCCACGCCGGCCATTTCACTCAATGTCCAGCGCCGGGCGGGTGCTGCGTGAATTTCCCGCAGCACCGGGGCCAGCCTTGGATCCGCCAAGGCTCCCAGCCAGCCGGTGGTATGGGTGCCCATGGAAGATTGATAGAGCCGCAGGATTTGCACCAGCATCATTTGCGCCAAATGCTCGGTCATCAGCGCCGCGCCTTGTAACGGGCTGGCGTATTCCCGGGCCAGGCGATCCAGGCACCAACGCAACACGGCGGCCTGTTCGGAGTTGGCACTCACCCGCAACACCGGCGGCAGGCTATCCAGCAACAGTCGGGCGTCGTCCCCGTAGATAAATCGTCCGCCGATCAAGAACAGATCCACCGTGGCACCCACCGTGGCGATGCCTCCCACCGCATCGGCATACACCTCACGTGCATCGAGTCCTTCAGGGCACAGATTGCTGGACAGCCTCCACGGGCGTGCCTGGGTCAACAGGAAACAATCTCCCTCATACAAGCGTATCGGTACTGCCAGCCCTTCCACTTCCAGCCAGCAACTACCCTCCACCACCGCGTTGAACTTGATGCCATCCGGCGCCGCAAAGTCAATGGCCCAGGTGCCGCCAGCCTTCAGGCCGGCGAAGGTCGAGCGATGGCTTTTTAACAGTGCCAGCACATCGGAAAGGGTATCCATAAAGCTCCGGACGATCGCGACAGAAACACGGACTCTAGGGCATTCCGCGTCCGGGCTCCAGCGAGAGACTCTAGGCCTCCCATAAGGAGATCTTTCATGGCTGACAAACAAACCCCAATTGGCAGCGGCTTCGATGCCGGCACTACCGCCCAGCAAGCCTTGGCGGGCAGCGATTTGCGAGGCAAGACGGTGATTGTCACCGGTGGCTACTCCGGCATTGGCCTGGAAACGGTTCGCGTGTTGGTCGACGCGGGTGCGCAGGTGATCGTTCCCGCGCGGGATCCTGAAAAGGCCGAACGCAACCTCTCGGGCATCATCGGTGTTGAACACGCCAGCCTGGATTTACTCGACCCGATTTCCATCGACCGTTTTGCCGAAAACTTCCTCGCCAGCGACCGGGCATTGAACCTTCTGATCAATAGCGCCGGAATCATGGCCACACCACTGCAACGGGATACGCGAGGTTTCGAAGTGCAGTTCGCCACCAACCACCTGGGCCACTTCCAGCTAACCGCGCGGTTGTGGCCGGCGCTGCGTGAGGCTAATGGCGCGCGAGTGGTTTCGGTATCATCCCTCGGCCATCGTCTCAGCCCTGTGCATTTCGATGACCCGCAATTTGAACACCGCCCCTATGACAAGTGGCTCGCCTACGGCCAATCAAAAACCGCCAACGCACTGTTCGCGGTAGCACTGGACCGACGAGGTAAAGCGGAGGGTGTGCGCGCATTTTCCGTGCACCCGGGGGAAATCCTCACCGACTTGATCCGTTATCTGGACAAGGACGACCTGGCATTCGTCGGCGCACTGGATGAGCACGGCAATATCCGCCGCGCCAGTCACTACAAGAGCCCCGAGCAAGGCGCCGCGACCTCGGTGTGGTGCGCTGTCAGCCCGCAACTGGAGGGCATGGGCGGACTCTACTGCGAAGATTGCGATGTGGCCGCTTGGTCGCAGGATGACACCAGCCGTAACGGCGTATGGCCCTGGGCTGTCGACCCGGAGCAGGCCGAACGCTTATGGGCAGTGAGTCAGCAGTTGTGCAATGTCACGTTGTAGTCCGGGACCCCAGCGTTCATATTTGGCAGTCATGCACTGCCAATGAGCGACCTGAACCATGCAGCCTCCTGCCAGATACCTCGTGCCCCTTGCCGCCTCCCTTTGCGCCACCCTCGCCTGCGCCGACAGCCACGACCCACTGCTCGCCAAGCGCGTGGATGCGGTGGTCGACAGCGCCATTGCCGACAATCGCCTGGTGGGCACCGTGGTGATGGTGCTGCGGGACGGGCAGCTGGTTTATCACCGTGCTGCCGGCTTGGCGGACCGCGAAGACGGGCGCCCGATGACAGAGGACACGATCTTTCGCCTGGCATCGGTGACCAAACCGCTGGTATCCGCTGCCGCGATGCACCTGGTGGAACAAGGTCGCTTGGGCCTGGACGATCCGGTCAGCCGCTGGCTGCCCGACTTCAATCCCAAGCTGGCGGATGGCACCATCCCGGTGATCACCGTCAGCCAGTTGCTCAACCACACCGCCGGCCTCAGCTACGGATTTCTGGAAAGCCCGCAGGGACCCTACCGCACCGCCGGGGTTTCCGATGGTTTGGGCGAGCCGGAAATCAGCTTTGCCGAGAACCTGAAGCGCATCGCCAGCGTGCCCTTGAGTTACCCGCCGGGTACCCGCTGGCAGTATTCGATGGCCACCGATGTGCTGGGTGCGGTGCTGGAAAAGGCGTCCGGCCAGAGCCTGCCGGCATTGCTCCGCGACTCGGTGACCGAACCACTGGGGCTAAGCGATACCGGGTTTTCCGTGACGGATATAAAACGCCTGTCCGCCGCCTATCAGGATGGCTCGCCACAGCCGTTGCGCATGGTCGACAAGGCCACGATCACCTCGGGCAACAGCACCGCGCTGTTTGATGTGCGGCGGATTCTCGATCCCCAGTCCTACCCTTCCGGCGGCGCAGGCATGGCCGGGACGGCAGGTGATATTGCGCGGTTCCTGGAAACCATTCGCCGGGGCGGCGCTCCGATCCTGTCGGCACACAGCGTGCAGTTGATGGTCACCGATTCGGTCGGCGCCAAGGCGCAAACCCAGGACCCGGGCTGGGGGTTCGGTTATGGCTGGGCGGTGCTGGATGACCCGGCGTTGACAGGCACACCGCAATCCCGGGGCACCTTTGAATGGGGCGGCGCCTACGGTCACAGCTGGTTTGTCGACCCGCAGCAGAAGCTTACGGTGGTGGCACTGACCAATACGGCTTACGAAGGCATGTCCGGCCAGTTCACCCACCAGTTGCGGGATGCGGTGTATCCGCCGCAGTGATCGACCACCAGCGCGGTAATAACTGCCGCACCCGCGCTTCGCCAAACCGGTCATCAATCAGCATTACCACCCCTCGGTCCTGCTGGCTGCGGATCACCCGGCCCGCGGCTTGCACCACCTTCTGGATGCCCGGATAAAGGTAGGTGTAGTCATAACCGGCGCCGAAAATCGCGCCCATCCGCAGCTTGAGCTGCTCGTTCACCGGGTTGAGTTGCGCCAGGCCCAGGGTGGCGATAAACGCGCCGATCAGCCGGGTGCCCGGCAGGTCGATGCCTTCGCCGAATGCGCCGCCAAGCACGGCAAACCCGATGCCCTGACTGTGCTGGGTGAACTGGTCGAGAAATGCCTGGCGTTCAGCCTCGGCCATGCCCCGTGACTGCTGCCACAGCGGGATGCGCGGGTGCCGCTCGGCAAGCAAATGCGCCACTTGCTGCAGATAATCAAAACTGCTGAAAAACGCCAGGTAGTTGCCCGGCGCCTGGGCAAACTGCGCTGCAATCAGCTCGACGATGGGCTCCAGGGACGCCTGGCGATGCACAAACCGGGTGGAGATCCGGTCGACGATATGCACCCGCAGCTGCTCGGCCTTGAACGGTGATTCCACATCCACCCAGGCCGTGTCGGGCGGCATTCCCAGCAAGTCCGCGTAGTAGTGCCGCGGGCTCAGTGTTGCGGAAAACAACACGCTGCTGCGGGCCGCTGTCAGCCGGGGCCGAATGAATTCGGCGGGCACCACGTTGCGCAGGCACAGGTTTGATGAACTGCGCTTGCCGCTGAGTTCGCGTTTGCTGATGTCGAAAATGAAGTGTTCGTTGAACAGCTCGGCGACCTTGGCAAACTGCAACGCCTCGAAGTAGAAGGCTTGCAGTTCGCCATTGAGTGCTTCGGGATGGTCGTTGAAATATTCACCCATGGCGCTGGTGCACAGACTCAGCGCCTGCAGCAGTTTGTCGGGTTTCTGGGCGTAGGCCTGATAAGGCGCCACTTGCTCCTTGTGCAGGGCATTCCACTCACGGTTCAGGCGCTGGAGCGGCTTTTTCAGCGGCTCGGGTGCGATCTCGCGCAGGGTCTTGAGCGTGTACTGGTCGAGGACCGCGCTGTACATCGAGCGGCCACGCTCCACCAGGTTGTGGGCTTCGTCCACCAGCACCGCGACGCGCCACTGGTTGAGCTGGGCCAGGCCGAACAGCATGGCGCCGAAGTCGAAGTAATAGTTGTAGTCGGCGACCACCACGTCGGCCCAGCGTGCCAATTCCTGGCTCAGGTAATAGGGGCAGACGTCATGGGCCAAGGCGACTTCCCGCAGGTTGCGCTGGTCCAGCAGGCGCACGCGGGAAGCAGCTTCGCGTGCCGCCGGCAAGCGGTCATAAAAACCCTTCGCCAGTGGGCAGGAGTCGCCGTGGCAGGCTTTGTCCAGGTGTTCGCAGGCCTTGTCCCGCGCCACCAGCTCCAGCACCCGCAATGGCAGATCGGGGCTGCTGTCATACAGCACCTGCGCCGCATCCAGCGCGAGTTTGCGGCCCGGGGTCTTGGCGGTCAGGAAGAACACCTTGTCCAGCTGTTGTGGCGCCATGGCCTTGAGCATCGGGAAAATCGTGCCGACGGTCTTGCCAATCCCGGTAGGCGCCTGGGCCATCAGGCAGCGGCCGGTGCTGACCGCCTTGTAGACCGTTTCCGCCAGGGCGCGCTGGCCCGGGCGAAACGCCGCATGGGGAAAGCCCAGGGCAACCGCTGCGGCATTGCGGGCTTCGCGCTGGTGCATTTCCTGTTCGGCCCAGCCGAGGAACAGGGTGCATTGCTGCACGAAGAATGCCTGCAGGTCATCAGCCTGAAACCGTTGGCTGAGCAGCGTCTCTTGCTCGCCGACAATGTCGAAGTACACCAGCGCCAGGACAATCTCCGACAACCCGAGCTTCTGACACATCAACCAGCCGTAGACCTTGACCTGGGCCCAGTGCAGTTGCCGGTGGTTGGCCGGTTGTTTGTCCAGGTCGCCGCGATAGGTTTTCACCTCTTCCAGCTGGTTGCGGTCCGGGTCGTAGCCATCCGCCCTGCCCCGGACTTTCAACTGCTGGTATTCGCCCTCCAGCGCGACTTCATTCTGGTAATGGGCGCTGCGCCGCGAGGCCACGGTGCGGTGGCCGGCAATCCCTTCCTGGGCACTGGGAGACGGGGTAAAGCGCAGGTCGAGGTCGCCGACCTTGGCGGTGAATTCACATAACGCACGCACCGCAACGCTGTAGCTCAAGCGGCCTGCCCCGCCCAGCGCACATAACACACAGTGACGGGCATCTGGTGTTCGCCGCAGAACTCCAGCCAGCGCAGCTGGTTGTCCTGCAGGCGATCACCGGGGCCTTTGACTTCGATCATGCGGTAGGTTTTTTCTTCGGGCCAGAACTGGATCAGGTCGGGCATGCCGGCGCGGTTGGCGCGGATATCCAGCAGCAGGCGTTCGAACCAGTGGCGCAGGTGCGCCGCTGGCAGGCAGTCGAGGGCCTGGTCGAGCAGTTCTTCGCTGAGCACGTTCCAGAACACGAAGGGTGACTGGATGCCCCATTTGTCTACATAACGCTGGCGAATGGTGTGCTTGTAGCGCTCACCGTCCAGTTGGCCCAGGCACTCGGCGAACAGCTCGGCACGCCGCAGATGAAAATCCTCGCTGTGCAGGTCTACCGGCCCGCGCTGGAACGGGTGGAAAAACGACCCCGGCAACGGCGCGAAAATCGCCGGCCAGCACAGCAGGCCAAACAGCGAATTGATCAGGCTGTTCTCGACGTAATGCACGGGTGCACCATGGTCACTGAGGTGCGCCTGTACGCAATACTCCACCGACATCATCGGTTCCGGAGCCGGCAGTTCGAGGTCCAGGCGCACGATCTCGCGGGGTTTTGCCCTGGGCAGCGCCGGCTCGCCGAGCTTGCGTCGCAGCCTGGGTATCACGCGCAGCAAGTGCTGCTGTTCGGCAGCGCTTTCCGGGGCCTGTTGCGCCTCACGGGCCAGCCCCATCGCCTGGGCAAAATCCTCCTGGCGCTCCAGCACCCGGATCAGCCGCGCCCGTGCGCCGGGATAGGTGCAGCCCCGGTAGATAGCTTCCGCCAGGGCCAACTCGGCGCTGCGCTCACAATACTGGCCCACCTGGAACAACAGCTTGGCCCGACGTTTCTCCAGCCAGGGGTTGTCGGTGTGCAAGGTAGCGATTTGTTCCAGCACGCCATCGAGTGCCTCGCCCGCTTCAAAGGCCTGCTGGCACTGATGCAGGAACAGGAAGCCGTGCACATCGTCACGGCTGCGCAAACCGCGGGATTCGGCGCAGAATTCGACTTTCTCGTAGGTAAAGATGCCCAGGTCCGCCAGCACAAATTCCGACCAGTCCTGATAGAGATTACCGAAGAACATCAGGCGCAGGCGGTCGCACAGTTCCATCACGGTGAGGCTGTAAAGCTGATCGGCCAGGTCCGGGCACCAGTGCTGGAAGTGACGCAGTTCACAAAACTGCATTGACAGCGTTTCCAGCCAGTCAGCCTTCCTGGCCTTGGGTTGCTCGATCCAGGGTTTGAACGCCGCCAGGATTTCCGCTTTCTGCAACAGGCCGAACAGCTCGCCGAACGACAACAGGCATTGGTCCGTCACCCAACCCTGTTCCAGCAAAGGCACGACCGCCTCGTGCACCGCGCCGATCTCGACATAGTTGAGCTTGGCCGCCCGGAAATGCGCGCCCTTGCGCATCACCATGCGTACCAGTAACGCCTGGGATGCCTGCGGTAAGCTGTCAAATTGCTGAATGAAATGCTCTTCGTCCGGGGCCAGCAAATCGGCATAACGCTGCCCCAGCCAGGCGAGCACTTGGCGGAAGTTATGCAGGTAATAGAGCGGATCTTCTAGGGGATTGGACATGTCAGGCACTGGATCAACCACTGTTTATGCATACAGAGTGCCGTCCCTGACCGACTGTTGCAATCAGTAATAGATCAAAGGCACACGCAACTTTTTGCGTAATAATGATCAGATGGCTGTCAGCCACATTAAATGAGTCTCCCCCGACCGCTCAGGTGCGGGGTTTTCGAAGGATCAGGGTAAGGGTTATGAGCATGAAGAATTTGGGTCTGGCGGTGGGTATGTTGACGTTGCTGGTATTGGCCGGTTGCTCCACGCAGACGGTGGTGACGTTGCAGAACGGCACTCAATACCTGACCAAGGACGTGCCCAACGCGAAAACCGCCGATGGCTTCTACGAATTCACCGATATCGCCGGCAAGCATATTCGCGTCAAGGCCGATGACGTCGCGACCGTGATGAAGGAGAAATAAAAAGTGGGAGCCCGTCGGCTCCCACTTTTCTTTGCCATGATCGTTCCCACGTTCTACGTGGGAATGCATCCCGTGACGCTCCGCGTCACCACTGCGCAAGACGTGAACCGTGGGTTGGCAGTTGGACGCAGAGCGTCCGGGGCGGCGTTCCCACGCAGAGCGTGGGAACGATGAATCCGTGGCGCTACTTAGCCGATGGAAACCCCATCGCCCCAAACCCCGGCGAGCCCAACGCCAACCAGCGTCACCGAGTCCGCGCCAAAACTCAGCACGGTATCGCCCCCCACCACCTTGGCGTGGTCACGCCAGTCCGCACTGCCCTCCACGTCCCGGAACACCAGCTTGTCGGTCGGCTGATAACCAATCACCCGGTCCTGCCCAAACTGCCCGCCGAACAGAAAGGTGTTATGCCCGCTGTTGTCGCGAATAGTGTCATTGCCCTTGCCGCCCTCGATGAAATCCACGCCCTTGCCACCCTGGATCAAGTCATCGCCATCACTGCCGATGATGAACGTGTTGCCCTTGTGCGGCTCGGCATTGCGGTTGAGGTCCTGCACCCAGGTATTGGCCCGGGCCGGGTCCGACAGGTTGGCCACGATAATCGTCGAGTCCCGGCTGGTCAGGTCGTAGAACTGCGAGTCCAGGACCCGCGTCATGCCATCCCCATACCCGGTGGGCAAATGAGAAAGCCAGGTGGGAACATTGACGATGGAAAACGGCAGGACATTCCACAGCGTCGACGCGTAGTGATCGTTGAAGCTGACGATATTGTCCGTGGTCGACTCATGGGGCTTGTCGTGCACGCCCAGTGAGGAGAAGTTGAACGACGAGCCGTCCAGCGCGCGAAACACCGGGTCGTTTTCATAACCGATGTTCAGCACCTTGTCGCCGGCACTCTGGGTTGGCGAGGCATAAGCCACATAGTTGGAGTCCTTGTAGAACCCCGACCATTTATTGCCGCTCAGATCGGCCATGCTGTTGACCGCCAGGCCACCCAGGCTATGACCGCTGACCACCACGTCCTTGCCCGTCAGGCCATGACTGCCGGCATACGCCGCGACATCCTTGAGCAAGGTGCCAAAGGCTTCGCCGGCGTAGTTTTTCGCGTAGTCCTTGGGCCCCAGCGCCGCCAGCAGGTCACTGACCAGATCGCCGATGGAGTCGCTGATCAAGGTTTCCCGAGGCCCCGAAGTCCCGCGAAAACCAATGCCGATTTCCAGCAGCTTGCCGTCGCCATCGTACTTGCCCAGCACTTCCACCTGCGCGGTGGTGTAGCCGGGCTTTTCACCGAAGAACGTGCCCCGGGCGTCCACCTTGCCGCCGTAGCCCAGGGTACTGGCGCTGATGGGCGTCCAGCCGGCCTTGTTGACCGCCTCGAGGGCGGCTTTTTCCGAATCCGGGTTCCAGGGAATCCCTGGAATAACCCCCTGTGAATCGGTGCTGCCCAGCAGCGCCCCCACCAGAGTGGCGGGCAGCCCCAGGCCAAAACCGTTGTGCTGGTAACCCACGGCAAAGCCGTTGTCCAGATTGTGATAGGAGTACAGCGTGATCGCCATGGCATCGGCGAACAACGCTTTGGAGCCCTCGGTGCCGAGGTTTTTATAGTCGAAAACACCCATGGTATTGCCTCTCTTTTGTTGGAATTGTCGAGAAAGCCGAATCTGCACAAATGGACGATTGGAACCGGATCAATGTGGGAGCGGGCTTGCTCGCGAAGGCGGTGTGCCAGTCGGTGGGTGGGTTGACTGATCCACCGCTTTCGCGAGCAAGCCCGCTCCCACATTTCGAACCGCAGTGTTTAGAAAGCCCAGTCCAGGCTCAAACCCACCCCATGGACTTTCTCCTTGCTGGCCAGCAGGCCGTTGTAATCCAGATTCACCTTCGCCTCCTTGCTCAACGCCAGGCTGACCCGCGCCCCCACCAATGCCGCATCACGCACCATCGACGAACTCTCCACAGTGAACGAAGGGCCGCCCGAGGCAAACGCCAGGTGCCGCTCGGAATCGACGCTGCTCAGGTTGTGCTGCCAACCCAGGGTGCCGGAAAGCTCCAGTTGCTGATGGTCATTGATATTCAAGGTTTTCAGCGCTCGAGCACCCAGGGTACTCAACACCACATCGCGGCTGTCATCCCGGCCCTTCAAGGCCGCCGCATCACCCTTCTCGGTAAACCCATCGGCATCCAGATGCACGTACGCCAGGTTGGCGAACGGTTCCAGGGCCAGGGGTTGCAGGTTCAGGCGATACGCCGCTTCGGTAAACACCTGGGTACTGCGGGCATCCACCTTGGCTTTCTGCTTGCCGGCGACTTCACCGTATTGCAGCTCGCGCTTCACATCGGCGCGGTGCCAGCTGTAGGTCGCACCACCGCTCAAGCGCAAGGCACCGATTTCATGCCCGGCATACGCACCCAGGTGATAGCTGTCCACCGATGCCCGGGAATGGGTGTCGCTGCCCATGTTCAGCGATGTATCGCTGTACCCCGCCACCAGGCCTACACGGGTGTCTTCATCCAGCGCGCCGTCCACACCCGCCAGCATGCCGCCGATGGAGGTGGTGTAGCCCGCCGTATCGCTGCCGCTGTTGGTCTTGCCCCAGGCGCCCAACGCCTTGACCCAGACGTTGCCACGGCTATCGACGGTCTGGCTCGATGCGCCCATTGCCCCTTGCTGCAAACGCTCGCCCACGGCTTCGCGCAGGTAGCGGTTGTCATTCACCAACGCGGTTTCCAGCGCCGGGTAGATCTCCCCGGACAGCTGCTGGAATGCACCCTGGGCCGAGGCCGCATTCGGCGCCAGCAACAGGCTTTCGTACACGGCGTTGCCCGCGCCCAACTGCTCGGCAGCAGCGGCCACCGAACGTTGGTTCGGGGTGGCGGCCACACTGGCAAAGGTGTTGGCATTGCGCCCCACATCCAGCTGCACGCCGTTGGCGGCGTAGTTCAGGGTACCGCCGATAAACAGATAGTTGGGCAGCACCGAACCGAAGCTGCCGGTAATCCCGCCCGCAGCCTGCAGGATGTTGTACTGGCGACCGATCAGGCTTTCGGCCTGGGTCTGGGTCAGCAGCGTCGGGCTGTTTTCCAGGGCCAGGGTCACCGTGCCGCCGCTGAGGGTGGCCTTGCCACCGGCGACGATGCGATCACTGTTGGTGGCCGACAACTCCACCGCATAGGTGGAGCCCGCCGCGAAGCTCACATCCCCGGCCACGTTCAGGGTGCCGATGGAATTGCCCGGCGCCACGGTACCGCCGCTGTTCGCCGTGAGCGAGCCAATGCGCCCGGAACCACCCACTACCCCGCTGCTGCTGACGGTAACGTCGGAGGTGATCGAGCCATTGATCGCCAGCAACCCTTGGTTGACCAGGGTCGGGCCGCTGTAGGTGTTGGTGCCGGTCAGTACCAGCGCGCCAATGCCCTGCTTGGTCAGGCCGCCATGCCCGGAGATATCGTTGCTCCACACATCCAGCCCGCAATGCACATCGGTGCACGTGCGCTGGGTCGGTTTGCCGGCATCCACCACGGCGCCAATCCCTGGCAGGTCCGCGACAAACTGGCCGGAGCCGTAGGCGCCATCGATACGAAACTCCGCCGGGATATCCTCAGCCGTCACAAACATCCCCGGGCCGTTGATGGCCTTGCCCAGGTTGATCATGCCCCAACCGTACAGCGAGTCGATGCCCGGTGCGCCGAGGTCGGTCGCGGTGGTTTTCAGCAGCGTGGAGATCTGGTCGCCGCTCATGTACGGGAAGCGCTCCATCAACACCGCTGCACTGCCGGCCACATGCGGCGCGGCCATGGAGGTGCCGTTGAAATTGGCGTAGTCGGTGGTCAGGTTTTCCAGGGAGGTGCCGTTGATCACCGAACTGTAGATCTTGGTGCCGGGGGCCGCGACGCAGAAGCTGGCGGCATACCCGCAGCGCGAGGAAAACGTACTGATCACGTAAGGATCGGAACTGGCGGTGTCGGGATTCTGTTGCAAGGCCGCCACCGACAGCCAGTTGGGTGCAATCTCCGGCACGAAGTACGCCAGGCCCGAGATCGCATCCGGGTTGTTGCGGTTGTAATCGTTTCCGGCGGCAAAGATCGTCAGCACGCCGCTGCGGGCCGCATCAATGGCGCCCTGATAAGCGCCACCTGCGATCGTCCCAAGGATCGGCCGAATGTTATTGAACTGCGCCTGGGCTTCATTGACCGTGAAGTTGGGGAATGCCGGATCTCGGCCGCCCTTGGCGTACTGGTCACCAATGCCGATGCCCCAGCTGTTGTTGATAATGCGCGCGCCGCTGGCCACCAAGGCATCCCAGCCGGCTTTGTAGACCGCACCGTCGTTGCCCAGGATGATCCCGTCTTCGGGGCCCGGGTCACCGTTTTCGGCGCTGATGATCTGCGCATCGAACGCCACGCCGTGCATTGGCCCGCCGTCGCGGTTACCCGCGGCGATGCCGCCTACGTGCGTGCCGTGATTGCCGAGCTTGCCGTTGGAACCCAGGGAAGGCGTGCCGTCGTAGCGAAACGCATCCCCGGCCTTCACCGGGATGTACGGGTCGGTGTATTGGCGAATGCCTTCGGTCACGATCGTGACCACTTTGCCGGGGCTGGCGAATTCCGGATGCTGGGCATACACCGGCTGGTCGAAGATCCCCAGCTTCACGCCCTTGCCGGTGTAGCCGGCGGCGTAGGCGGCGTCTGCATGCACGGCGCCCAGGCCCCAGTCGGCCTTGAATTCATTACTGCGCCAACTGGCAGCATCTCCCAGTTTTCCGGTTTCCACGTAGGGTGCGGCCTGGGCGGTACCCAGGCTGGCCAGGCAACACAGCAACGCGCCGTATGGCACGCAGTTCAGGGCCTTGAGCGGGTAGCCCGGGCCTGTTGGGATGGCGGATTGAAACCCTCGTTTTGTTTTTTTCACGGTGACCTTCCTTAGTTTTTATTGCACTTGTATAAATCACGTTTCTCCCAAGCGTCGCCGACCCCATATGGGAGCGGGCTTGCTCGCGAATGTGGTGGCTCAGTTACAGGTGCGTCGACTGACACACCGCATTCGCGAGCAAGCCCGCTCCCACAGTTGACCTCTTTCGGCCTCAGGATCTTGCTCAGAACTGCCAGTTCAGGCTCAACCCCACGCCCTGGATTTTTTCCCGGCCAGCCAATTGGCCGGTGTAGTCGAGGTTGACCCGTGTGCTTTTGCTCAACGCCAGGCTCGCCTGCACGCCCACCAATGCCGCGTCGCGCATCAACGGCGAGCTTTGCACCGCAAACGACGGCCCTCCGGCGACAAACGCCAGGTGCTCTTCGGATTCAACGGCACTCAGGCTGTGCTGCCAGCCCAGCGAGCCGGAAACGTCCAGTTGCTGGCGGTCATTGAGGGGGAAGGTTTTTGCCGCCCGCAGGCCCAGGGTGCTCAGCACCGCATCGCGGCTGTCACTGCCACGCTCCAGCGCGGCGGCGTCGCCTTTCTCGTGAAAGCGTTCGTTGTCCAGATGCACGTAAGCCAGATTGGCGAACGGCTCCAGCGCCACCGAGGACACGTTCAAACGGTAGGCCGCTTCGGTAAATACCTGGGCGCTGCGCGCATCCAGCTTGGTCTTCTGCTTGCCGCTGACTTCGCCGTACTGCAAGTCGCGTTTCACGTCGCCGCGATGCCAGCTGTAGGCACCGCCGACGCTCAAGCGCCAATTGCCCAGCTCATGCCCGGCGTAGGCGCCGAGGTGGTAGCTGTCGATGGACGCCGATGAATGCGTGCCGCTGCCCATGTTCAGCGAGCTGTCGCTGTAACCGGCCACGAGACCGGCACGGGTCTGCTCGTCCAGCGCGCCGTCGACACCGGCCAGCATGCCGCCCAGTGAGCTGGTGTAGCCTGCCGTGTCGCTGCGGCTGTCGGTCTTGCCCCAACTGCCGAGCGCCTTGACCCACACGTTGCTCTCACCGGTAACCGGCGTATGGCGCAGGCGCTCGCCCACGGCATCGCGTACCTGGCGGCTGTCATTGATCAGCATTGTGCCGATGGCCGGGTAGATTTCTCCCGACAGCTGCTGGAAACCCGACTGCGCCGTGGCTGCCGAGTCTGACCGCAGGATGCTTTCGTACACCGGATTACCGGCGCCCAACTGCTCGGCGGCCGCCGCCACCGAACGCTGGTTACGAGTGGCACCGACACTGGCGAAACTCGCATCACTGCGGGCAATGCCCAGTTGCACACCGTTGGCGGCATAGTCGAGGGTACCGCCGAGGAACAGGTAGTTGGGCAACACCGCACCGAACTGGCCCTGGATCCCCCCAGCCGCCTGGAGGATGTTGTACTGGCGCCCCACCAGGCTTTCCGCCTGTTGCAGGCTGAGCAGGGTCGGGCTGTTTTCCAGGGCCAGGGTCACGGTGCCGCCGCCGAGGATTGCCTTGCCCGTGGCGACAATCCGGTCGCTGGTGGTGGGGGTGAGTTCGACCGCATAGGTGGAGCCGGCGGCGAGGTTTACATCCCCGGCCACCTGCAAGGTGCCCACGGAATTGCCCGGCGCCACGGTGCCGCCGCTATTGACCTGTAACGCCGCGATGCGACCGGAGCCGCCCAACGTGCCGCTGTCATTGACCGTCACCGCGGACGTCAGCGAGCCATTCACCGCCAACCGGCCGCCATTCACGGTGGTCGGGCCACGGTAGGTGTTGTCGCCCGCCAGGATCAGGCTGCCCGCACCGGATTTGGTCAGGCTGCCTTCGTAGATACGCTGGGCCGCGGCTGCCGCACGGGCAGTGCCAACGGCATAGTCCGTCTGGTCCTGCTGACTCGCGCCGGCGCCCACGCCGTTCTCCCAGCCCTTATCGCGCAGGGTTTGCTGCCAGGCCAGGGTTTCGGCGCTGTCTTCGGCCTGGCGCTGGATCAGCGCCTTGTCGGAGATCGCATTGCTCCACACATCGCCCTGCCCGGCCGCCAACGTGACATTCATCGGCCCGAGCAATTGCCCGGGCCCGTGCATTGCTCGGCCAAGGTCCGGCACGCCCCAGCCGACCTGAGTGGTCGGTGCATCGGTGACCGCGCCATTGAGCTGGGTGGCCGTGGTCAACAGCACCTGCAAGGCCTGTTCGTTGTTCAGGTATGGATAGCGTTCCATCACCAGCGCCAGTGCGCCGGTGGCATGGGGCGCCGACATCGAGGTGCCGGATTTCACCCCATAACCGCCATCGGGAATGGTGCTGTTGATCAACGCCCCGGGGGTGGAAATGCACCAGTACTTGGCGATGCCGCACTGGTTGTATTTCTGGTTGTTCGCCTTGTCCAGGCCCGATACCGCCAGCCAGTGGCCTTCCAGCTCCGGCTGGAAATAAGGCAAGGCCGAACGCACGCTGGCGTTGGCGTAGCCGCTGTTGCCAGCACTGAACACGTTGATCACCCCGGCCTTGGCCACCTCCGCAGCGGCATCCAGCCAGGTGTTCTGGTTGTAGTGCTGGGCATAGGCAGCGTGCAGGTCGCCAATGGTCTGGTAGCTGACATCCTTGGGTTGGCTGCCCCAACTGTTATTGATCGCGCGCACGCCGGCATCCACCAGCGCGCTGTACACCGCCTTGAAGTACTTGGGGTCTGGCGTGGGGCCGAACAGGAAGCTGTCGCTGGCGTTGGTGTTGCCGACGTAGATCTGCGCGTTGTACGCCACGCCGTGCATGCCCACGCCATCGCGGGCCGCGCCCATGGTGCCGGTGACGTGGGTGCCGTGGGAGTCATTGTTTGGGTTGAGCGCGCCGGTGGTCGTGAAGGGACTGCCATCGACATAGGTGCCACTGGCGGTGACCGCGTGATAGCGGTCTTTTGAGGCTTCGGGATGGTTGGGGTCGAAACCCGAGTCCAGGGCGCCGATCTTCACGCCACTGCCGGTGATGCCGCTCGCATAGGCCTCGTTGGCTTTCATCCGGTCCAGGCCCCAGTCGCTCTGGAACTCGGCGGTGCGCCAACTGCCGGGGTCGCCGACTTTTCCGGCTTCGATGTACTGCCCGTGGGCCGCCACTGACAGCAGCAGCAAGGAGCCTGCGGTGAAGGGTTTGAAGCGAGGTGAACCAATGATCATGAACAGTCCCTTTTCTTATTGTTGAAATACCTGTGGCGAGGGAGCTTGCTCCCGCTGGAGTGCGCAGCGCTCCCAAGATCTTGGGGCCGCTACGCAGCCCAGCGGGAGCAAGCTCCCTCGCCACAACAAGCGCCCTTGCCACAGAAAACTCCCTTGCCACAGAAAGCTCCCTTGCCAAAACAAGCGCCCTCGCCACCAAAGCTCCCTTGCACCAAGTGCTACTCGTCCAGGCATCAGCGGCTCTCAGGACCAAACGCCTCATCCACCTTGGCCAGGTCGGTGTCACGCAAGTTGCCCGCGTAGTAATGCAATTTGGTCCAGGCCATCAGGTAGTCGTACCGTGCCTGGGCCAGGTCGCGACGGGTGCTGTACAGCTGCTGCTCGGCGTTCAGCGCATCGAGGTTGACCCGCTCGCCGCCGAGGATGCTTTGCTTGGTCGAGACCACCAGCGCTTCGGCCGAGGTCAGCGCCTTTTGATACGCCCGCAACTTGCTGACGCCCGACAGGCAAGCACTGAACTGGCGCCGCAGTTCGATCAGGGTTTCACGGGTCTTGCCTTCCAGTTCGTACTCGGCCTGCTCCATGGCGCGGCTGGCCTGGCGGGTGGAAGCCGAGACGCCGCCACCGGCATACAACGGCATGCTGACTTCGATGCCGATGGTGTTGGTGTCGTAGCGCTGGTTGTAGGTGTTGCCGCTGTCGGATTCCTGCTGGCGCGAGCTGGCATACGCCGTGATGCGTGGCAGGTGCCCCGAACGGTTGCGCTCCACTTCATAACGCGCCACTTCCACGGACTGGCGTTGCGAGGCCAGGTTGGGGTTGTTGGTCAGCGCCAGTTCGTGCCAGGTGTCGTAATTGGCCGGGGTCAGGGTGAAGGCGGCAAACCCCGGGTTCAGCGGCGCCAGGTCGTTGATGTTGACGCTCTGCACGCCAATCAGCGCCCCGAGTTCGCGCAGCGAGGCGTCCTGTTCATCCAGCGCCTGGATCTCTTCGGCAGTCGCCAGCTCATAGCGCGACTCGGCTTCCAGGATGTCGGTGCGGGTGCCCTCGCCCTGCTGGAACAGATGCTGGTTCTGCTGGAACTGCTGCTCGTAGGCCTTTTTCTTGGCGCGGGCAATGTCGATCTGGTCCTGGGCAAACAACGCCTGGGTGTAATAGGTCAGCACCCGCACCAGCAGCGCCTGGCTCTTGTCGCGGAAGCTCTCGTCGGCAAACAGTGCCTGGGCCACGCCCTTGCGGTAGTTGGCATAGGCTTCGTAGTCGAACAGCGGCTGTTGCAGGGTGAACGTGGAACCATAGCTGTTGTAGTTGCGGTCATCGTGATAATTGCCGCCGCGCCCGTCGGGCAAGGTGGCCTGGGAGTTGTTGCGGCCCTTGTTGTAGTTGTACGAGAGCTTGGGCAGCAGGCCGGCGCGGCCGATTGTGCGGTTTTCCAGGCCGGCATCGCGTTCCTTGATGGCGCCGAGGAATACCGGGTCGTTGCGCAGGGCCTGTTCGTAGACATCGAACGGGCCCATGGCGGCCTGGGCGCTGCCGCAGGCGAGCAGCAAGGCGATGAACATCGGCTTCATGCTCATTCCTCGGTCAATGCCGAGCCGGCGCGGTCCAGCAGCGGCTTGAACAGGTAATTGAGCAAGGAGCGCTCGCCGGTGCGGATGAACATCTCGGCGGGCATCCCCGGCTTGATCACCAGGCCATGGAGTTTCTCCAGGGCGCTGCTGCTGACGGTGGTGCGCAGCACGTAGTAAGGCATGCCGGTTTTTTCGTCGAGCATCTGGTCGGCGGAGATCAGGCTCACCTCCCCCGGCACCCGCGGCGTGCGGCTCTGATTGAAGGCGGTGAAGAGAATGTCCACCGGCAAGTGCGCACCGACCTTGTCCACCAGGTGCACTGGCAGGCGCCCTTCGACTTCCAGGCGGGTGTCCTGGGGCACGATTTCCAGCAGGGTTTCACCGGCACGCACCACGGCGCCTTCGGTGTGCACGCCCAGGTTGACCGCGATGCCATCGGCGGGCGCGTTGATCTCGCTGTGCTGCAGGTCGAAACCGGCGGAGGTCAGTTGTTGTTCCAGGGTCAGGCTGCGCAGCTGCGCGTCGGCCAGTTGGCTGCGGACTTCCTTCTGGTACTCCTCGCTGTGCTGCTGCAACTTGAGGCGCGATTCGAGGATGCCCTGCTCCACCCGCCCGCTTTCGCCGGTGTTCTGCGCCAGGTCCTGTTGCACCTGGGACAGTTGCCGCTGGTACTCCATCAGCCGGTTGCGCGGGATGTAGCCGTTGTCGGCCAGGGGTTGCAGGTTGTTCAACTGGTCTCGCAGGGATTGCGCCTGGGCGGTCAGGTCACTGCGGGCGCGGCGCATGCCGTTCAGTTGCGCCGTAGCGCCTTCGATACTGGCGCGAATTCCGGCCTGTTCCCGGGCAAAGGCTTCGCGGCGGCTGCTGAACAGTTGACGCTGGCCTTCGAGGACCAGTGCCAGGGCTTGGTCCGGGTTGCCGCTCAATTGCGCCGGAAAGGTGATCGTCGACTGGTTATCCCGCTCGCTCTGCCACCGTGCCACGCTGGCCCAGGCCATGCGGTACTGGGCTTGCAGGGAGTGCACGTCGGCCTGGTTCTGCGTCTGGTCGAGACGGAACAGCGGCTGGCCCTGCTTCACCGCCTCGCCCTCACGCACCAGGATCCGGCTGACCACGCCGGGGCTCAGGGTTTGTACCGCCTTGCGCTTGCCCGAAACCACCACCGTGCCTTGTACCGGGATCCCCTGGTCCAGCGGCGCCAGACTGGCCCAGAGGAAAAACCCGCCGGCGCCGACCACCGTCAGCAGCCAGCCCATGCGGGCGAAGAAACGCGCGTCGTGCTCGGGATGGGTCTGTTCGTAATCGCGGTTGATTTGAATGCTGCTGTCGCTGCTCATGCGCCTGGATTCCTTCCGGCTTGATACTGACGGCTGAGGCTGACCCCGGCCTTTTCTCGTGGTGCTTCCTGCTGGCCGGACAGTGCGCGCAGCACGTCCTGGCTCGGACCAAATGCCTGCAAACGACCTTCGTTCAGCACCAGCAGCTTGTCGGCCTGGGCCAACGCCGAGGAACGGTGAGTCACCAGCACCACCGTGCTGCCCTGGGCTTTCATCTGCATGATCGCGCTGGCCAGGGCGGATTCACCCACGGTGTCGAGGTTGGAGTTGGGCTCGTCGAGCACGATCAGGCGTGGCCCGCCGTACAGCGCGCGGGCCAGGGCGACCCGTTGTTTCTGCCCACCGGACAGGCCGCTGCCCTCGTCGCCGAGCACGGTGTCGTAGCCGTGGGGCAAGCGCAGGATCAATTCGTGCACGCCTGCCTGTTGGGCGGCCTGCACCACCAAATCCGGGTCGGCTTCGCGAAAGCGCGCGATGTTGTCGGCGATGCTGCCGCTGAACAGTTCGATGTCCTGGGGCAGATAACCGATATGCGGCCCGAGGTCGTCGCGGTCCCAGCGATGAATGTCGGCTCCGTCCAGGCGCACGGTGCCCGCCAGGGTTGGCCATACGCCCACCAGCACGCGGGCCAGCGTCGACTTGCCGGAGCCGGAAGCACCCAGCACGCCGAGCACTTCGCCCGCAGTCAGGTTGAAGCTGACTTGATGCAAGGTTGGCACGCGTCGCCCCGGCGGGCCTGCGCTGACTTGCTCGAAGCTCACATTGCCCTTGGGCGCCGGCAAGGCCATCTGCTCGCCCTGGGGCGGAAACTCGCGCATCAGGTTGTCCAGGCGCTGGTAGGCCAGCTTGGCCGAACTCCATTGCTTCCACACGGCGATCAACTGGTCGATGGGGCTCAACACCCGACCCATCAAAATGGAGCCTGCGATCATCATCCCGGCGGTCATGTCGCCCTTGATCACCAGGAGCGCACCCAGGCCCAGCACCAACGATTGCAGGCACAGGCGCAGGGATTTACTCAGGGAACTGATGATCGAGCCGGTGTCGCTGGCCTTGTTCTGCAGGCCCAGGAACTGCGAATGCACCTTGAACCAGCGCTTGCGCAATGCACCGAGCATGCCCATGGCCTGGATGGTTTCGGCGTTGTGCAGGTGGCTGGTGGCCAACTGGGTGGATTGCTGGGAATAACCGCTGGCTTCACCCAGAGGCTTTTTGGTCAGGTATTCGTTAAGGCACGCCAGGGCAATCAGCAGCACGGCACCGGCACTGGCCAAGACACCCAGCCACACGTTGAACAGGAAAATCACGAACAGATAGATCGGAAACCACGGCGCGTCGAAAAACGCGAACAGCGCAGGCCCGGTGATGAATTGGCGGATGTGGGTCAGGTCCCCCAGGGATTGCCCGCCATGGCCTTCGCCCCGTTGCAGGTTGCGCTCGAAAGCGGCCTTGTAGACCCGCAGGTTGAAACGCCGCTCCAGTTGGCTGCCGATGCGAATCACGATAAAGCTGCGGATCACCTCCAGCACACCGATAAAGGCGAAGAACCCCACCACCATCAGCGTCAACATCACCAGGGTGGTTTCGTTCTGTGAAGACAGCACGCGGTCGTAGACTTGCAACATATAAATCGACGGCACCAACATCAATACGTTAATCAATGCCGTGAAACAGCCAATACTGATCAGAATACTTTTGTAGTCGCCGAGTGCCTTGAACAGTGGTGCAACGGGAGTGGTCTTCGCCATGTTGCCTGATCTTCCCTGAGCCGAATGACGCGCAATAGTTTACCGAGCGCCCCAATAAGGGGCGGGCAAACATTAAAATCGGGTTATATCGTTATAACGAACTATTACGGTGCACGTTGCAATATCAATACCGCGCCGTTTTTTGCGCGACCTTCATATTCGCCTTCTTTCTGGCGATTCAAATGGGTTATGCCGGTGCCTTCGGCATTCATCAGCCAAATACCATCGGGAGTAGGCGTCCAACTAACGGGGGCTTCCCCCAGCCATTGTCCGGCGCACTCCACATCGCCCCCTAACGCGTTAGCCTGCTCAATCAAGTCCAGTGCGCACACCTGCTCTTGCTGATGCAGCGCCCAATGCCCGGCCAACTGCGCGGAAGTAGGTAAAACCAGACTGCTTGCCATTGCTGTGGCTCCTGCCGACATAAGCAACACCTGGAAACTCCAGGCCACGGTACTGCGAAATAGCGTCATCACCTTCGCCCGTTCATGGGGTGGATGCAAGGGCAGAGGGCGGCGCGTGTGCGCCACCCTCCTTTACGCGTGTATCAGGCCACGATGTCGGTGACGGCTGCCTGGCCAACGGTGGTGACGAGGAAATCCGCCACGCCGTGCCCGGAGAAGTCCACGGCCAATGTGCCCAGGTTGGTACCCGAAGCGTAGGACAGCACCGCGTCGCCGGCATGACCGGTAAACGCGTTGACGAAGGTCAGGCCTGCACCTTTGGTGATGCCGGTGAGGTCGATCTTGTCCGAACCCGAGGTGAAGTCGAAGATCTTGTCGGCCGCACCCGGCTTGGAGTCGGAGCTGGCGCCGAACACGAAGGTGTCGTTGCCTGAGCCGCCCCACAGCTGGTCTGCACCGCCGCCGCCGAAGATGATGTCGTTGCCGGCACCGCCCTTGAGGACGTTGGCGGCTGCGTTACCGATCAGCAGGTCGTTGCCCGAACCGCCGATGGCGTTCTCCACGGTCACACCCTTGGCGATGGAAACGTTGCCCACCAGGCCGCCAACGTCGGAGAACGAGGTTTCATTGAGGTTGATCTTCTGGTTCTGGGTAAAACCGGAGAAGTCCAGGGTGTCGTTGCCGCCACCGTCCCACACCGAGAACACCAGCTTGTCGGCCGATGAAGTGGCGCTGAGGAAATCACGCCCGGTGTTGGAGTTGAAGCCGTAGGTGGTGTCACCGGCACGGGTGTTGTAGTTGGCGCCGTAGAGCTTCTGGATCGCGGCGATGTCGTCGATCAGCGGGCCGGACGAGTAGGCTTCTACCCCGCCTTTGCTGAAGTTCTGGTTGGTGTTGCTCTCGCTCCAGTAACTCATGACGCTGTAGCCACGCGTGTCCTGTCCATAGTCCGCGTCTTTGTACGAAGGGTTGCCGGTCCCGGCGTTGTAGTCGCCAGGGTGGTCCAGGCCCAGGGTGTGGCCGATTTCGTGGGTCAGGGTCTGCCGGCCATAGTTGTTCAGGTCCGGGGTCTTGTTCGGCGTGTAGCTGTTGTTCGTCAGGTACCAGGAAGTGCCGTCAAGGCCGCTTTCGTTGTACTTGGCGTTGGTGCCTGGCAGGTAGGCAAAGGCCGCTGCGCCGTCCTGGCCGCCGCTGTAGTTGCCGAAGGTCATGTGGAAGTCACCGCCCGAGGCTTTCTCGGTGAAGGTGACATTGGCCACATCGGCCCAGGATTGCATGGCCAGTACGGCCTGTGCTTTCTGCTGGGTGTTGAACTGGCTGAACCCGGTGATCCCATGCTTGTTCATGGTCGCGTTCGAAGCCGAAGTCAGGAAGGTGTAGGTGAGATCGATCTTGCCGTTGCCATCCACGTCCCGGTACGCGGCGTTCTCACGCAGCAGGTGGTCGGCGGCCTGGTCAACGGTGAACGACGGTTTGCCATTGACCGTGAGGTTGCCACCGCGGTCGTATTGATGGCTAAAGCTATCGATCTGGGTGTAAGCGGTACTTGCTTGAGCCGCCGACACAATAGCTTTGTCTTTTACTTTTGACATAAACGTACTTCCTTGTTTGCAAGTGGAACAGTTTTTGTCCGACCGGACCCACTCTGGCGAGTAAGTCCGATCACTCGCCCCTTTTGAAGGCGAAAGAAAACTGACACAACCTGAAATCATTCGTCCAGCGGTTTTTATCCAAGGATAAAGTTGGGCCGGTGAACAAAACCTGCAAACACTGGTAAATAGCGCGTTATTAAAATCCAGCTATTTAAATATTAAATACTCCTAAAGACATTTAGCCACGAATGGATCCAAAGTATTGACTGAGGTGCACTAAGAAAGTGTCACCGTGTCATTGTTAGTATTGAATAGCCACTATTTAAGTGTTTGTCCCGTATTACCGGGACAAGACTTAGTTTACTTACTGGCCGCGCCAGCCGGTTTGGCGCAATGCCTGCAGGAGCGTGTGGGCATCCAGCGCGGGCACCCGCACACCCTGGTCGGTGGTCATGTCTTCGCCGGCCACTATGGCATTAATGATCGCCTCTTCCACGGCCTCCGCCGCCGCGCTGAACAGCGGTGAAATGTGGTCGTTATTGACCATTTGCAGGGCTGTGCTGAGGGGCGAGCCCTTGCGCCCGTAGTCGGCCACCGGCAAATCCTGATTGCCGGTGGCGAACGCCAGGAACAGGTCCCCGCTGGAGTCCTCGGTACCGCCACCCGTGCGCGCAATCCCGATGGACGCGCGTTGTGCCAGGCGCTGGCATTGATGGGGCAGCAACGGCGCATCGGTGGCGATGATCACCACGATGGAGCCCATGCCGGGTGTGCCGCGATCGGCAAAGGGTGACGGGATGTCCATCAATTGCCGGCCTACCGGGTAACCATCCACGCGCAGTTCCTGACGCTTGCCATGGTTGGCCTGCACCAGCACACCGACGGTCCAGCCACCCTGCTCCGCCGGCAAGCGCCGTGACGCGGTACCGATGCCCCCCTTGAACTCATGGCAGATCATCCCGGTGCCGCCGCCCACGGCGCCCTCCGCCACCGGCCCGGATTCGGCGTTGGCCAGCGCCTCGCGCACATGCTCCGGGCCGACGTGCTGGCCCCAGATATCGTTCAGCAAGCCGTCGTAGGTTTCCATCACCACCGGCATGCACCAGTACACGGCGGGGTCTTCGAGGCTTTCGCGCTCCAGGGCGATCAGCGTGTCGCGCACAATCCCGATGCTGTGGGTGTTGGTGATCGCCAGCGGCGTGGTCAGCAACCCTGATTCGCTGATCCATTCAAGGCCCGTGGCGTCGCCATTGCCGTTGAGCACGTGGTAGCCGGCAAAACATGGCTGATACCGCGCGGCACCGGCCCGGGGCTGGATCGCCGTCACGCCGGTACGTACCTGTTTGCCGTCGATGCGGGTCTTGATCGTACTGTGGCCGACCCGAACCCCTGGAACGTCGGTGATGGCATTCAACTCACCGGGCGTACCCAGTCCCAAGGTGATGCCCAATTGACGTGCACGCATAACCACTCCTTACAATTTCTGAAACGCCGGACTCAACCGGCCACTGATGCAATACAGGATCACCGACAGTGCCAACAGGCCGATGATAATCATGATGTCGCGAACCGAGGCGGCAATCGCCAGGGTCACCAACAGGTAGCCGGCGCCCAGCACCGCCAGCAAGGCCGGCACCGGCCACAACGGCATGCGATACGGGTGCTCGCGGTCACGCAGCAACACCCGGCTCATCAACGCGCTCAACGCCACGATCAGGTACACCAGCATGATCAGCAGCACGCTGAAAGACGTCAGGTCCGCCAGGTTGGAGCTGAAGCTGAGCAATGCCGAAGGGACCGCCAGGAACAGCGTAGCCAACCACGGGGAATCCCAGCGTGGATGAATCCGGGTGAAGAGTTTGTTGATGGTGGGTGTCCACAGCGCATCGCGGCCGCTGCTGAACACCACCCGGCCAATCTGGATGACGATGGCGACGATGGCGTTGAATACCGACAGGAAGATCCCGGCGCTGACCAGCCGCGACAGGGTTTCGTTACCGTGGCTGGTCAGCAGGTAGCCGATCGGGTCGGGGCTGCTGATCATCGCGCTGAGGGATGGCGCACCGATCAGCAAGGCGGTGATCGGCACCAGCTCGATGACCACCACCAGGCCCAGGGACCACAACACTGCCTTGTGCACGCCCCTGCCGCCGCACTTCATGTCTTCGGCCAGCAATACGGCGGGACCGTAGCCATTGAACGAGAACAGGCCGATGCCCACCGCGCCGATGACCAGCGCCCAGGGCGCCAGGTGCAGCACGCCGTTCTCGACGATTTGCGGTTGCAACAGCACGCTGACCGGCTGCACCGGGTTGCCGAAGCCGATAAACACGATCACCAGCAACGCCGCCACTTCCAGCAGCAGGCAGGTGCCGGTGATCCAGGCATTCAGCTTGATATTGAGGATGCCCAGGGCGTAGCTGCACACCACAATCACCAGGGCCACGGTTTGCGAATCGAATTGGGTGCCGAGGGCGTTATTCAGGTAAGTCGCCGCCCCGGTGGCCAGTACCGGCGGGATAAACAGCAGCATCACCAGTACCGTGAGGAACGTCGCGTAGCCGGCCATGCCGCCGAACACCCGCTTGGCATACACGTATTCGCCGCCGGCGCTGTTGTGGGCACGCCCGAGTTCGGCGTAGCAAAAGGCGAACATCAGCGCGAGCAAGGCGGCCATCACAAAGGCCAGGAACACCCCGCTGCCGGCCTGCTGGATGGCAAACGGCGCAATCACGAACACTGAACTGGCCGGGGTGACCGCCGAGACGGTGATGGCCACTACATCGAATACGCTCAGGGTGGGTTTCAGCACGCCGTCGGGCGTGGAAGGAGCACTCATATCGTTATCCTCTTGATTGTTCTTGGTTTGAGGCAGAAACGAAAAGGTGAAGCGGCGCAGGGTATGTTCCCCACTGACTGACGGCCAACTTAAACACTCTGTGTAAATCGGCCAATTCCCCTATTGGAGTACTCCCCTTGACGCCGCCGGGCAAAAGTCGAACCCTTGCGGCCTGAATCCTTAGCGTGGAGCTGCACATGAGCCTGTTCAGGGAAGTCGGCATGCACGCGGGCCTGGGGCGTACCGTCGCACAGATCGGCACCGGGCGTTTCTGGAAGCAACTGGTGCTGTTGCTGCACCAATGCCTGCCCTTCGACAATGCCCTGGCGATCTTCTACCCCGCCGATGGCCCGCCCGAAGCGCTGGAAGAATACGACGCACAACCGAGCAGCAAACCGGCGTCGATGCTGGTTTATCTGAATGGCTTGTACCTGTTGGACCCGTTTTTCCAGGCGTGTCGCGAGGGGTATGCCAGTGGCGTGTACCGCCTTGAGGAAGTGGCGCCGGATCATTTTCGCCAGAGTGAATACTTCCTCAATTACTTCCACGACAACGTGCTGGAAGACGAGGTGCAATTCATCCTGCAATTGCCGGGTGCGGGGACGTTATCGCTGTCGTTGGGAATGCAGCGGTTGTTTACCGGCGAGGAAACGGGGTTGATGACCATGCTCGCGGCCTGGGTGTTGCCGTTGATGCAGCAGCATTGGCAGCAAAGCACCCAGCGAGTGGCCGCGCCGGCGGAAATGGCCAGCCAGATACGGGACGCGTTGAGTCATTTCGGCTGTGGCGTGTTGTCGGAACGGGAGCTGGAAATAGCGCGATTGGTGTTGCGCGGGTTTTCGTCAAAAGCCATGGCCGAACGGCTGAATATCTCGCCGGATACGGTCAAGGTTCACCGCCGGCACCTGTATGCCAAGCTGGATATCTCGTCGCAGCCGGAGCTGTTTTCGTTGTTTATCCAGTCGTTGGGGCATGACTTGGAGAATCCTTGATTCCGCGGCGTGGGAACGCCGCCCTGGAAGCTCCGCGTCCGCTTTTGAAGTCGTGACGCGGAGCGTCACAGGATGCATTCCCACGCGGAGCGTGGGAACGATCATCAACGCCCGGTACGAATGGTGTTCCACACCCGCGTACGAATCCGGTCGATGTTCAGTGGCATTGCTTCCAGTGCGAACAACTTGCCCATCATTTCCGGACTTGGGTACACCTTGGTGTCGCTCTTGATTGCCGGGTCCACCAGGCTGTCCGCCGCGGCATTGCCGTTGGCGTAGTGCACGTAGTTGGTGATGCTGGCCATCACTTCCGGGCGTAGCAGGTAGTTCATGAAGGCATAGCCGGCTTTTTCATCCGGGGCATCGGCGGGCATGGCGACCATGTCGAACCAGATCGCGGCGCCTTCCTTGGGAATGTTGTAGCCGATATTCACGCCATTCTTGGCTTCCTTGGCGCGGCTTTCGGCCTGCAGGATGTCGCCGGAGAAGCCGACGGCCACGCAGATGTCGCCGTTGGCCAGGTCGGCGGTGTATTTCGAGGAGTGGAAATACGCCACGTACGGCCGCACTTTCATCAGCAGGTCCTCGGCCTTTTTGTAGTCTTCCGCCTTCTTGCTGTGGTGCGGCAGGCCCAGGTAATTGAGCGCCGCCGGCAGCAGCTCCGGGCCGTTGTCGAGGATGGCGACGCCACACTTCTGCAGTTTTTGCATGTTCTCGGGCTTGAAGATCAGGTCCCAGGAATCCACTGGGGCGTTGTCGCCGAGTACCGCCTTGACCTTGTCGATGTTGTAGCCGATTCCAGTGCTGCCCCACAGGTACGGGAAGCCGTGGGCGTTGCCCGGGTCGTTGTTTTCCAGGGCCTTGAGCAGCACCGGGTTGAGGTTCTTCCAGTTGGGCAACTGGCTCTTGTCGAGTTTCTTCAGCGCCCCGCCCTGGATCTGCCGGGCCATGAAGTGGTTGGAGGGGAACACCACGTCATAGCCGGATTTGCCGGTCATCAACTTGCCGTCGAGGGTTTCATTGCTGTCGTACACGTCGTAGGTGAAACCGATGCCGGTTTCTTTCTGGAAGTTCCTGGTGGTGTCGGGGGCGATATAGTCCGACCAGTTGTAGATCTTCACCGTCTCGGCGGCTTGGCTGAGGGTGGCGACGAATACCAGCGGCAACAGGGCAATGGGTCTCATGGTTCGATTTCCTGGCGGTTTTAGGGCTGTTTTTATGGCAGGCGATCAAAGATCAAAGAATCAGAGGATCAGAGGATCAGTACATAGGTCTTGCGCACGGTTTCCTGGATGTCCCAGATACCGGTGCTGTTGGCCGGCAACATCAGTGCGTCGCCGGCTTCTATGTGGAGCATTTCCCCGTTGTCGGGGGTGAAGGTGCACCGTCCCTGGATAAAGTGGCAAAACTCCTGGGCTTTGATCTGCCGGCGCCAGCGCCCGGGCGTGCATTCCCAGATGCCGGTTTCGACGCCGTCGCTACGTTCCACGCTCAAGGTCGAGGCCACCGCCACCGGTGTGCCCAGTGGCACGGCGACGGGCGAGGAATCCGGCAAATGGGCGCTGAGTGTGTCTTTGAACTGGGTAATGCTCATGTTCATACCTGTGGTGATTGAAACGACTTAGTGCATGAAACCTTCCATGAACCCGGCAACCCCGCTGGCCAGTTTGCGGCGCCACGGGGCGGTATTGGGGTTGGCCAACACTTGGTCCTCATGCACAAAACTGCGGATGATCGCGTTGTAGCCCAGCCAGCGGCAGGGTTCCGGTTCCCAGGCCTTGAGCCCGTCCAGCCGGCCCGGCTGAATCACCCATGGCTGGCGAACCAACGGCGTATCGAGCCCCAGGATCAAGTCCGCCAGGGTGCGGCCACCGAGGTTGCTGGCGCCTACGCCCTCGCCGCCGTAACCACCGGCCAGGGCGATGCCTGCCGCGTGATCGCAGAGCATGTGCGGCTTGAAGCGCCGGGACATGCCCAGGTTGCCGCCCCAGGCGTGGGTGATCCGGACTTTCTTGAGCTGCGGGAACAGTTCGCCGAACAGATAGCGACGCAGTTCGACTTCGCTGTCGGTGAGCTCGAAGTTGTGCCGCAACTTGCCGGCAAACTGATAACCCCCGCGAGCGCCGAACACCAGGCGGTTGTCCGCCGAACGCTGGCCGTAAGTCACTTGCCGGCTGCTCTCGCCGAACGCCTGGCCACGATTCAGGCCGATCTCGTCCCAGGTGCTGGCCGGCAACGGCTCGGTGGCAACGATCAGGCTTTGCACCGGCAACTGATAGCGCCCCAGCGGAGCCAGCGTGGTGGCATACCCTTCCACCGCCGGCACCACCCAGGAGGCGCGCACCGAGGCTTTGTCCGTGCGCAGGCTGCCGGACTGCCAATGAGTGACGGGACTGTTTTCGTAGATCTTGACGCCCATCCGCTCCACCAACCGCGCCAGGCCGCGCACCAGCTTGGCCGGGTGAATCGTGGCAACGTGGGGTGCATAGATGCCGCCATAAGGCTTGGCGATACGGATCTGCTCGGCCAGTTGTTGCGGGCCAAGCCAACGGTAATCGTCGTCGGTCAGGCCCTGGCTGTGAAGTTTGGCCAGGTACGCACGCAGGGTGGCTTCCTGTTCGGGGTAGCGCGCGGCGCAATACAGCACACCACCCTTGCGGTAGTCGCAGTCGATGCCTTCGCGCTCGATCACTTGCGCGACTTCGTCGGGGATGGCGTGCAGCAGGTCGAACGAGGCCCGGCGCTGTTCCGGGGTCAGGCCGGCCAACAGGCGGTCCTCTCCCAGCAGGTTGCCCATCAGCCAGCCGCCGTTACGGCCCGAGGCACCGAACCCGGCGGTTTGCGCCTCGATGATTGCGATTTTCAGCTCGGGCGCCTGGCGCTTCAGGTAATACGCGGTCCAGAGCCCGGTGTAGCCGGCGCCGATGATGGCCACGTTGACGTCCAGGTCCTGCTCCAGGGACGCGCGTGCCAGCAGCGACTCGTCCAACTGGTCCATCCATAAACTGATATTGCGCCATGCAGGCATGCCAAGCTCCACCACCACACTTCGATGGCAGTGATCCTAGAGCCTGGCCTCAGGGGCTGTCTTGCGCGCGTGCACGCAGGGAAATTTGTTTGACGTAGGCCTTTGGCGACTGGCCGGTGTGCTGGCGGAAGCTGCTGTAGAACGCCGACGTCGAATTGAAGCCGGCGGCAAACGCCAGTTCGTCGATGCGGATCGGCGGCGCGGCCATTTCCAGTGCAGCCAGCAAATGCTGGAGGCGTGCCTGGTTGACGTAGCGATAAAAACTTTGCCCCAGCACCTGGTTCAACAGGTAGGAAATCTGGTTGCGGCTGTACCCGCACTCCTTCGCCACCCGTTGCAGGTCCAGTTCGGGGTCCAGATAGGGTTGCTGGCGCTCGAAGTACTGTTGCAGGTCGTTGGCCATGTAGCTCAGTTGCTGCGGCGACAGGCCCAGGCGGCTGACGGTCGGGCGTGTGGTCTCGCGGCGGCTGGCAGACTGCTCGTGGACCAGGGAGGCGTACTCGTTGACCCGCCAGATCAAGCCATCGCGCACGGTAATCGCTTCGCTGGTGCGAAACGACACCAGGCCCTGGCCGCCACGCAAGGTGATGCGGTATTGGATGAACGCGGTGTCGCCGTCGGCGCGGATGCGGTCGGTGTGTTCGATCGCTTCGTCGGCGCCACGGGGCATGCTGGCTTGCAGGTATTCGCGCAGCTCGCCGGCACCCACCACGCGGTTCTGGAAGAAATCGTGGTACTGGATGTCCGGATGGTAGTACGACATTACTCCATCCAGGTCCCGATCCCGCCAGCACAGATGGTGACGCAGTACCAGCTTGGCCGTAGCTTGGGTTTTCTGGGAGTCATCCGGAATGATGTCTTGCATTGAGCGCTCTACGCCGGTGAAAAAAGAGGCAGCTTGCCCAACTGCCCGTACCCGCTCAACGGCCATTTGATATTTCCGACTAATGGCCTTTCGCTTAATACCACGCAGCACGTGACCCATATCAACGTTATTGAAAACAACTGCCGGACGGGACGAAAAAACTCCCATGCCCGATGCGAACGAATGCTATTTTTAGTGCTCACGACGGCCAGGACCAGTGACGGTCATGGCGCCCCTGCAGCGAGCTAAAGGAAGCGCTCAATGAACAAGGTGGGCAACATGAACAAAGTGACGTTCCCCAACGCCTGCCAGTTGATGCGCTGGCACTTTCATCCCATGGGCTTTGAGGCGAGCATGGATGCTCCCGGCAGTATGATCGCCCGCCTGTTCGACCGCGCCAGCGGGGAAACCCTGATTGCAATTGCCGGTATCCCTTGCGCCACGGTGATGAACGCTGCTGACGTGGAACGGATCATCGAGGCGGTTGAGGATGAACTGGAGTCGTTTGTGCCGCCGCTGTCGCTACGGGCTTGATCTGGCAACGAAGGTATCCTGTGGCGAGGGAGCTTGCTCCCGCTGGGTTGCGTAGCAGCCCCAAAATCCTGGGAGCGCTGCGCACTCCAGCGGGAGCAAGCTCCCTCACCACAGGATTCAACGTCACCCCTTATGATTTGCTGATGCGCTGGTCGTCAAAAAACGGTTTGTCCCCGGCAACCCGGTCCGAAGCCTTTGGCACATTCACCCCTTGGCCATCCTGGCCGTCGACATACCAATAGCAATGGCTCACCGCCCGGGTAATGCCCACGTAGGCCAGGCGCAGCACTTCGTCTTTCTGCGCGCTGTCGTAAGCTTCGGTATCGCCGTCCTTGCCCAGTCCTGCCATGCGGTAGACCTGGTTCTTGTACGGCGAACTGGTCAAGTGCTGGCAGTCGCCCAGCAGGAATACAGCATCCGCCTGCAAGCCCTTGGCGCTGTGATAAGTCAGTTGCTTGAGCCGGCGGCTGCCGTACGGCAAGCTAGAATCCACATTAACTACCGATTGAATATGCTCTTGCATCAATAACTTATCGCTGCTTTTTCGATACAGCATTAACACCGAGTCACCTTTTTGATAGTGCGCCAGCAGTTGTTGGCCCAGCGCCGCATCGTCACGGTCACGCACCGTGACCGGCACCAACTCCTTCGCGGTTCCACTGGCCTTGGCTTTCTTGCCGCTGATGGCCGGGGCCGCCCGCACAATGTGCTCGGCAGCATCGATCACATGCTGATGGCTGCGGTAGTTCTCGCCCAGCATCACCCGGGTGGTCGTGGGTGACGGGAACTCCTTGTTGAACTCCATGAAATACTTGGGCGAACTGCCACGCCAGCCATAGATCGACTGCCAGTCATCGCCCACGCACAACAGCGAAGAGCGCTGGGCCCCGCGCCCCACGTGCATGGCCGGCCCGCGGCTGCGGATCTCCCGCAGGCTTGCCCGGATCCACGAGACGATCTGCGGCGATACGTCCTGGAATTCGTCGATCATCAGGTGCGACATCGGCCGTAGCAGCGGGTCGCTGAGCAACTTCAGGTTCTCCGGGGTGTTTTCGCCAAACAGCGAGAACATCCGGTTGTAGGTCATGACCGGTGGCGACTGGTCCAGCAAGTGATCTTCGAGGGCCTTCCAGAAAATGCTCAGTGCCTCGAAGTAAAAACGGTCTGGATCATCCTTGGCAAAACTCATCTTGCCCACGGCGGTGGGCACATCCAGCCCGAGGTTCTCGATGAACCCGGCGGCGGCAACAAAGCTGTCCAGCAACGGTGCCGAACCCAGCTCGCCCTTGACCTTGTAATCGAAGCCCGGGCCCGCTGTTGCGTCACCTGCCAGGCTGCTTAAAAGCCGCTTGGAAGACTCGTAGCTTTCTAGCCATATCAATGGCTTACGGCAGAAAGCTTGAAATAGGGTTCGCTTTACCGCCCATTCGGCACGTACTGACAGCTTGGACCCGGGTCGACTGACCTGGGCATTTTCCCGCGGGTCGAAGCCCAGTACGACCCAGGCATCCAGTTCGGCAATGTAGCCATGGCAGTGAAACTTCGCGCCGTTGATATCGAACGTCTGGCGATTGGGCTCGATGCCCTTGATCGGCCAGGCGCCGGCACGAAACCACAGGTCTTCGATCACATCGCAGAGTTCTTCATCGCGCTTGGCCGCCAGTTCGGTCACCGCCACGCGTTTTTGCACGTCCGGGTGATCGCGCTCCAGCTCCTTGAGTTGCAGGGCATGGCGCGCCAGCGGGGCGATCAGTTCGCGGAAGCGTTCATGGCGGCCATGCAGCCGGTGATAGCAGGCATTCAGTTGCTGGCGCTGGGCGTCGTTGATCCGCAATTCGAAGGGGTTGCTGTCGGCCTCATCAAAGCCCGCTTCGGTCCGCGCATTGAGGTTCTCGAACGCCTGCAGCCGTTCAAGGCCCGGCAGGCTGCGCACCATTGGCAGGATGCGTGAGTGAAAGGTCCGCACCACCGCTTGCGCTTCTTTCATACCAAGGGGTTGGCCCCACAAGGCGAGAATTTCCATGAGCTTGTTGATGAAGTCCTTGCGCGACTCACGGGTGAAGGTCACCACCGTCATCGAGCTCAGCTCGAAGCCCAGGTAATGGGTCAGCAGCAGGATACGCAGCACCAGCGAGGTGGATTTACCCGCGCCGGCGCCGGCGATCACCGAGGTGGACGGCGTGTCGCTGAAGATCATCTTCCATTGCGCCGCACTCGGCTGGGCATGGGCCGGCAGCAGGCGCGCCACATCAGCCTTGATGCGTTTTTTCAACTCGGCGGTCAGCGGCAGGCGCCAATCATCGAACAGATTGTCGTCAACACCCGGCACAGTGTGCTCATCCGGCCGGAAGTCACGAATCAGCAGGACCTGGCGGCCTTCTTCGATACCATCCGCCTTGCCTTCCTTATAGCCATACTCCACGCCGGCCGTGTGGCCACTGCGAAAGCCGTCGGCCTGGCCATGCAGCCATGAGAAACGGTGCTGTGCCCGCAGGCGCGTCAGGCCGTGACCGAATAATCGGGCGGCGAGCCGTTTCAACAGGGGCATTTCGGCCAGTGGCCGCAGTTCGGGAGGCAGATCGGGGGTGTGTTGCGGCACGCGGACTCCTGCGATGCTTTAACTCGGACAAGAGCCCTATGGTCGCCGCAAATGCCCCACAGTTCCAGCCAATTGCTTTGCGCTCATGCAGTTAGGCGATGAAGTGAAGACAAGTCCTGAGCATCGGCATCGAAGCATTCGATAGGAATCCAGCATTTTTTACGCTTTTTATCGATCTGGCGCTGCTGGATGATGGCTCCCATCCACAGGAGACGATCATGCTTGAACTTCGACCTTTCAACACCCTGGGCGGCGCCAATCACGGTTGGCTGGACGCTCACCACCACTTCTCGTTTGCCGAATACCATGACCCCAAGCGCATGCACTGGGGCAACCTGCGGGTGTGGAACGATGACCTCATCGCACCGGGCACCGGCTTCCCGCAGCACCCGCACCGGGACATGGAAATCATCACCTATGTGCGTGAAGGCGCCATCAGCCATGCCGACAACCTGGGCAACCAGGGCCGCACCGAGGCCGGCGACGTCCAGGTAATGAGCGCCGGCACCGGGATCGCCCACAGCGAGTACAACCTGGAAGCTACGCCGACCAAGATTTTCCAGATCTGGATCATTCCCAATGAGGCCGGTTTGCCGCCGTCATGGGGCGCGAAGCCGTTTCCGAAGGGTGACCGCGAAGGGTTTGTGACCCTGGCCAGTGGCAAGGCCGGAGACAGCGAAAGCCTGCGGATTCGGGCCGATGCACGCTTGGTAGCGGCAAACCTGAAAGCCGGTGAAAGTGCCGAGTATCGGCTGGACAACGGACGCCGGGCGTACCTGGTACCGGCCACCGGGGTGATTGAAGTCAATGGCTTGCGTGCACAAGCTCGAGACGGTGTGGCGGTTGAGGATGAGCAGGTACTGCGGGTGACAGCGGTTGAGGACAGCGAGATCGTCTTGGTCGACCTCGCCTGACCGAGCTTGAATGTGGTGAGGGAGCTTGCTCCCGCTGGGGTGCGAAGCGCCCCCAAAAATGGGACTGCTGCGCGGTCCGGCGAGCTCCCTCGCCACAGGTTAATCAGTCATAGGTTGGGTATCAGTTAGCCGAGATCGCCCCGTCCACCAACACCTGGGCCTCTTCCACCAGTTGCTTGAGGTGATCTTCGCCGATAAAGCTCTCGGCGTAGATCTTGTAGATGTCCTCGGTGCCCGATGGCCGTGCGGCGAACCAGCCGTTTTCAGTCATGACTTTCAGCCCGCCGATCGCCTGGTCATTGCCCGGCGCGTGGCTGAGGATCTGCTGGATGCTTTCCCCGGCCAACTGCGTGGACGTCACCTGGTCTGGCGACAGCTTGCCCAACAAGGCCTTCTGCGCCGGAGTCGCCTTGGCATCCACCCGAATGGCGAACGGCTCACCCAGTGCATCGGTCAGCCCGCGATAAATCTGGCTTGGGTCCTGGCCTTTGCGCGAGGTCATTTCCGCCGCCAGCAGCGCCGGGATCAAACCGTCCTTGTCAGTGCTCCACACGCTGCCGTCCTTGCGCAGGAACGAGGCGCCGGCACTTTCTTCGCCACCAAAACCCAGCGAACCGTCAAACAGGCCATCGGCAAACCACTTGAAGCCCACCGGCACTTCGTACAGGCGACGGCCAATGCGCTTGGCCACGCGATCAATCAAGCCGCTGCTGACCACGGTCTTGCCCACCGCAGCATCAGCGCGCCATTCGGGGCGGTTCTGGAACAGGTAGTCGATGGACACGGCCAAGTAGTTGTTCGGCGCCAGCAAGCCACCGGACGGCGTCACGATGCCATGGCGGTCGTGGTCCGGGTCGCAGGCGAATGCCACGTCATAACGGTCCTTGAGGCCGATCAACCCCTGCATGGCGTAGCTGGAGGACGGGTCCATGCGGATCTGGCCGTCCCAGTCGACGCTCATGAAGCGGAAGGTCGAATCCACTTCGGTGTTCACCACGTCGAGGTTCAGGCGGTGATGCTCGGCGATGGCCGACCAGTAGCGCACCCCTGCTCCGCCCAGCGGATCGACGCCCAGGTGCAAGCCAGCGTTGCGGATGGCATCGAAGTCGATGACGTTGACCAGATCGGCCACGTAGGTGTTGAGGTAGTCGTGGCGATGAGTGGTGTCGGCCTTCAGCGCCTGGGCATGGGTGATGCGCTTGACCCCGGCCAGCTTATTGGCCAGCAGTTCGTTAGCCTTGGCTTCGATCCACTTGGTGATGTGGGTGTCGGCCGGGCCGCCGTTGGGCGGGTTGTACTTGTAGCCGCCGCTTTGTGGCGGGTTGTGGGACGGCGTGATCACGATGCCGTCGGCCAAACCACTGGTGCGGCCGCGGTTGTAGCAAATGATGGCGTGGGAAATCGCCGGTGTCGGGGTGTACTCATCGCCTTCGGCGAGCATCACGTGCACGCCATTGGCGGCCAGCACTTCCAGCGCACTGGCGCCCGCCGGGGTGGACAACGCGTGGGTGTCGAGGCCGACAAACAGCGGGCCGTTGATGCCCTGGGCTTCACGGTACAGGCAAATGGCCTGGCTGATGGCAAGCACGTGCCATTCATTGAAGCTCAGGTCGAACGAGCTGCCGCGGTGCCCGGAGGTACCAAAGGCGACGCGCTGGGTGGAGATCGCTGCATCAGGCTGGCCGGTGTAATAGGCCGTTACCAGTCGCGGGATGTCTACCAGCAATTGAGCTGGTGCCGGCTTGCCCGCAAAAGGACTGAGAGTCATGCATAAACCTCGGAAAGAGAAGGATTCGGAAAAAAGTGCAGTTTACTGGGACTTGGACTGCTCCGCGACGTTATAAATCCTACAGCAATCAGCGAAATTTCATTCAGTGCCGGTCTGTGCCTGCCTGAGCGCCAGAGCCAGCTCATCCAGGGCATTCTCCAGGTTATGGGCGCCGTCAACGGCATGGCTCAGCCGCAGATGCTGGCAGTGCAGGCCACTGAGGCTGAACAACTCCCCCGGCGCAATCACCACCTGCCGGGTGAGCAGGCGCTGGAACACCTGGCGCATATCCACCGGGGCCTCTGAGCGCAACCAGAAGGTCGCGCCAGCGGCGGGCATTCGGTAGCTCACCTGGTTGCCCAGATGCGTGTCCAGCCGCAGGCCCATGAGCCGGGCCTGCTCTTTGAGTTGCGGGCGCAACTCCCGCAGATGCTGGTCGATGCGCCCGCTTTGATAGAGCCGCGCAATCGCGCGCTGGCGGATAGAGGACAACCGGAATGCGCGCAACAGGAACTGGCGCTGCAGCTCGCCGCTGAGGTGGCGCGACAGCAAATAGCCAAACGGCGCTTCCGGCCCGAGCATCTTCTCGAACGTGGAAAACACCATCAGCCGCTCGGGATTGGCCAGGTCCCGTAACGCGGTGATTGGCTGCCCGAAGCCGAGGTCACCATGGCTGTCATTTTCTAACAACCAACAGCCATGCTGGTCCAGCAATCGCACTAGCTGCAGGCGATCATGGGTGGACAGGACTACGCCGGACGGCAGGCTGACACCGGATGACAGCAACGCCAGCTGCACCGGCTCGGTGCTGAGCAAGTGCTCGAACAACGCCAGGTCCAGGCCGTCGTCCGCCGTGAATGGCAATTCGAGAACCCTCACGCCTGCCCCCTGCAACAACCGCAGGATCAGCCAGTCACACGGGGATTCGACGATGATCGCAGCGCCCTTGAGACCCAGCACCTCGATCAGGATTTCCAGTACCCCGCGCAAGTCGGCGCCGATGTATACCTCGTCCGCCTGCCAGCAACGGGTCGGCGACGAGGTATAGCGCGCCGCGAGCGTCGCCCGCAGTTCCCACACGCCACAGGGCTGCGACCATGGCTGCAGATGATGCGGGTAATGCCGCAACAGTTCGCGCTCGAGCAGCAACAGCGCTGCATCCAGTGACGCCGCAAGTGCCGGCTCATCGGCGCTGAGCACGCGCATTCCCGGACGTCGCGCACTGGCATAGAGGCGCTCCAGCAGGTCGCCACCGCTGCTACCTGGCGGTTTATTCAACACCGGCCAGGCGTAGTAGCCCGACTTGGGCACCGAGTACACCCGGCCCTCCTTCTCGAGCAACGAATAAGCGTATTGAATGGTCGAGATCGACACATTCAGGCGCTCCGCCAGCTGCCGCAATGATGGCAGTTTTACCCGGGCATCCGTGCCCACCTCGCCGATGAGGTTGATCATGTAGCGATACACCGCCTGGTAGGCGAAGTCGGTTTGCCGGTCGTCCCTGAGGTTCATCGCTGGTCACCCGCCGCCACCCGCTTAACGCCCCGCCAGTTGGTAGGCTGCCAGGGCGGGCGCACCTTGCTGTGGCGTCTCGGCCATGCCCGGCACGCCGGTGGCTGGCCGCTTGCGATAGAGATGTTGCAGCAGGTCGATCGGCAACCCGCTGGTGTCGATTGCCCATTGCACCAGCATCTCGGCCACCGGCTTGCCTTGCAGCGCCTTGTGCAGCTCGGGGAGCGCCACCAGCATGCCGGGGTGGCATTGGCGCAAAAAGCTTTCGAGGCGCTCGCCGTGACGGATAAACGGCGAAAACATCAGGCAGTTCAGTTGGCTTTCATCCAATCCGAACAGCGCCTGGGCGTAGTCGGCCGCCAGCGCTCGACCATCCTGGGTCGCTGCCTGGGCAATCAGGTGTTCGGGAATCTGCTTGCGCCGCATGAACAGCGCGGCCTGCTGCATGAAGCCCTGTGCGCCCTCCTCGTAATCCAGTTCCCGCAGGCACTCGTCCTGCAGGCCCCGCAGATGGGCCATCAGCAACGGGTTCGCATAGCTCGCGTGGCTGAAATGAAAGCCAAACTCGTCCGGTTCATAGCCCATGAACTGACGCAACAGCGCCCCGGAGGTGTATTCGGCCGCGTCCTTAAGGTCGGCAGCGCCGATATAGGCCAAGTGGCGATGGTTGTCCGTGTCGGACTTATCGGCGACGGCGTAACGCTCGCCGTAAAGGTCGCAGTAATAGGCGTTGCTCCACTCATCCATGCGCGCGAACAGCCCGCTGAGCACCAGGGGCTGGCGCGGCGGGATCTCTGCACCGCTCGCCAGCGCAGCCTTCTTCAGCCACGCCAGGTACTCCCGCTGCTTGCGCGCGGAGTCACCGCTGACCAGCGCGTGCACGCCCCCATTGCAGGTGGTGACGCGCTGGTAAAAGTCACCGAGGGCCAGGTAGGCGTCGTTGCACAGGGTTTGGCGAAGATCTCCCGAGGTCAGGTGCCCCACCATCAGCATATTGCGCCGGCTGGTATCGCGCGCCGCACTGGAGGCCGGCCGCAGGTGGTTGAACGGCAAGACTTCCTGATTCTCGACCATCAGCAATTCGACACGCGCATCGTCATGCATGAACAGCGCGCTGTAGCCGCGATGCAGCGTGTCCAGGGCATTTTGCGACATGCCGGCATGGCGCAAGGTCGCGACCCGCAGTTGAAACGTCCGCGGCGCCCGGCCTGCAAGCGTCAGCTGGGCTGCGCGCAACAACGCCAGGACATAGCTGCTGCCGGCGCCTGCGCCGTGAGCGACCAGCACCTTGTATTCACCGATCCGCTCCATGCCGCCTGCCGCTACCACGATTCGTTGAATCAATAACTGGAGCGAGGTACGTTCTGTTCGAGAGAAATGCCCTATCAAGCGTTGCAATACTTGTTGATAGACATAGTTCATGGCTTGTTCGTGAATAGCGCTCATAGTTCTACTACCTGAGTTGAAATATCAGTTTCGGGCAATCGTTGACGGCATTTGCCTGACCTGTTGTTTCTGTAGGGGCGTTACAACATGTGACATTCAATGGAGATTAGCACCGGGCCCTACCTGCCAAGCCTGCCTTTGGGGGCTTCCAGTCCCGAAAAGGCGCCAAGCCAAGGGGCACGCAGCCCAAACCGAAAGTCTTAGGAACGCTCTGACAACTTCCTACGCTGCTTTAACTTACAAACTAGAGAAGCATCCGACATAACCCACTTCAATATTGATGTTCCGGCAAAACAGCCATGGGAAACATTATTGGGCTTGACGGATGTACGGGGTGATTTCATATATTCAATCATTGCTCAATCCTTGAGATAAAAGTGACGGGGCAATTATCGGCACTTGAATAATGATTAACAGATACAGAACGCCGGCTAAAACCGGTTCAGATGGGGGCTTGCATGGGGTATCGAGTGTGCAGACACGACAACGCCGCGCTGGGATTCAGGGCGGCGTCAGGGGCATACATCTGGTTTATCGGGCTGAAGTGCTGAAATCCCGATTCAAGCGGTGGGCAGGTTAAGTCCTGTCAAATGGCGCATTTGCCCCATGCGCCCGGGGGCAGGAATACTCGCTTGAGAATATTCCCACAGATCAAACAGTTTCTACCTGCAAGGCAACCCGTTCACGGCACGGACATTCGTCCATATAGCGGTGCGCTTCAACGAACTGGCTGAACGGAAATACCGTGGTTTTCAGCGGTACCAGCACCTTGTCGGCGGTCAGTTGGTTGATGTCACGCAAGGCTCGCTGCAAGGCCACCTGGTCCTGGATGATGCCCAGTTCCGGTTTGCCGGTGAAGTTGCCGATGCAGTGCACAAAGAACTGAATGTTCTTCTGGAACGCCGCACAGGCCGGGAATGGCGTCTGGTTGCCACCTTGCAGGCCGTACAGCACCAGGCTGCCACGCGGCGCCAGCACATCACCCAGCAACGACATCTGCGGGCCACCCAAGCCATCGAACACCACGTCTACGCCGCGGTTGTCGGTGAACTTGTTGACTTGCATCAGCAGGTCCTGTTCTTCGGTAACGATCACCTTTTCCGCCCCGAGGGACAGCAGGTATTCGCGCTCATCACTGGTCTTGGTGGCGGCAATCACCCGCACCCCCAGGGCTTTGCCCAGTTGCACGAACGATGGGCCGGCACAGTGGCTGGCGTCCGTTACCAGGGCGAATTGCCCGGGTTTGACCCGCGCCAGGTCCATGTACGCAAAGTAGGCAATCAGCAACGGCGTGTAGTGCACGCTGGCTTCGATCGGGCTCAGGACATCCGGGTAGCGGGTCAGGGCCGAGCGCGGCAGGACGATCTGTTCGCCGTACACCGGGTAGTCATTCGGGCTCTCGGCCGGGAAGCTGGCGACCTTGTCACCCACCGCCAGGTCGTCGACACCCTCGCCAACGGCCACAACCACGCCGGCCATTTCATGGCCAAGGCCGGAAGGCAAGCGGGCATGGGACGACGCCAGGTTCTGGCGCCACAGAATGTCGTACCAGCTGATGCCAATCGCCTCGACGCGCACCTGCACTTCGCCCGGTGCGGGCTTAGCGGCTGCATGCTCTTCGCATTTGAGCACCTCGGCCGGACCAAACTTGTGAAAACGGATCGTGCGGGACATCGCAAACCTCGTCAAAGTAACCTCTATTGCCATGAACTCTATCTGGGCTTTCGGGGCAAGACCACCGGTCGCCGTTAATAGTCGACATGCCTGTCATTGATTCCGCACATACGGAAAAGGTGCCAAGCCATGTAGGAAAACTGAATTAGCCGGTGCAGAGTACCAGCCTTTCCCCGTAAGATTCATGCCGGTCATTGTTCTTATATGACCGCTCCCGTCAAGTTTACTGACGCCGCCTGGGACACAAGATGAACCGTAACGACCTGCGTCGTGTCGACCTCAACCTGTTGATCGTATTCGAAACCTTGATGCATGAGCGCAGTGTGACCCGCGCTGCCGAGAAACTGTTCCTTGGCCAGCCGGCCATCAGCGCAGCCCTGTCACGCCTGCGCGGCCTGTTCGACGACCCGTTGTTCGTGCGTACCGGACGCAGCATGGAGCCCTCGGCCCGTGCGGTAGAAATCTTCGCCCTGCTCTCCCCGGCCCTGGACTCGATCTCCACGGCCGTCAGCCGCGCCTCCGAATTCGACCCGGCCACCAGCACCGCGGTATTCCGCATCGGCCTGTCGGACGACGTCGAATTCGCCCTGCTGCCGCTGCTGCTCAAGCGCCTGCGGGCCGAAGCCCCCGGCATCGTGCTGGTAGTGCGCCGCGTCAACTACATCCTGATGCCCGGCCTGCTGGCCTCCGGCGAAATCTCCATCGGCGTGAGCTACACCACCGATTTGCCGGCCAACGCCAAGCGCAAGGTATTGCGCCGCAGCAAGCCGATGCTGCTGCGGGCCGACAGCATGCCGGGTTCCATGAGCCTGGATGACTTCTGCGCCCGACCCCATGCCCTGGTGTCGTTTGCCGGGGATTTGAGCGGGTTTCTGGATGAAGAACTGGAAAAACTGGGCCGCAAGCGCCATGTCGTGCTGGCTGTGCCGCAGTTCAATGGGCTGGGAACATTGCTGGCGGGCACCGATATTGTCGCGACCGTGCCGGACTATGCCGCTGAAGCGTTGACTTCAGCGGGTGGCTTGCGGGCTGAGGAGCCGCCACTGCCGGTGCGCACATTTGAATTGCACATGGCGTGGCGTGGGTCACAGGACAATGATCCGGGGGAACGGTGGTTAAGGTCGCGGATTCAGATGTTCTTTGGCGACCCTGAGAGCCTTTAGGCGTCGTCGGGAAGCTGTTCAGCCTGATCATTTCCGGCTTTTCATAGGCCATGGAAATCTACCCATTGCCAGAGTACGAGGCATTTGGGGGCATATCTGAGGGCATGCTATGGATGGTTTGAAAAGGATGCCCCCAGGTCTAAAACAGGCGGACACCATCGACCTTAATTCTGGCGTTCAGTAGGCGTATCTACCGTTTGCTCAGGTAACGCCTACGTAGATACCTGCGCGGACGCACACCCCCTTACTTCGCCAACACGCCCCTATCGCCTGACTTCAACCTTGTAAAACAAATTCTCAACCATAAGTCGGCGCCGATCAGAGGTAACCGCATCTTGAATCTGGCTCACCAATCGCACGTAGTACTTGCACTCTTTTTGTGTGCCCAAATCGGACACCGGCTTGGCCGCTTGAGAAAAGCTTTCATACGTACGCGTGGTATTGGCCATCAGTTCTGTAATACCTGGCAACGCCATCGCATCCTCCTGACGCGCTGGCGGCCATGCGGGTTCGAATGAGAGATTGTTTTCACTCAGTTTTACCGTGAGAAACATCTCCGCTTTACCGGTGACTTCATTCACCCAACACGGCGGAAGGTCACCTCCCCGGCCCTTATTCAAGCGGTTCTGCAAGAACTGAACCTGGCCTCGTAAGTCTTTATTGGCCTTCTGTAATTCAATTGGACTCGTACCGCTTTTTTCCGCCTGTGCGATGGCAACGGCGTGCTTGATCGCCTCTTGGAGCTGGTCCTTCGTTTGGTCGACGTTTGTCCCGAATGCAGCCGCTAGCATGTCGTCCTGAGCCTTGAGCGCCGCGACGCGTTTCACCACATCCGTAGGCTGTACGTCGCTTTCATCAGCAGGATCGACGACCAGCTTTTTTAGCTGCTCAAACGACATCATCGTTTCTAAAATGAGCTGTTTGGCGTCGGCGCCTTTTTTCTGCCCAGCAACCTCTATCAAGGCCTTTTCGATTGCCGCGAGTGCAGTCAGCTCCTGATCTTTTTGGGTCATGAGTACTTTCAAGCGATCCAGCTCTGCAGTTGCTTTCGATGCGTCCACCAGCTTGCTGATGATCTCATCGGGCTTACGCACGCCTAACGCAGTCATCCGCGCTTTCAGTGCCTCGGCCGCCTTGTTGATCGCATTCTCACGTACATCCAGATCCTGGAAGGCCAACATTTTTTCATTCAACGCCTGATTTTTATGGGTTAACTTAAAAATCTGGTACCCCATCAGCAGCAGCAATATGAAGCAGACGATGATAAAGATCTCGGTAAGCGAGAGCTGAAACACTTGATCATTCTTTCCGCTCATCAGGCGGATCTCGCTTCAGCCAGGCTCTCTGGCTCAACGTAGTGAGTGGATGAGCCCTGCTCTACCGCAGTGAGATCATCAATCTTGTTAATCAGCGCATCCAACTGGCTGTGAGCGGCTTGGACTGAACGATTACTCTCCTCCATCCTCGCTGCAACCCCCTGGTGTTTCTCGTTACTTTCAACCAGAGCCCGAACCAGCGGCGCCAAACTCTGCTCAAGACTCTCCGCCAAAATCTCCCGATTGGTTTGACTGACTTCGCGCACACCTTTCAGAGCATCGGCGATGTCCCTGCCCAGGCGCTCTACAGTATCGGCGCTTTCAATACGGATATTCAAAGCATCCAGCTTATCTGCAATGCGTTCTACCGATTGCTGACGAACCTTGATTTCGTTGAGGTAATCCTCTTGCTGGTCGTCCAGCGAGTCCAGGTACTCTTTCTGTACGCGCTCAACACTCTCCATAACCTCTTTGCTCTGTAGTCTCATCGCATCCACCAGGCGCTCCTGGCTCGTCACAATGGCACCGACGGCTACCAGGTTCTCATCGAGTGTTTGAGTCTTAGCATTCAAGCTACGAATGGCGGTGGTGACTTGACGCGTAGCGGTTTTAACATCTTCTGCCAAGGACGCAACGCCTTCATTCACGCTGTCCGTTGTGCCTGCCAATGTTTCGATTGAACCACCCAGTTTGCGGGTGAACAGGTCATCAGGAAAGATCATTTGCTCCACACGATCACGTGCCATCGTGCCAAAATCCAATGCGTTATCTTCCATCTGCCGTAGCGTAATCGCGCTCTTTTCGGTCAGCTCATTGATCGTGCTCAACAAGTTGTCGCTGGATTGCCGGGTGTTTTCAAGTATCAGAGCAAAGGCTTCATTGCTCTGCTGCGTAGCATTGGCAAAGTAAGCGTCAGTGGCACTGATGTTGTGTTCGTAAAGTGCCTTGACCTGCTCCTTCACACTCTGCGCTGCTTCGCGAGAAGCGACGTCTACCTTGTCCCGGAAGACTTCAAGCTGTTGAAAAGTGTTGTCAAAGGAGATAGCCAGGTTTTCGGCCGCGTGAATCGCACGTTCTTCGACACTTCGGACCGCATCATTAGCGTCGATACGAAACCCTGTGTGAATAATCCGCGCCAGCATACCCAACGCGGTACTAACCATCGCCGCACCGAATCGCGTTGCCATACCATTCAGGTTGTCACCCATGCTCTCAATGTCGAGCAAGCAGATAATGATGCTGGCGACAGTGAACAGGAAGCCCAAGTAGTAAACCGAATCGGCAAACTTAGCTACGGTGAGTTGCTTGTCCCATTTTTCTCGAACGAGATAGCCGACAATCCAATATGCAATCATTACCGCCAGAGGAAAGACCAACCCTAGCCAAAAGGGGTCATTTAACTTCAGGCTGGCGACGGACAAACTGATTTTCAGCAGCACCGCGAGCGCAAAGTAGGTGCTGACGCGCTTGATCGATTTATTGACGTCCACTTATAGCCCCTCGACCCGGGAAAAACCTTCCACAGATACGCCGTTATCTTGAAAGTATTGCTCCCAGAACATGGAGAGCTTGGTGTTCTGTAGGGCTTTCTGATCAGCTGCCAGCAGGTTGATGGCTACACTGCTGCCTTGCAGGCCCGGTGCCACTGCATTTTGCCCATAAGCGGTCTTACGAAAATCCGCGTACGGCGGCAGGTTGGCCTTATACATGCTGAACTCCGGCATGTTCGCCAGCATGTCAGAGTAAATCACCAGCCTGCGCTCGCCCGACACATGCGCGCGCTCAAACCCATTGATGCCAACTAGCTGCAGCATCTGGAAAATGGGGGAGTTCTTGCTACGTTCTTCGAGCGAGATTTTGTGCACGATGTCGTCAAACGGCTTTACGAATTTCTGGTTGAAGTCGCGCTCGACAAATTTCTTGTTGCTCATCTGCTGATTCCTGTCCTTCCACTGACCAGGATTGCAGCGCTCAAATAACGGCTTCTCATTGCTCTTAAAATCTTCACCGAGAAGAAACACGGAGAGCAGGTAGCCTTCGGGGAGTTCCTCATTGACCATCGTTTTAAGCCGTTGGCCTAAAGCGATTTTCTGAGTAAACGGGAAAGGTGAGGTGTTATCAATAAGCACCACGTATTGCCCTTTGGGACCTGTGGACGGGCAAAGCGTCTCCTTATCGAAGGTTTCACGCGTGGCATTGAAATAAAACATCAAGGCAGCCGCAGCTACAGCGACACCACCAACCAGCAACCCGAAAGTTTTACCGGAAAGCCCTTTTTTCTGGGCATAAATTGCCATCATGCTCTCCCTAAAACGATTTGCTGCAGCGGCTGTACTTGATCGTATTTCTGATTAAACGACGATTGAATTCGCGCCCTTATCGTCTCCAGGCTGGCGATCATTTCGTTCATTAAGCGTTCCTGCTCAGCGAGCTTGATCTCATCCTTCTCGGTGCCGAAGTCAGGCATAGTGACCTCAACAAATGTCACCGGCTCGTCGAAATAGGCCGGCGGCGGATTATCGCGAGGGCGGGCCATCTCGTTTTCAATCCGATACTTACGGACCAAGTTAGTGAGCGTTTCGTCGGCCAGTACCATCCGCTCATCCACGACTTTCTTGATGACCGTTTTCTGGCTCATGCTGCGCTTGAAATTCTGGATGGCTGCCGCTGCACGATCAACGTTCTGATCGATCAGGAGTAGGGATTCAAGCTTGCGCTGTTCCAGCACATGCCGCAGCGCCTCAATAGCAAAGACATAGCGGCGTTGAGCGTCTTCGTAAGCCAGGTAAACCCTCGCGTACCCTGGATAACGATCAGTCCAGGTGTAGCCCTTATAGACTGCTGCCACTCCAAAAATGACCGTCAGCGCAAATAAGCCGCATGAGCTGATGTCCTGAAATGGAAGGATCGAATCATGTAAATAAGCACGAATCAACTCGACAGCTGATTGCGATTCATCTTCAAGTTGAGGCAGGACAAAACGGAAATAGGCAGTTCCTAAGCCAACAGTGACCATGCTGAGAACAGCCGCACTGAACGCAAAATAGCCTGCGAACATCCAGGACGGTTTGACATGGTTTTTATAGGCGCTGGCTCTGCCCAGAAAGAAGCATACAAGCACGTTGAGCGCTGACAGCATTAATGCGGTGACAAACCCACCCACATATCCGCTGGCCATACCCTCAGAAAACAAAAAGGCGTTTCCAAAGCCTTCGGCCACCGTCATCGCAAACAGCAAGCCACCGCTCTTCCATTTGGCATCCCCATCAGCAGCATCAGCAGTCCTGTGCTGCAACTTGTTTTGCTCACGAAAGGTTTCGAGCGCATGGGCCTTGTCTTCGGCGGCTTGCTGAAGCTCCGTCAACTCGCCATCCATTTTGGAAATGTCCTGATCGGCGTTTCGCTCAAACTCCTCGCCAAGTGCGATAGTGCGTTTGATGTCGCGGGTCACGTCAATGGAGTCCAAGCGGTTGTCGGCGCTTTTTAGGGATCGCTCACCGTACTTGAGTATCTGTTCACGCATTCCGCCCAATTTGCCCCGAATGCTGTGCTCGACATCTGAAAGCTGCGTCGCAGTACTGGAGGGGACTCCGGCAGCTCCGCGAAGCCGCGCCAGCTCAACGACGCGCAGCTCTTTTTGGATTTTCTCAGGATCAATTTTCGGCAATACATCGCTATCAGGCTCATCCTTCCGACTAAATAGTTGGACAATGAAAGCCAAGAGCTTTCGAAAGAAACTCATTTATAGAACCGCAAAAGGTTAGACATTGGGGGGTATGCAGAGATAGATGAGCACTAGGCTGGCGCCAAATTAGGCGCACAGAAATAGGCAGCGTGTCGCGGCCATCCCTGCGCCGGCATCGAGTGATGGCTAAATAATGCCAATGCGCACAGGTAAGGGCAACAAGTCAGTACAAAATTGTATTATTTTGGACAAATGGTCAGCGCCGCGATTGGCACATTGGGATAGCCACCCTAGCGTGGCTACCCAAAGATGCAGGAACATACTATGTCGCAAGGCGTGTTTGAGGTTCGCTTCCGATCCAACATTCGTGACTTCGGATCAGAGCTGGTGTTAGCCAAGGAATGAAGCGTCAACGGTAGCGGCGACGCTCACTGTGTGTACCAAGGCGATATCCCAACCCAATCAGGTGAGTTTAATGCTCAAATCAATACCAAGCCTTGGTCATCCGGCAACACCCACGTCTTCGGCGGCACAGGACCCTAGGTGCTTGAAGCACACGGCAGCATTGATTATGGGAGTCGCCCGTTCCTCCCGATCTTCAGCGGCGACTGCTGCCCGCATGACCGTGGTGTAACTGAGCTACGTTCTGATCGATGCGGCCTTGGATCGTGCGCAAGGTGTCTCGAGTAATAACCTGTGGGTATAGGTTCTCGGCGATGCTTGCAAGCGGCTCGCCACATCGCAAATGCCGTCAATCATTCTGCCGGCAACGTCCGGGGGCACCTCGGCTTCCTCGGCAAGCCGAAACATTTGCGCGCGAGAAATCGACAGGGCTTCCCCCACCACATCCATCTGGTGATATCCACTCGGCCCGTCGCAGAAGGTCACGTTGAATCGCCCCGGATTCTCTAGACACCTTGCAAGCTCATTGCGTAACGCTTTTCAAACTCTACCGGTGACAGCTGATTGTTGAAACCATGGCGGCGTTTTACGTTGTAGAACATCTCGATGTAATCAAACACATCACTCCGAGCATCTTCCCGCGTGGTGTAGATTTTTCGCTTGATCCGTTCCCGTTTCAGAAGCTGGAAAAAGCTCTCCGCCACGGCGTTGTCATGACAGTTGCCTCGGCGACTCATGCTGGCAATCAAATTGTTTGCCTTCAAAAAGCTGCGCCAATCGGAGCTGCTGTACTGGCTGCCTTGGTCGGAATGAACCATCACCTCTTGCTTCGGTTTACGCCTCCAAACCGCCATCAATAACGCATCAATGGCCAAATCACTGGTCATTTGCGACTTCATTGACCAGCCAATGACCTGACGAAAAAACAGATCCAGCACCACGGCCAAATACAGCCAGCCTTCATACGTACGAATGTAGGTGATGTCGGTGACCCAAACCTTGTTGGGTTCCACAACATCGAGACGCATCAGCCTCGCAACACGATGACGACCACAATCCTCACCGACCTCGCGCAGATCGTCATGAATTTTGCGATAGCCATAAACGCCGCCGCTCTCCAGCCACGAATGCTTGATCAAGCCCAGCAATCGCTGGTCGTCTTTAGCGCGTGCAGATTGCGGTTCAGACAGCCAGGCGTAATAACCGCTGGGATGGACTTTAAGCGTCAGGCAAAGCCGTCGAATCGAATAGTCGCCCGCGCGCTGCTTGATAAATGCGTACTTCAGCCGCACTCCTTGGCAAAGTACGCGGCGGCCTTTTTTAATATGTCTCGCTCTTCAGTGACGCGCTTGAGTTCCGCTGGCAGACGACGCAGTTCAGCATGCTGATCTTCATCCTGCTGCCGTTCTTCTTGAGGTTTGCTGTAGCGCCTTATCCAGGCATAGAGGCTATGCGTCGACACGCCAAGACGGGCCGCTACCTCAGCGACAGGCAGCTTCTTTTCGGTCACTTGATTGACTGCTTGAATTTTAAATTCTTCGGGGTAACGCGGGTTGCTCATAGCACCTCCTAATTGGCTTCAGTTTAAGGCAAAGAGGTGTCTACGAAACCCGGGGCGATTCACCCGATTAGCGTTGCGGCTATGCAGGTGGCCGCACCAAATCTTCAACTGCGCTTAGCATTACTAAACACGTGCTTCTCTGGTTCAAGGTCATCGCGCAATTTCTAAAAGAGGTTTCGTACGAGTGACTCTGCTGCATTACCTAACCTCTTTTTGCTCAATCGAAAAGCCATCGCGCTGGCTGGAACCTGGAAGATATCTGACACTGCATGTTTCACACTTACATACCTGGTAGGCGAAGGGCTCAAGCTCGGGCTTGAGCCCTCCATTGCGGTGGCGAGGGCGGTTGCGAAAGTTCGTATGAGCACGCTTACATCTGTGACCAGTATCCTAATAAATAACCTCCCTGCATCGCTTCATGCTGAGGCTCTCAAGCGGATATCAGGCGCTCCAGAGGTTGGAATGCTCTCCAGCCCTTATGTCACAGCAGGTTTCACCATACACGGCCTCCTATGACAGCGTTCACGGTTGCCGACCGCATGCTTGTCGTTTGGAAGCATCCAGCCGTTAGACATCGGATACCAACGCCAACCGGGTACACTAGACACCGTCAAAAAAGAACGTATTTCCGGGACAGGCCACTAGTGAGAACTGGCTGTAACCGCGGCCTGCCATGGATATTTCAGAGTGTGTATAGGGTTACTTCAGGTCCTCAAGCAGATTGATCAGGCGGGAAAGTGTTTGCCTGCTGAACTCATGGCGAATATATTTCTGGAAGCGACAGTCGATCGACTCTAAGTGAGCTTCAAATGCCACAGAAACGTCGATCCAAAGAGTCAATTCGCCGATCAAGTTTTCTGCGTAGCTTTGCCTGTCAATAAAATGATTGAGTGCGTACCGCTCGAACAGAATGGTTGAAACGTCTTGCAGCGTGGCGTTTTTTGAGGACAGCAGTGCATTGGCTAAGTCTTCGGGGTTGAAAGTTGTAAAGAAATGCTTGTGCGCGTGCTTTTTATGAAGCTCATGCCGGACGTAGGGGATGTCGCCTTCTATCAATGCGTTGTAGAAATCGCGCTCGCGGGTTTGTATTAGCTCGGCGGCTCGGTCTTGCTGTGCACGCTCGTACACGACTTGATTGGCTTGGATCAACTGGCTTTTGATTTTGTTGAACATCTCGCTTTTCAGGTCAAGCCGTGAGCCGTAGTAACTGCTATCCGAAGTGAGGTGAGTTTTCCAGTATTCGGAGTTTTTGTGAGTCTCTGTGTACTCATTTGCAAAATTCGTGATCTGGCTGTTTCTGATGCTTATGATGTTTTTTTCAGCCAGGAAGCAAAGCAGCAGCAGTTTGTCTAGGTAAACGGGAAGTCGTTTTTCATGGTGGTTTGTAATGTCGTCAATGAGCTTTGGGAGCTCTGCGTTGAGCTGTGTATGTTCCAGCCTTTTAAAGTCGCTAAGCGTTTCCCAGTAATCTGGGGTATCGTCAGATGAGTCTCGGAAGTAATTAAGTTCCAATGTGCGCTCATTGAGATTCGCGGTGATATTCCTGAACAAGATGTCTGCCCAAAGCGCACCATCAAAGATGAGGCTGTGTTTAACGAAGTATTTTTTCTCGAGCCAAGACTCCTTGCCCTTGCTGTACAGCGTTTCGGAGCGAAGCTGCTCTTCTTTTAGGTTGCCTGAAAGTTGTTCCAGGCTAAGGGCAAAGTAGCTACGAATAAATATAGGAATAAACTGTGAGTTGTTTAGTATCCTGTTTTCTAAAGTGCGACTCAGAGGTTCGAAGCTCTCGATGGCGGATCGTATGTTTCGAATATTCTGCTGGCCGGAGGTCAGGTATACATCATGAACATGCTGGTGGTGATCGCGGAGTTGACTTGCAGAGGTTTTGCCCAGTAATTCTTGGACGATGGTGTCGCTGTCGTGGGTAATGTCAAATGTCTTGCCAATTACCTTTTCCTTGAAGGTTATATACGTTTCTTTTTCGGTCAGTTTTTCTTCGTTGGCAATGACGATCGTTTTAATCTTTGAAATTTCAACAGCATGGCTGATATAGCCAAGAATATCCTCGAGTGGTATGCGTGTTCGTTCAAGGTCATCCAGTATCAGGCAGATGTCATTGTCGTTTTTGAAAAGAAATTCCTGAAGACTGAAGCCATTCGCGCTGATCTTGAATTCGGTTTCTCGGTCGCCGTCTCCGAAAATATCAACTTTCAGAGTGGAGCTAAGTGCGCCTTTGACTGTTGCAGTCAATAGCCTGGCGGCTTTCGAACCGAGCACTGGATGAAGCTCCTGAAAGATGGATTCTTCAATGTCCGAGACTTTTGAAAGGCCAAAAAGGCTGACTTTTACGAGTGTGCGACCCTTGCCGGAACGATGTTCAATGTACTGGTTGATAAAGTGTGTTTTCCCACAACCCCACCTCCCTCTCAGTAGTACAGCGTAGTCGGGCTCCGAACGTTTCAGGTAAAGGTCCAGGTTTTGGGTGACGTGTCCGTTTGTCATACTCTCAACTTACAGATGTGATGATTTTTTTGGGGGGGGGACAGCCTCAATGGCGTCGCAATTTAGTGTCCTGTCTAGGAAATACGTTCTCTCTTGGCTAGTGGCTTGGGTGTTCGGCCAGGGCGACACGACGAGTCATAGCAGGGCTATGGCGAGAAGTGGCGACGCTGGCCGGGCCCCCAAGAGGCCAACAAAATTGAACAGCTTATTTCCGAGACAGGATACTAGAAACTACAGGCCGATACATGAATGCATCAAGTGATGCGAGACGAGCCTGCCCTGTTTCGCTGGTTGATAGAGGTTTACAGACTGATGTCTAGGCTCTGTACGAAAAGTAATGTCGTAAACACCGCATAGCACAGCCAGCGAAACCATCGCCCCGTAACTTTTCGCGAGCTTGTCTAAGCACGTTACGATGCGGCGGTTCTCCTTTAGCCGGCCAAACATACGTTCGATGTTATTGCGCTGCCGGTACTTGGGACGGCCAAACAGCCTCGGCACCAGAAGAGACTCGGGTTGCTCTTACGGCAGTGGAATCAGTCATCCAGGTTTCCAGATCGTATAACCCTTGCCCGTTGAGCTTGCTGTGAAGGCGCTTAAGCATCGGCAGCCACGACCGTGATGACCTCAAACCTCGTCTTCGCAGCTATCACCTCATCTATTCACGTCAGCAAGCGAGCCCCCCCTGGAATGGTCAAAAGCCCACGCCATATCGTGTTTTATCGCGTGGCAAGCGACGACGTGATTGAGGTCATCAGACTCCTTCATGACGCAATGGACGTGCATCGGCACTTGCCAAACGACTGGCCAGCGACCTAGCCAAAACGCTAACTGACCAGCGAAAGCAAAGGTAATACGCCTCCTCGCCTACGGTATCGACACATACCCATGCCCTTTTCTGAACGGCTAAGGATTTGCCAGATACGGGTTGTCTCTAGCATGAGGAGGCTCGCTGAATACCAGCCACCCCCCCCAAAAAAATCGCCATCCGCGATCGCTCGTCTAAGGCGCGCGAGTGGGGACAAAACTGGGGGCACATTTGAATTTTCTGCGCTTGAAAACACGGTGCTAGAGCCAAGTCAAAATGTTCTTCGGCGACCCGGACAGCCTATAAAGCAACAGCACCGCCGGGCATCACACCGAACTCGTCACTTCGCTCCGAATAGATTGCAATCGACCGGGAACCGGCTCATCGCTGGCGATCGGCCTTGGGCCTTGAATCACGGCCAGGCGCCCGATGCTCAGCGAGCTTTTTTTGCTCTTGTTTGAATTGCTGTTGCCAGCGGGCCAGCGCCTCAGCCCCGTCCGATGCCTGCACCGCCATTGGCACAGACACGATCATCCCGAAAAGCGTCCAGATAAGGAGTTGCTTCATTTCATCTCACCTTCGTTGTTTTAGCTGAAACTGGTTCGGATATCGGCACGCTGGTATTGGTCGAGCAACCCCGCCAAATCCCGGTAACAAGCAGCCAGGTCGAGGGCACCAAGGCGGAACAGTGATCTCGACGTACGCCGGGCCTGGGCCGCGCTGATCGCTGAATCGAAGGCATATCTGGCAATACGCCGATCGCCCGCTTGCACACACCTGGCGATTGACGAATCAGGCTTCAGGTCGCGTGTCTTGCGGTGCAGCAACCTTAACTGTCGACCCAGTTGAAGCGAGACGGCACCGGCCTCATCGGCGCCCGACAGCGCTTGCAGGGCAACCATCCGGTGCTGTTGCGTGGCCTGCCACTTCAGAAGATCCATGCGGTGCCCGTGACGCAGTAACCGTCGCGTGTCTTTGTGCAGCGCGGTCCTCAGGACGTCGGCGTGGCTGGCGGGTTTCCCCGGCAGCAACTGGAAGGCCAGCAGGCAGATAGCGAGCGTCACCATCCAGGCCAGGGCTTGATTCACGAAGTCAGCGAAGTCGTATTGGGCGGTCCCGGCGGTGCCGACCAGGGTGTTGAACGTAATCAGGTAGGCGACGCCTTGCAGGGCATGGCGCGGCCGGGTCGTGGCATGAATCCCGACCGCCCAGAACGCAACCAGCACCACCGTGAGCAACCCGAACCCGCTGATGTGCGGCAACAGCAGGAACTTGCACCCCGCCGCTGCCAGGATTGCGTAGAAGGTTCCCCTGGCAAGGCTCGCAATGCCTTGCTCGGGCGCCGCGCTGGTGGCCAGCAAGGTGCAGAACGGACCCAGTACGGCCAGCAAGGTTGGCCCCTGGTCCCAGCCTGTGAGGTACCAGACAGCACCGGTCGCCAGCGTGGCCAGCAACGCTCGCACACCGTTACGCAGTGCAGCGCCGTAGTGTCGGTGAAACCCCACGGCGCGGGCCGGCGGCAGGGGCGCGCGCTCAAGGCAGGCAAAACTCGACAAGGCGCTGGCCAGTTCGGCCAATGGTTCATTCAGACGCCGCTGGCTAGCGCTTGGTTCAAGGCTGGCTTGCAGCTTCCGGACACGATCGGCCGCCACGCAAAACCCGGGCATGGCTTCAGCCAGCTGGCGCAACTGCGCGCCGATTCCAGCGTGCGAAGGTATCGCGCATTCGTCGAGCACCACGGCATGCAGATACGCAAGTCCTGCCTGCAGGGTCGCCAGCCTGGCGCGGATCAGCACCGACTCGCCCCGACCAATCCCGAGAAGGTCGTCCACTTTGCTGATATCGATGGCCAGCGGGTCCTGCGCACGCGCCGGCCCGCCGTCAAACCGCACGGCCAATAACCGCAGGGTGCGCGACGAGACGTCGCGAAGTGCCATGGTCAGTGTGCGCTCGACGGTCTTGCGGCTGAATAATGTGGCCACCAGGCACAGGCTCAACACCCCCAGAACAACGGCCGTGCCCCGCCCGACGATATGTTCGAAACCTTGCTGTGGCGCGACGATGGCGGGCCCCAGGGCCAGGCACACGGTGTAGCCGGCGACCACCGCCGCCGTGGCCTGGTAGTGCCGAAACACGGTCATGGCGCCGACACAAAGGCCCAGCCATATCCCGATCCCGAGGATAAACAGCAGCATTTGCTGGGCGAACAGGCTGGTCAGGACCAATGCCACAGCCAACCCCACCAGGGTGCCCAGTGCCCGGTGGAAGCCCTTGCCAACCACTGCCCCCTGCAGCGGATGGATCAGCAACAACACGGTTGAGGCGGCCGAGAACGGCGAATCCAGGTGTAATTGGAACCCCAGCCACAGGGCCAATGAGGCCGCCAAAAGACTACGCAGCACATAGCCCGAGGTAGCAGCTTCCCATGCCCCCAGCATGCGCAGTGCACGGAGCATCACATGAACGCCTGAAGCCATTGCACCAGCCTCCAGCGCGGCGCCGTGCCCTCCTCGGCAACGTCGATGCTGGCGGTCATCCCCGCCGCCAACTCCACACCGGGCGGCACCTTGTCCAGTTCAATCCGCACGGGCACGCGCTGGGCCAGGCGTATCCAGCTGAACGTAGGCGCCACCTGGGGCAAACCACTGTTACTGCGCAGCTCGTTACCGTCGGCAATGCCCCGACCAATGCTCGCCACATGCCCTTCGAGCAGCGGTGAAAAACCCATCAGCTTGATGGACGTCACAGCCCCCACCCGAACACCGGCCAGCTTGGTCTCCTCGAAGTAACCGGTGACCCAGAAGCTATGGCTATCGACCACAAAGATATTGGTCTCGCCCGCTGCCGCGTAGTCACCCGGCTGCAGCCGCAACTGGGTCACATAGCCGTCGACCGGCGAACGAATCGTCGTGCGGTCCAGATCCAGCCGCGCATGGGCCAGTTGGCTGCGGGCCGCATCCAGGCGCGCCCTGGCCACCGCCAGGTCCCGGGCTGCGTTGTCGGTTTCCTCCCGCGCAATCGCATCGCCGAGCTGGTTGCGGCGTTTGAGCTGTGCACTGCGCTGCTCGAAGACACTGCGCGCCTCGGCAAGCTCGGCCGTGCGCTGTTGCTGGGCAAGCAAGTAGCTGCTGCGATCGATCTGGTAGAGCAACGCGCCCTTGGCGACCCATTGGTTGTCGCCCACCAGCAGGTGTTCGACCTGGCCGGACACCTCGGGGGCAATACGGATGACTTGCGCGCTGACACGCCCGTCCCGCGTCCAGGGGGCCAACTCATAGGCGCGCCACAGTTGCGTGCAGAACAGCAATGCGGCCAGCCCGAGCACCAGGGTGACGAGGGTCTTGAGGATGTGTTTGATGATCATCGCGCTGCCCTCAAAAGCTCAGAACCAAGGTCGAGAGCACGATCAGCGACACAAAGAAACGCGCCAGGCTGGGGTGCCAGGCCCAATCCAGCCAGCGCCGCAGGGCCCGCTCCAGTAGCCCGTACACCAGGGCTGCAACGCCGACGTAGAGCAAGAACGGAGGAATGTAGAGGTGGGCAATCGTGATTTCGCTGAGCATCGGTTGAATCTCGCAGTCGGCAATCACCTTGATCGCCTTGATGAAGATGGTAGGGACTGCAAGGTCGTGCCGATATTGAGTATGCTGCCAGGATATAATCAATTTCAGACAATCGAGGCGGTGCAACATGGGCGAGATGAAGCTCCAGGGCGTTGATCAATTCGAACTGGACAGTTTTGATCAGCCCGCCGTCGCGTTGATGCTCGGCAGCCAGCGCAACGACACCGAATTCCCCGTGCACAGCCACCGCAAAGGCCAACTGGTGGTGGCATATCACGGCGGTATCGTGTGTACCGTAGAGGATGGCGTGTGGATGGTGCCGTCGGGCTTCGGCGTGTGGATTCCGGGCGGTATCGCCCACAGCAACCGGGTGACCGCCAACGGCAGGATCGGCTATCTGTTTGTCGAGCCCGGCGCCGCCGCGCTACCGGAGAAATGCTGCACGCTGGTGCTTTCGCCGCTGGTCCTGGCGTTGATCCTGCACCTGAGCGCCCAGCCCCAGGATTATCCGCCTGCCTCTGCCAATTCGCGCGTGGCGAGCGTGCTCCTTGAACAACTGGAACTGGCTCCTTCGGAGCAGTTGTACCTGCCGCTCCCCGCTGCTACGCAGTTGCGCTTCATCGCCCGCGGCCTGGCCCAGGCCCCGTCAAACCGTTGCACCATGGCCCAGTGGGCACGCCAGGTGGCCATGAGCGAGCGCTCCCTGGCCCGCCTGGTCAAGAGCGAAACAGGCCTGACTTTTGGCCAATGGCGCAAACAATGGCAAATCATCGTGGCCTTGCAGAGCCTGGCCGAGGGCGAATCGGTGCAACGGACCGCCGAGGCGCTGGGGTATGAGTCGGTCAGTTCGTTCATCAGCATGTTTCGCAAGACGCTGGGCTCGTCGCCGGCGCGTTATATCCGTCGTACTGCAACGCGCTAGCCTCGGGGAGCCTCAATCACGTTCACCTGCTCCGCCAGCAACACCGGCAATTGCACCTGCAAAAACGCGACCCACGTGCGCACCTTGGCATCCAAAAAACGCCTCGACGGATACACCGCGAAAATGCTGCGCTCCCTTAGCCGATAGTCGGGCAACAGCCGTACCAGCGAACCTTCCCGCAGTGCCGCGCTTGCACTGAAAAACGGCAACAGACTGATGCCCATGCCTTCCTGCGTCGCCTTGACCATCGCATCCGCGACATTGGTCCTGAAGGTGTCACCTGGCGAAATCGCAATCTCGCCCTCTTGCCCCTTGAACAACCACGCATCCTCCTGGAAATCCTGCAGATGCAACCGTCGATGCTGCATCAACTGCTGCGGATGCTCGGGCACGCCGTACCGGGCCAGATACCCCGGTGCCGCACAGGGCACACTGAACAACTGCCCGATCGTCTGGCTGACCAGCGCCGAATCCGGCAACGAATGGGCGATGGAGATCACCACGTCGTGACCCTCTTCAAGCGGGTCCGGGTTGTGCTGGGACAGGGTCAACTCGATGGACATGTCCGGGTATTGCTCGCTGTAGCGGGCAATCAGCGGCGTGATCAGCACCCCCAACCCGCTCATGCAATGCACCCGCAATCGCCCGCGCGGGTTGAGGTGCGCGCCGCTGGCTTCTGCCGTGGCCTCCCTGACGTCTTCAAGAATGTCGCGACAGCGCAACAGAAAGCGCTCGCCCGAATCGGTAAGGCCCAGGCGTCGGGTGGTGCGTTGCAACAGGCGGGTCTGCAGGTGTTTTTCCAGCTCGCAGATCAACCGTGATACGTGTGCCCCGGACAGGTCCAGCGCCTCGGCCGCTGCGGCAAAGCTGCCAGTGTCGACAACCCGGGCAAACACCCGCATGCCATTGAGCAAATCCATCAACATTGCCCCTCGATTGCTACGTGATACGTACGAGTCATTCACCTGTTCCTGTCTTTATCCCGCTGCGGCAATCACTAAAATGAACCCTACTCACAGAGGAACTCATCATGAATATCAAATGGCTCAGCCTGCTCCTGTTTTTCACCGCCGCCGGCGCCATGGCGGCCGGCAGCAATGAAGCGCTGGATATCCAACACGTTGTTTCAATCACGCCCGTGCCGGGCAGTTGCCAGGTAGAACCGGCGACCATGGTGTATCTCGACAGCCAGGGCGTCAGCCACACCCTCAACTACCAGGTCATGGGCACGTGCCAGGGCGGGGTTTAAAGCAGCTTCCAGGTGTAACTGAGGATCAGCCGGTTCTCGTCGATGTCGCTGCGGTAGTTTGAACGAGCCATGACGTTACGCACTCGGATGCCCAGGCCGCTCAATGTGCCGCTTTGCACCACATAGCCGATATCCAGGTCGCGCTCGCGATCCTTGCCTTCATAACCCGCGCCGGTGGTCACGTTGTTACCGGTGATATAACGCACGGTGGTGGTCAGCCCCGGAATGCCCAGCGCCACGAAGTCATAGTCGTACCGCACTTGCCAGGAGCGCTCGTCGGTGTAGGCAAACTCGTAGGTGGGTACTTCGTTGCCCAGCGGCGTGATGTTGGCGAAGACCCGCGGGAAGGCACTGTCGCCATACATGGCTTGATAACCGACGTAGAAGATATGGCCGCCATGCTTGGCCGACAGCAGCGAGAAAAACGCCTGGTTGTCGATCTTGCCGAGCAGTTTGTCGCCGTCTTCCCGGGCATCGTAGTAGCCGAGGTTGGCGCCGAGCGTCCACTCACCCATTGGCTGGCTGTGCTTGAGGCCGACAAAGTCCTGGCGGTAGATGTCCTTGAGTTGGCCATGCCAGTAGCTGACGCTGGTGCGGTTGGTGTTGAAGGCGTAGTCGCCGCCGACGTAGTTGAACCCATCACCTTCAGCGCCGCGTTGCGGCACATGGCCGAGCATGGCGATCATTTTCTCGTCGCCGGCTTCGTTGCGCAGGCTGGTGGTGGTCAAGTGCCCGGCCTGCAGCGCAAGGCCGGCGATTTCGCCGGAGCTGACACTCACGCCCTGATAGCTCGGCGGCAGCAAACGGATATCGCTGAAGGCCAGCACCGGCAGGTTCGGTTGCAGTTCGCCGACCTTCAATTCGGTCCTGGAAAACCTGGCTTTGAAGGTCAGGCCCAAACGGCTGTAATCATGCGGGGCGCTGCCGTCGCCCTTGACCGGGAGCAGGCCGGTATTGGTGCGGTCCGGGCTGCTGTCGAGCTTGAGGCCGAGGGTGCCCAGGGCATCCAGGCCAAAGCCCACGGGCCCCGGGGTGTAGCCGGATTTATAGGTCAGGATAAAACCCTGGCCCCACTCCTCTGCCTTTGATTGCTTGTTGGCGCCGACGATGTCCGAGAAATCGCGGCTGAAGTAATAGTTGCGCGCCTGCAAGGTGGCGGTGGAGTCCTCGAAAAACCCGCCCTCGGCCGCCGTCGCCGCAAGGGGCACGCCCAACAGGGATAGCCAGATACGTTGTGTGTTCATGTCGTTGCTCTTAGTTATTGTTATCGACAGTTACTGCGCCGGGGCGGCGATCACCTCCTGCCGGCCCCGACGCTCATTCAGCGCATACGCCGTCATCGCCAGCACGGCGATGGCCCCGGGGATGGCAAAGGCCATGAAGTTCAGGTGCAGCGGCAGTTCAATCCCCATCAGCGCGCCGCCCAGCAGCGGGCCGACGATGGCGCCGGTACGACCGATACCGGAAGCCCAGCCCAGGCCGGTGGCTCGAATGTTCAAGCCATAGAGTTGTGCGGCGCCGGCGTACAGCAGGATTTGCGTGCCGATGGTGGTGGCGCCGGCAAAAAAGATCAGCAGGTACAGGACCGGCATCGGGCTCTTGATACCCAGCAGGCTGATGGAGAGCAGCGCGGCGATAAAGAAACCGATCACCACCTTCACCAGGTTAAGCCGGTCACACAGCCAGCCACCGACAAGCGCCCCGGCGATGCCGCCAAAATTCAGCGCCAGCAGGAACGACAGGCTCGATCCCAGGCTGTAACCGGCACCCGCCATCAGTTTGGGCAGCCAGGAACTCAGGGCGTAGACCATCAACAGGCAGCAGAAAAACGCGACCCAGATCGCCGCCGTCCTCAAGGCCAGGCCGTGTCGGAACAACTCCAGCACCGAAGCGCCCTTGCCTTTACCGGCGCTGACGAGCAGTTGGTCTTGCGGGTCGATCCGGGTCTGCGGCGACAGGCGCTTGAGCAGCTCACGCGCCTGTTCCTTGCGGCCCTGGCGAATCAGGAACCCGATGGACTCAGGCAGCCAGTACACAATCAACGGCATCAGCAGCAGCGGGATCGCCGCGGCGAAGAACATGGACGACCAGCCAAAACGCGGCAGCATGAAAATCCCCACGCCGGCCGACAGCATGCCGCCCAGCGAGTACCCGCCAAACATCACCGCCATCAGGATGCTGCGCATTTTCTTCGGTGCGTATTCGGTAATCAGTGCGGCCGCATTGGGCATCAGGCCGCCACAGCCGAGCCCGGCAATAAACCGGCAGATTCCGAACTCAGTCGGGTTGCTGGCAAAACCGTTAATCACCGTGGCGACGCTGAACAAGGCAAAGCAGATGGCGATGCCTTTGCGGCGACCGAACTTGTCGGCCAGGCTGCCGAAGACCAGCGCGCCGAACATCATCCCGAACAGCGCATAACTGCCCAGAGCGCCGGCCTGCAGGGGCGATAGTCCCCATTCCTTCATGATCGACGGCAAGACCACGCCGTAGATGAACAAGTCATAACCGTCAAAGATCAACAGCACAGCACACAGGCTGACCACCAGCCAGTGGAAACGATTGAAATGGGCATTATCGATAATCGAATTGACGTCATGGGTACGCATGGCAGTGCTCTCATTATTGTTGTTGTGAGTCAGTGTCTGCAGGTACGGCGCTGGGTCAGCCGAGGTCGCCGCCTCCTACCGGCAAGGTAACGCCCGTGATGTAGGAGGCCTCATCAGAGGCCAGAAACAGAATCGCGCCGGCTTGTTCGTCGATGCTGCCGTAGCGCTTCATCGGGCTGCTGTCGAGGGTCTGGTCGACGATCTGCTGGTACCAGACGCGCTCCTGGTCGCTCTGGGGCTGGCTGTTGCGCGGGATCCGGCGCGGTGGCGCCTCGGTGCCACCGGGTGCGGTGGCGTTGACCCGAATGCCGCTGCCGGCGGTCTCCAGGGCCAGGCACGCGGTCAAGGCGTTGACGCCGCCCTTGGCCGCGCCATACGGCACACGGTTCACTCCGCGCGTGGCCACGGACGAGACATTGACGATGGCACCGCTGCCCTGCTCCAGCATGTAGGGCAATACGCAATGGCAGCACCACAGGGTCGGGAACAGCGAGCGGCGCACCTCGGCTTCGATTTCGTTCTCGGCGTAGTGCTCGAAGGGCTTGGCCCAGATGGTCCCGCCGACGTTGTTGACCAGAATGTCGATACGCCCGAACCGTGCCTTGGCAGCCGCCATCACACGGGCACATTCGGCATGCTGCTCCAGGTCGGCGGTGAGGATCAGCGCCCGCTCATGCTGCAATTCATGCACGAGTTCCGAGCGATCGACGGCCACCAGCCAGGCGCCCTCTTCCAGCAAACGCTCGGCAACCCGCCGACCGATGCCCTGGGCGGCGCCGGTCACCAGCGCAACCTGGGTGTTGAAACGTGGAGTCATGGGGGATTCCTCAGGCGGCGTCGCCGGTGACGATGGCGTTGGGGGTGAACTTCTCGTAGTGGAAGCTGGCGGGGGTGACGCCCTGGTTCTTGAAGTGCTGGCGTACCGCGTCGACCATCGGTGGCGGCCCGCACAGGTACACATCCACGTCGCCATCGTTCAGCACGTCAGCGGCCATGTGCTGGGTGACATACCCCTGCCGGGGGTGCGCGGTCTGGGGGTCGGCCACGCAGGTGACAAAACCGAAGTTGGGCAGGCGTTGGGCGAACGCCTCCAGCGCCTCGACCATCACCAGGTCCTGGTCCCGCGTCACGCCGTAGATCAGCGTGACCGGCCGGGTTTCCTCGCGCTCGGCCAACACTTCAAGCATCGACAGGAACGGCGCCAGCCCCGTACCACCTGCCAGCAACAGCAGTGGCCGCGCCACTTCGCGCAGGTAGAAACTGCCCAGCGGCCCGGTCATCGGCACCGCGTCGCCCGGCTGGGCACGCTCCAGCCAGCCACTCATCAACCCGCCGGGCACATGCTTGATCAGGAAGCTCGCGCGTTTGTCGCCGGGGCGACTGCTGAAGGAATACGCGCGGGTCTGCCCACTGTCGGGCACGCCGATATTCACGTATTGCCCCGGCAGGAACACCGGCGCCTGATCCAGTTCGAAGCTGACTTCCAACGCTGCATCGGCATGCCGGGTAATACTCGCCACCGTCGCGGCAAATTGCGCGGTGCCGGTCTTGCACGCACCGGAAGGCACCGGCACGGCAATCACGCAGTCCGACTGCGGCACCATCTGGCAGGTGAGCACCTGGCGCTCAGCGGCTTCATCCTCGCTCAGAGCGTCTTCGATGTAGTCGTCGCCCAAATCATAGGCGCCGGTTTCACAGCGGCATTTGCAGGTGCCGCACACACCGTCGGAGCAGTCCATGGGCAGGTTGATACGTTGGCGAAAGGCCGCGTCGAGGACCTTTTCACCCACCTTGCAGTCGATGAAACGGGTTACCCCGTCCTCGAAGTTCAGGGCAATGGAGTACGTCATGGGCGTGTCCTCAGATGTGGTAGATATCGATGACCTGATGGATGTAGTCGTTTTTCAGCACCACCTTCTTGCGCGTGATCAGCGGCTGTTCGGCGCGGATGTCGAGGCGATAGAACGAGGTACCGAAGTACGTATCCGTGGTCTTGTAGCGATGGCTGAGGGTTTGCCAGTTGAAACGCAACTCCACGTGCTGCCCGTCGTCGGCCAGCACTTCGAGGTTGGTGATCAGGTGCGCGGTGCGCGGCTCCGGGGTGCTGGCGCTGGAGCGCTCGGTCTTGATCCGGAACACCCGGTCTTCCAGGCCGTCGCGGCTGGGGTAATAGATCAGCGAGATTTCGCTCTGGGGGTCTTCGGTCAGCGTGTCGTGGTCGTCCCAGGCCGGCATCCAGTACTCGACCTTGGGTGAATAGCATTCGAGCCACTCATCCCACTGGCGGTCATCCAGCAGGCGGGCTTCGCGGTACAGAAAGTCCAGCAGGCGGTCACGGGAAGCACTCATGCCAGCACCTCCTTGTCCGTCGCGATCAAGCCTTGCTGCTCCCGTTCGATAGCGCGTTGCAGGCTCTGGGCCCAGTGGGCGTGCTGGCGCACGAACAGGCCTTCGTCCTCGGTCTTGACGCCACTGAGCTGCGGATTCATGCCCATGGCCCGGGCGTTTTCGTCAGGGCCTTCGACCCACTGTTTGGCGCCGCGGCTGAGGTCATTCCACAAGGTGGTCGCACCCTGGTAGCCGGTCTGGCAGGCGCGGAACTCTTCCAGATCGTCCGGTGTACCCATGCCGCTGACGTTGAAGAAATCTTCGTACTGGCGGATGCGCGTGGTGCGTTCCTCGGCACTTTCGCCCTTGGGCGCCATGCAATAGATCGTGACTTCGGTCTTGTCGACCGCGATTGGCCGTACCACGCGGATCTGCGTGGAGAACTGGTCCATCAGGTACACATTCGGGTAGAGGCACAGGTTGCGGGTTTGGTCGACGATAAAATCGGCGCGTTCCTGGCCCAGGCGCTCGGCCAGCGCCTCGCGATGGGCATGCACCGGACGCACTTCGGGGTTGAGCAGGCGCGTCCACAGCAGGATATGGCCATGCTCGTAGGCGTACACGCCGCCCAGGCTTTTCGACCAGCCATTGGCATCCACGGTGCGCGTGCCTTCGGCTTCGTAATTGCGCCGGCCCATGGTCGCCGAGTAGTTCCAGTGCACGGAGCTGACGTGATAACCGTCGGCGCCGTTTTCGATCTGCAGCTTCCAGTTGCCGTCATACACATATGACGAACTGCCCCGCAGCACCTCCAGCCCCAGCGGGGCCTGATCGACCATCTGGTCGATGATCACCCGGGTCTCACCCAGGTAGTCGCTCAGCTCCGGCACCGTCTCGCTGAGGCTGCCGAACAGGAAGCCGCGATAGTTTTCGAAGCGGCCAAGGCGTTTCAAGTCGTGGGAGCCGTCACAGTCGAAGCTGTCGGGGTAGGCGCCGGTCTTGGCGTCCTTCACTTTGAGCAGCTTGCCGGCGTTGCTGAAGGTCCAGCCGTGGAAAGGGCAGGTAAACGAGCCTTTGTTGCCTTGTTTACGGCGGCAGAGCATCGCGCCACGGTGGGCGCAGGCGTTGACCAGGCCGTGCAGCGTGCCGTGTTTGTCGCGGGTGATGACCACGGGCTGGCGGCCGATCCAGGTGGTGAAGTAGTCGTTGATCTCCGGCACCTGGCTTTCGTGCGCCAGGTAGACCCAACCGCCTTCGAAAATGTGCTTCATTTCCAGGGCAAACAGGTCGGGGTCGGTGAAGATGTCGCGGCGGCAGCGGAACACCCCAGTGGCGGGATCTTCCTGGACGGAGTCGCGCAATTGTCGGGCGAGTCGGTCGAATGTGCTGATCATGGGGTAGGCCCTCGGTTGTTCTTGTATCAGGCCCCCCCACCTTATGTGCTTGCCCTACCCCTCAATATCCGCTGACTGCAATTCGTTATCCGCCTGGCGCGAGCCGGCGCTTCCACGTTTGCGAGGGCAGCTCGCCAAAGCGTTTGCGATAGGCCTCGGAGAACCGCCCCAAATGCACAAACCCATGATCCAGCGCCACCTCCGTCACGCTGCGCGCCGTGGCCAGTTGCAGCATGGCGTGCACCCGCTCCAGCTTGCGCTGGCGCATGTAGTCACGGGGTGACAGGCCGACCTGGCGTTCAAACAAGGTATACAACGAACGCTCGCTGACCCTGGCGATGGCCATCAGTTGTTCGACGCTGATGTCGTCGGCCAGGTGCTCCTCGATGAACTGACGCACGGCTTCAAAGCCCCCACCCTGATCCGGTCGCGGAATCACCCGCAGGACGTTGCTGGCCAGCAGCGCCAACAGCTTGTTCGCCACAATGCGCTCGTACAGGCCCTGCACTTCGGGTTCGGCGGCGTTTTCGGCTTCATGGCAGATCAGCCCCAGCAATTGCAGGAACCCACCCATTTCGGCAAGTGCGTGGCGCGGCGCCGCAAAACGGATGCCCGGCTGCGGCAACGTCCAGTGCTGCTCAAGGCAGGCGTTTTCCAGCAGGCGCACGGGCACCTTGACGATGAATTTTTCGCAGTCGGCGGAATAGGTCAGGTCTACCGGGTCATCCGGGTTGATCAGCAGCACTTCGCCGGGGCCCAACACCTGTTCTTCGCCACGGGAGCTCGAGCGGCAGTGGCCGTGCAGCAGGATCTGCAGGTGGTAGATGGTTTCCAGCGCCACCGAGGTCACCCGCACCGGCGCGCCGTAGCTGATGCGGCACAGGTCCAGGCTGGAAAAGGTCCGGTGGCTGATGCTTGCCTGCGGGCGGCCCTTGGGCGGCAGGCGGATGCAGTGGCTGCCGACATGCTGGTTGACGTAGTCGGACACGGCATAGGCATCTGCACGGTCGAAAATCTGGCTGCGCTCACTCAATAGCACGGTCATGGTTGCGCCTTTTATTGTTATGGGCCCTGCGTATGTACTTCACCGCAGAGTGATGCGGGGGACGCAAGCCGTCCAATATTCAATAGGTGTTGCTTCATACCCCGAAGGTATCGTGGGTTCACTTTCGCTGCAAAACCGACTCACCGGCCCGGGGCGGCAGCCGCAGGTTATCCAGCAGCGCCACGCCGGCGATCACCGCCACTAGAAGAAACGTCAGCTGGAAATCGGCGGTGGCGGCCTGCCCGGTATTGCCGTGAAAATTCATGGCAAAACGTAACAACAGCGCGCCAATCGCCACGCCCATGGCCATGCTCAGCTGGAAGAACATGCTGAACAAGGTTGAGGCGTCGCTCATCTGCGCCTTGGGTATATCAGCGAACCCCAGGGTGTTGAACAAGGTGAACTGCATGGAGCGTGACAGGCCACCCACGAACAGAATGAACAGGATCAGCGCCCAGCTCATGCGCTCGTCCAGCAGCGCACAGGCCGCAATCGCGAGCACGCCAAGGATGCCGTTGATCATCAGCACCGAGCGAAAGCCCCAGCGCTGCATCACCGCCGTGGTGAACGGCTTCATCGCCAGGTTGCCGGCAAATACCGCGAGCACCAGCAACCCCGCATCGAATGCAGAAAGGCCGAACGCCAGTTGAAACATCAGCGGCAGCAGGAACGGCAAGGTGCTGATGGCCACCCGGAAAATCGACCCGCCGCACAGGCACACACTGAAGGTGCGCACGCTCACCACACCCAACGCCAGTAACGGCTGGGCATGCCGGCGCATATGGCGCCAGGCAAAAGCACCGAGCATCACGCCTGCAGCGCTGAGTAACAGGCCCTGCAACAAGCTGCCACGGCTTTGCCCGAGCAGTTCCACGCCGTACAACAGCGCCGCGCTGGCGACACCCACCAGCAGGAAGCCGCTGAAATCGAATGAGCGGGACGTGACCTCGTCGTGTTTGGGGATCAGTACCAGCGTGGCAATCAGCGCCAGCAGGCCCAGCGGCAGGTTGAGGTAGAAAATCCACGGCCAGGACGCGTGGGTAACGATAAACCCGCCCACCGGCGGCCCGAGTATCGGCGCCACCAGGCCGGGCCAGGTGATGAATGAAATCGCCCGCACCAGGTCTTTTTTCTCGGTAGCCCGCAGCACCGCCAGGCGCCCCACCGGCACCATCATCGCGCCGCTGATGCCCTGCAACACGCGCGCGGCGACGAAGGTCTGCAGGCTGTCGCTCCACCCGCACAGCAGTGACGACAGGCTGAACAGCACGATTGCCCAACCGAATACCCGCCGCGAGCCAAAGCGGTCGGCCAGCCAGCCGCTGATGGGAATGAACACCGCGACGGCGAGCATGTAGGCGCTCATACCGATGTTCACGTCCACCGCGCCCACGCCGAAGGTTTTGGCGATGTCCGGCAACGCGGTGGCGATCACTGTGGCGTCCAGGTTTTCCATGAAGAAGGTGACGGCGACCAACAAGGCAATCAGGGTTGAGCGGCGTTGGGAGGTCGACGTCATTGCTGTTCACTCATGGTTTCGAACCGGCACTTTATCAATAAGTGCGTCCTTTATGGTCCGCGAAATGCCTGCCTCACAACGTGGCGCCCGGTAACGAATTGCCCCGAATTGGGGTGCGCGCTTACAAAAAACGGCTGTCTCACGCGTCAAAACCCATCAAAAACCTGGAAAAGTCATTAGTTGGCACGATAACCGCTTATTAGACAATACAGGATTGTTGAACAATCCAAATTTCCCTGCATCCAGCAACCGAGGCGACGAACATGCAAAAAGGTCTGACGGGCAAGAACACCCTGCGCACATTGGCGCTAGCGATCACCCTGGCGTGCGTGACGCCGCTGCTGTCGGCTGCCGAAATCAAGGGCACCCTGAAACCGGGCGAGCTGTCCATCGGCTCCGACCTCACCTACCCGCCTTACACCTACCTTGAGCAAAAGACCCCGGCCGGTTTCGACCCGGAGTTCATGCAACTGATGGGCAAGCAACTGGGGCTCAAACCACGTTTTCTCGACACCCGTTTCGCCAACCTGATCCTCGGCGTCAACGCCCGGCGTTTCGACGTGGTGGCCTCGGCGCTGTACGTCACCCCCGAGCGCGCCAAACAGGTGGATTTCCTCAGCTACCTGAAGACCGGTTCTTCGCTGATGGTGCTCAGCACCGGCGACTTCAAGCCCCAGCGCCCGGAAGACCTGTGCGGCAAGCGCGTCGGGTCGATCAAGGGCGCGTCGTGGGTGCCAAAGCTGAACAAGGTTTCGGCGGACTACTGCCTCCCTGCGGGCAAGCCGGCGATCGAGTCGCGTGAGTTCCCGACGTCCCCGGAGGCCGCCCAGGCCCTGCTCGCCCAGGCGGTGGACGTGCAGATGGAAGACGCGGCGGTCGCCAAGATCACCGTGGAAAAACTGCAAGGCAAAACCGTGATCAGCTCCAGCGAGTTGATCTACCCGGTGGTGGTCGGCCTGGCCGTGCGCAAGGAAAACCCGGCACTGCTCCAGGCGCTGACCGGCGCCCTGAGCCAGATCAAGCAGGACGGCAGCTACGGCAAGCTGCTGGCGCGCTACAACCTGGCCGAGCCGAACGCCGCCGAGATCAGTGCGGCACTGGGTAACTGAAACGCGGAGCACCTTTATGCAATTCGATTGGCACTACACCCGGGGCTTGTTATGGAACGGCGACTTCTGGCGAGCCGTCGGCACCGTGGTCGAACTGAGCCTGGAAACCTGGCTGCTGGGCATTGTGCTGGGGTTTTTCCTGGCCCTGGCGCGGCAGTCGGAGCGCCGCTGGCTGCGGGACTCCGCTGGCGTCTACATCTGGTTCTTCCGCAGCCTGCCGTTGCTGGTGCTGTTGATCTTCGTCTACAACCTGCCGCAGGTGTTTCCGTCCACCAGCGTGGTGTTGTCCAACCCCTACTCCGCGGGCCTGATCGCCCTGGTGCTGAGTGAGGCGGCCTACATCGCCGAGATCCATCGGGGCGGCCTGCTAGCGGTGGTCAAGGGGCAGCGCGAAGCCGGCAAGGCGCTGGGCGTGGGTTATCGCGGCGTGCAGCGGTTGATTGTGGTGCCGCAGGCGCTGCGGGTTGCGTTGCCGACACTGGCCAACGAATACATCACCATCGTCAAGCTCACCTCGCTGGTGTCGGTGATTTCGCTTTCGGAAATTCTGCTGGTGGGCCAACAACTCTACACCCAGAACTTCCTGGTGATGGAGACCATGCTGGCCGTGGCGTTCTATTACGTGTTCATCGTGACGGTGTTCAGTTGGCTGTTGCGGGTGCTGGAGAATCACCTGGACGTGACCCGGCGCAAACCCAAGGCCATCGCCCCCGCCGTGCTCGACCAAGTGGCGACGCGTCGTGCCCCCGGCCAGGCCGAGCCCGGTGAGTTTGCCTTGCAGGCTCGCGGGGTGCGCAAGGCCTATGGCGAGCTGGAAGTGCTCAAGGGCGTCGAACTGAATGTGCGCTGGGGCGAGGTGGTGTCGATCATCGGCCCGTCAGGCTCTGGCAAGACCACGCTGATTCGTACCATGAACGGCCTCGAAAGCCTCGACCGTGGCGAAATCACCCTGCAAGGCCAGCCGTTCCTGCGTGGCAGCCAGGAGCCGCAAGGCGCGCTGGGGCACAAGGTGCATATGCGCGGCATCGTGCATGTCGGCATGGTGTTCCAGGGGTTCAACCTGTTCCCGCATAAAACCGCCCTTGAGAACGTGATGCTCGCGCCGGTCTACCATGCCCATGGTAGCGGCGAAGAACTGCGCCTGTTGAGCCTGGCCCTGTTGCGCAAGGTCGGCATGCTGGAGCACGCCGGCAAATACCCGCACCAGCTATCCGGCGGGCAACAGCAACGGGTGGCGATTGCCCGCGCCCTGGCGATGCGGCCCTCGGTGATGCTGTTCGATGAACCCACCTCGGCCCTCGACCCGGAACTGGTGGGCGACGTACTGGCGGTAATCGAGGAATTGGCTCGCGAGGGCATGACCATGGTCATCGTCACCCATGAAATGAACTTCGCGTTCAAGCTTTCCGATCGTGTGGTGTTCATGGAAGGCGGCGAGATTATCCAGGACGCCGCACCGCGTGACATGCTCGAGCAACGCAGCGAACGCATGACCAAGTTCCTCAAAGACGTCCAACTGGCGTGAGCCCAAGGAGCCCCGACGTGAGCCAAGCCAAGGAACCCAGCCTGTCGCTGGCCGACCAGGTTGCCATCGAACTGCGCGAAGACATCATCGGCGGCCGCCTGCTGCCCGGCATGCCGCTGGTGGAAAGCGAACTGGTGAACGCCTACAACGCCTCGCGCAACACGGTGCGTGAAGCCTTGCACCACCTGGGCCGCGAAGGCCTGACCAGCTACGTGCGCAACAAAGGCGTGATCGTGCGCCGCCTGGGGGTGGAGGAAGTGCGTGACATCTTCAAGGTGCGACGCACCCTGGAGCTGCAGGCCATCGCCGCCAGCAAGCCGCTGCGCGAATACCAGTCCGACCTGATGCTGGAGTCCATCGAGGCTGCGCAACTGGCCCAGGACCGCGAGAACTGGCAAGCCTTCGGCACCCACAGCCTGCGCTTTCATCAACACATTGTCGGGCTGATGCGCAGCCCGTTGCTGGACGAGTTTTTTACCCATATTGCAGCCCAGATGCGCCTGGTGTTTTCCAACGCGCCCAGCGAGGAAACCTTCCAGAAGCCCTGGCTTGAGCGCGACCGGCAGATTCACGACTTGCTGGTTGACGGCCACAAGCAAGCCGCCGGCGAAGCCCTGGCCAGCTACCTCAATGACTCCGAATCGCTGCTGCTGGACATCCTGAGCAGCATTCCAAAACCCTGAAGCGAGGACCCACCATGTACAAGGACTACCCAGCGGCCTACCAAGTCAGCAAAGGCGCTGCCTTGCAGGTCGACAAAGCCTTCTATGACCGCGTGCGCGAGTCCCGGGACGGCCGCACCCTGATCGAGCAATTCGAAGTGCCGATCCGCACCGGCCGAGCCTGGAAAGTACCGGCAGGCCATGTGTTCCGCGTGACCACGCCGGTTGGCCCGCAGGTTGGCGACTTCAACGTGTGGAGCGCCAACGACCCCCGCGAACGCATGTGGGCGGCACGCACCCGCCAGCTGCAAGGCGCGCACGTCACCACCTACGACCGCCTGTGGTCGAACCTGCCGTTTTTGCGGCCGATGGTCACCATCACCGACGACAGCCTGGCCGACTATGGCATCGACGAACACGGCGGGCGCCTGCATGACTTGCTGGGCACGCGCTGCGACCCTTACGTGAACAAGATGCTCACCGGCGAAGACTTCCACCACCACTGCCACTCCAACCTGACCCGCGCCGTGCTGCCCCATGGCCTGACCGAGTTCGACGTGCACGACGTGCTGAACATTTTCCAGTGCACCGGCCTCAATCACGACGACATGTACTTCATGAAAGCCTGCCCGGCCAAGCAGGGCGATTATTTGGAGTTCTTCGCCGAAATCGACCTGCTGTGTGCCCTCTCCACCTGCCCCGGTGGCGACCTGTCGCTGCCGATGTGGGGTCCGGATGCGGAAGACCCGTTGAAGGTCTGCCGTCCGCTGGGGGTGGAAATCTACCGCCTCGACGACGCGCTGCTGGAGGGCTGGAAACAACCCGAGCGCGCGGCCTATAACGGCAACCATGGCCTGTTGATTGCCAAGGCCGACTGGGAAAAGTAAAGGGCAGACCCACACCTGGGGCGCGGCGCCTCAGGTGTTCTGCGCAATCCTGCGGCTGACAAAACTGAAGGCCAGCACGATAAAAATCAGCACGCCGGTTGCCACCTGCTGCCAGTAGAAGTTCCAGCCGATCAACAGCAAGCCATTGGCGATGACGTTGATGAACAGCACCCCCAGCAACGTGCCCGGAATATTCGCCCGGCCCTGGCGGTTCAATGTGGTGCCGATAAACACCGCACCAATCGCATTCAGCAGGAACGCATTGCCCGACAGCGGCACGTAGGCGCTCACCGTCGAACTGAGCAGGATCCCCGCCACCGCGCACGCCAGCGCCGCCGCCAGCACCGTGGTGGTGACGATGCGCCGCACCGACAACCCCGAGTAATACGCCAGCAGCGGCTGGGTACCCTGGGCCAGCAGTTCGCGCCCCAGGCGTCCACGGGCCAGCAACAGGCCGTAGACCACGGCCAATACCAGCAAGATCAACAGCGGCAAGGGCACGCCCAACGGGCTGAAGCTCGCCAGTTCCGGCTTGAAACCCTGGGCGATATAAATTGGCTGGCCGCCGTCCGAGAGCAGTTGCTGGGCACTGGTGCCGATAAACAAGGTGCCGAGGGTGGCCAGGAACGGGCTGATCCGCAGCCCCGCGATCAAGCCGGCATTGAACAGTCCTACCAGCAGCCCGGCGGCCAACGCACCGGCAATCGCCACACCCAGCCCGTGCCCGGCGTTAAGCAACACCACGAAGCTGAAGCTGGCGAAATCCAGCGCGGTGCCTACCGACAGATCGATGCCACCGGCCGCCACCGCATAGGTCATGCCGATCGCAACAATCGCCAGCAGCACGAAGTTATTCAGCACCAGGCTTTTCAGGTTGCCGCCACTGAGAAACCCCGGGGCCTGCCAGGCAAACACCACCACGATGGCCACGAACACCAGCGGCAACGTCAGGGGCAACAGCGAACGCCAGCCGCCATGGGCTTGCAGGATGGATACCTGACTCATGAATGTTCTCCCCGGTTCAATGCGCTGGAAGCGGCGACCACCAGCAGAATCAGCACGCCCTGGACACCGTTGACCCAGAAGCTCGATACGTTGAGCAACTGAAACCCGTTGATCAAAAAGCCGATCAACAGCGTCGCGAGCAAGGTGCCGGGGATGCTTGCCACCAGTCGCCGGGAAAACACCACGCCAAGAAAGGCTATGGCGACCACCGACAACAGCATGTCACCGGAGCCGGTGGTGCTGCCGCTGAAAAATGCCGCTGAACACAAAGCCGCCACCGCGGCACACAGCCCAGAGAGCAAATAACTGGAGAGTACGTAGGCCGGCACTCGAATCCCGGCGGCCTCGGCGGCGTGCGGGTACTCGCCGACGGCATGCAGGCGCAGCCCATAGGCGGTGTGCTGGATCAGCAGCGTCAACACAAAGGCCGTCACCAGCAACACCCAGGCGAGTGCCGGCACGCCCAGCCAGGTCCCGCCACTGAGCAGGTCGAGCAACGGTGAGTCAGTCGAGACCACGGTGTTTTCGGTGAGGACCAGCTCCAGCCCGGCCAGTACATTCATGCTTGCCAGCGTTGCGAGCAACGGTGGCAAGCGCAGCACCACCACGGCCAGGCCATTGAGCAGGCCCACCGCCAGGCCGCAACCCAAGGTCAGCAGCAGGCTTACCCACAGGTCGAGGCCTGCGTTGTTGAGTCGACTGAACACCGCCGCGCACAAGCCCAAATTGGCCGCCAGCGACAGATCAAGCCCGCCCGCCACCACGTTGGAGCCGCCGCCGATAATCACGCAGGTCAGGCCGAAGGCAAGTACGCCGAGGATCGCCGACTGGCTGAACACATTCGCGATATTGCCGACTGAAAAGAAGTTCGGCGCGGCGACGGCAAAGCCCAGCAAAATCGCGAGGAATACGCCCACCGAGCCGCGCCGCAACAGCAGTACCCATAACCGTTGGGACAAGCCAGGAGTAGCAGCTTCAAGCAGGGACATGCGCCACCTCCTGTTTCACCTGCACAGCCACTGTGGACTGCACCGCACCCGTGGCACACGCCAACAGTTGATCACTGTCCGCCTCACCGGCATGGAACTCCCCGGCTATTTCACCGCGATGCAACACCAGGATGCGGTCGCAGATCCCCAGCAGCTCGGGCAAATCCGAAGACAGCACCAGCACCGCTGCGCCCTCTTCCACCAGCCGCCCGATCACGCGATAAATCTCGACCTTGGCGCCGACGTCCACACCTACGCACGGTTCGTCCAACAGGTACACCGCCGAGCGCCGGCTCAGCCATTTGCCCAGGGCGACTTTCTGCTGGTTGCCGCCGCTGAGCTGGCTGACGGCAGCCTGCGGGCCCGGCGTCTTGATCGCCAACTCGTCGATCAGCCGCAGGCTTTCGGCCTGCTCCTTACGCTGGCTCAGTAACCCCCAGCGACTGAAACGCCCAAGCCCGGCGAGCGTGAGGTTTTCCAGCACCGACAGCAGCGGTGAAATCCCCTGGCTGCGGCGTTCTTCCGGCACCAGTGCAATCCCTTGGGCAATGGCTTCTCCGGGTGAACGCAGGCGCAACAAGCGCCCCTCCAGATGAATGCTGCCGCTGTCGGCGCGCACCACACCGAACAGGGTCTTGAGCAGGTCCTTGGCGCCCGACCCGACCAGCCCGGTGAGGCCGACGATCTCGCCCCGACGCAATTCCAGGTCGATCTGCCGATAGCGCCGGGCCAGGTTCAGCCCACGCACCTGCAGCAATGGTTCGCCGAGCTCGACCTGCGCCTTGGGGTACATCTCCTGGACCTCGCGGTTGACCATCAACCGCGCAATCTGCGCGCTGGAGGTGTGCCGTGGCTCAACCACGGCCACATCTCGACCATTGCGCAACACCGTCACTTCATCGCACAGGCTGTCGATTTCCTGCAGGTAATGGGAGATGTAGAGAATCGACAAACCCTGGTCCCGCAGGCGCTTGACGATCCGCAGCAGCTGGTCGACTTCGCGCTTGACCAGCGCCACGCTGGGCTCGTCGAACACCAGGATCTTCGGCTTGCGAATCAACGCCCGGGTGATTTGCAGCACCTGGCGCTCGGCGCTGTTCAGCTCGCCTACCAACGCGTCGGCGGGCAGTTGCAGCTCAAAATATTCCGCCAGCAAACGTTCTGCCTCGCGCTGCTGCCGGCGCCGGTCGACAAACGGACCACGGCGTAATTCATGGCCGAAAAACAGCGCTTCACCCACGGTAAAACTCGCCGGCAACAGCCGCTCCTGATGGATGAACTGCACGCCCAGCGCGTCCACCTGGCGCGGCGACAGTGCGGCATACGGCTGGCCGTCAATGCTCACCTGCCCCGAGTCCGCTTTGTGGATCCCCGCCAGGACCTTGATCAAGGTCGACTTGCCGGCACCGTTCTCGCCCACCAGGCCGTGAATGGTGCCGCGCTCGACTTTCAGGCTCGCATCCTCCAGCGCCAGGGTGGCGCCGAAGCGTTTGCGCAGGTGCTGCAAGTGCAACGCGGCCATCAATCACCCCGCAGTTGCTGGACCTGCGCCAGGTTGGCGGCGGTGGTCAGCAGCGTCGGCACATGGGTTTCCTTGGGCAGGTCACGCTGCCCGGCCAGGTAGCGGGCCACGTTCTGCACAGCAGTCTTGCCGATCAGCGCCGGTTGCTGGGCGACTACCGCGCCCACCGGCGAATTGGCCTGGCCGAGCAGCTCCAGCACCTCCGGCGTACCGTCCACGCCGTAGGTCTTGATCTCGGTGCGCTTGGCGTCGATCAACGCCTTGCTTGCCCCCAGTTGCGGAATGTCCCACGCCGCCCAGATCGCCGAGACACTGCCGGCCGGGTACTTGTTGAGCAATGCGGACACCTGGGAATAGGCATCCTGCACGGTGTTGGGGATCACATCCCGCAGCTGCGGCTCGATGATTTCCAGTTGCGGGTGATCCTTGAGCGCCAGCTTCAACTGGTCGTAGCGAATCGCGCACACCGGCACGCCGTAGAAGCCGTTGAACACCAGGATCTTGCCCTTGCCGCCGGCATCCTTGATCAACTGATCGGCCAGGGCCTTGCCGGTGGCGACGTTATCCGAGGTGGTGTTGTTGAGGCTGTACTGCGACGGCGCGTCGATGGTGAACAGCGGGATGCCGGCCTTGCTGATGCGCTTGAGCCACGGGTCGATCACGCTCAGGGTGCCGAGGGTCTGGATCACCGCATCGGGTTTCTGGGTGACCACGGTTTGCAGTTGGGTCACCAGGTTCTTGTCGTTGCGCCCTGCATCCAGGGTGATCGGCGTGCCGCCGAGGCGCTTGATCTCGTCGACCTGGGCCTGGAAGGCCTTGATATCGAAGTAGTGACTGGTGCCGGTCATGCTCACGGCAATGCGCTTGCCGGCCAGGGACGGCACCGCGTCATCGCCCTCGGCGGCCTGGGACACGACGGCGTGGCCCAGCAACAACGCTGCGCCGAGCAAGATGTAACGTGAACGCGAGAAAAAGGTGCAAGGCATACAGGGCTCCGCTGAGCAACGGGTGAAAGGGTTCACCTGTGTGCATTGCAGAGCCCATGCCATAAATTATTTTCAATAAAATCAACGCGATAAAAACAATGGACAAGGCCTTGCTGTCTCGAGCAAACCACAACTGTCCGACTGCTGTTGCCCAGCCAACAGTTGCACACACCCAGGACCGTCGCGCGCTGCACGATCATTCAATATCCGGCGGGCCGTTGGGCCTAACTTAAGGCTCCAATGTCCTGAAACCCTGGAACCGACAATGCCCGCCTCCCACACTTCGACGAATTACGCCTCGATCAACTTCGCCCAGAAATACGCCCTGTTCAGGGAGCAATGGGCGCCCAAGGTCGTCGCGCAGATGAACGACTACCAGTTCAAGGTGGTGAAGATCGAAGGTGACTTCATCTGGCACGACCATGCCGACACCGATGAAACCTTTATCGTCCTCGAAGGCACCCTGCGCATCGACTTCCGCGACGGCGCGGTGACCATCGGCCAAGGGGAAATGTACGTGGTGCCCAAGGGCGTCGAGCACAAGCCGCACGCATTGGGTGAGGTGAAGTTGCTGTTGATCGAACCCTGCGGCGTGCTGAACACCGGCAGCGAGGGTGGCGAGCGCACGGCAATCAACGACGTGTGGATTTAGCACCTTCCGGCGTTGCCTGTTTGGGCTAGTCTTTACCTCACAGTTACTCCAGACCAGGAGCACGCGTGAAGAACAGGCAGCTCAGGAAAACCTCAGCCCTCGTGATTACCCTGATGGCATTGATGGGAAACGTCTACGCTGGCACTGGTGCCTGCCCGCCCACCCATGCCCTTAAAGACGCGTTCAAAAAGACGCCGACCGGGGAAGTGGTCGCCTACACCGCGTCCGGCCCGGACGGTCGGCAATGGACCGGGCAAAACCCGATGACAGAGCAGAAGGACCTGCACCAGGTCCACTTTGAAAAGGCGGTGATCCAAAGCAGCCAGGGCCAGTCGTCTGTGGCATGCCACTACCTGGATCAGAACCATGAACCGGTAAGCATGACCCTGAAAAACCAGGTCAATGCCAGGCCTCTGGGCAGCGCATGGTCAGGCAACGAATGCACGGCAACCAACCCGGCGCTCTGTACATTTGAATAGCAGACACGCCCGACAATTTATTCGGCGCGCTGTTCCTTGCATCTTGCGCAACAGTCCTTTGTCATCAACAGCATTGATAGCTCCCTAACGAAAGCCCCATGCTAGAGGGCTCGCTTTACGCTTATATCATTCCGAATGATAGTTACCTTTGTTTCATTCGATTCGTGAGATAGCACCCTGCCGAGCATGATCCGCCCATCTTAAATACATTGGCGGATGCACCTCATGGAACAGTCACTCAAACATTTGCGCTATCCCTTGGCCATTTTGGCCGTGATGGTGATGAGCGCCTGCGGCAAAGCGCCCGAACAGGCAGCCGCCATGCCACCAAGCCACGTCAGCGTGGCCAAGGTGCTGGAACAACCGGTCAATGAGTGGGACGAATTCACCGGCCGGCTCGAAGCGCCGGAAACCGTGCAGATCCGTCCGCGCGTGTCGGGCCAGATCGATCAGGTCGCCTTCACCGAAGGTGCCTTGGTCAAGAAAGGCGACCTGTTGTTCCAGATCGACCCACGCCCATTCCAGGCCGAAGTGCGCCGCCTCGAAGCACAACTCGCACAAACCAAGGCCGCCGCCACCCGCAGCGATAACGAAGCCCAGCGCGGCGAACGCCTGCGCCAGAGCAATGCGATCTCCGCCGAACTGGCCGACTCGCGCACCACCGCCGCCCAGGAAGCCCATGCGACTGTCGCCGGCATCCAGGCGCAGTTGGACCTGGCCAAGCTGAACCTGAGCTTCACCCGTGTCAGCTCGCCCATCAGCGGCCGCGTCAGCCGTGCCGAGATCACCGCCGGCAACCTGGTGACCGCCGATGTCACCGCGCTGACCAGCGTGGTGTCCACCGACAAGGTCTACGCCTACTTCGACGCCGATGAACGTGTGTACCTCAAGTACACCGAACTCGCGCGCCAGGGTCGCCGTGGCGCGACCACCCCGGTGTACCTGGGCCTGTCCAATGAAGACGGCAACCCGCACCTGGGCCAGATGAACTTCGTCGACAACCAGGTCAACCCGGCCACCGGCACCATTCGTGGTCGCGCCGTGTTTGATAACAGCAAGGGCGAATACACCCCAGGCCTGTATGCGCGCCTGAAGCTGGTAGGCAGTGGCACCTACTCCGCCGTGCTGATCAGCGACGAAGCCGTGGGCACCGACCTGGGCAAGAAATTCGTGCTGGTGATGGACGGCGACAAGCCTGCCTACCGCGCGGTGGAGCTGGGTCCGAAGATCGAAGGTTTGCGCATCGTGCGCAGCGGCCTGACCAAGGACGACACGATCATCGTCAAGGGTTTGCAGCGCGTTCGCCCGGGGTCGCCGGTTGCACCGGAAACCATCCCGATGGCCAGCAAGGAAACCCTCGCCGCCTTGGCACAACAACGACAAGCGCTTGAAGCCAGCAACCTGGAGCAAGTGGCGCCGGATAAAGCCGCGCCCAAGCTCGCAAGTACAGCGACTCCACGCGGTTAAGGGATACGACTCAAGATGAATTTTTCCAAGTTCTTCATTTCGCGGCCGATCTTCGCAGCGGTGCTGTCGCTGTTGATCCTGATCGCCGGCGCGATTTCACTGTTCCAGCTGCCGATCAGTGAATACCCGGAAGTGGTGCCGCCGACCGTCGTGGTCCGTGCCAACTTCCCGGGCGCCAACCCCAAGGTCATCGGTGAAACCGTGGCCGCGCCTCTGGAGCAAGCCATCACCGGCGTCGAGAACATGCTGTACATGTCCTCGCAGTCGACCGCCGACGGCAAGCTGACCCTGACCATCACCTTCGCCCTGGGCACCGACCTGGACAACGCGCAGGTGCAGGTGCAGAACCGGGTAACCCGGACTCAGCCCAAACTGCCCGAGGAAGTGACGCGCATCGGTATTACCGTGGACAAGGCCTCTCCCGACCTGACCATGGTGGTGCACATCACCTCCCCCGACCAGCGCTACAACATGCTCTACCTGTCCAACTACGCGATCCTCAATATCAAGGATGAGCTGGCACGGCTGGGCGGCGTGGGTGATGTGCAGCTGTTCGGCATGGGCGATTACTCCCTGCGTGTGTGGCTGGACCCGAACAAGACCGCCTCGCGCAACCTGACCGCCACCGATGTGGTCACGGCCATTCGCGAACAGAACCGCCAGGTGGCGGCCGGTGCCTTGGGCGCGCAACCTGCGCCAAATGACACCAGCTTCCAGCTGTCGGTCAACACCCAGGGCCGACTGGTCACTGAGGAAGAGTTCGAGAATATCGTCATCCGTGCCGGCGCCAACGGCGAAATCACGCGTTTGAAGGACATTGCACGGGTTGAGCTGGGTTCCAGCCAGTACGCCCTGCGCTCGTTGATCGACAACCAGCCGGCCGTGGCGATCCCGATCTTCCAGCGCCCGGGCTCCAACGCAATCGACATCTCCAATGAAGTGCGCGCCAAGATGGCGGAGCTGAAACAGAGCTTCCCGGAGGGCATGGATTACCGCATCGCCTATGACCCTACCGTCTTCGTACGTGGCTCCATCGAGGCCGTGGTTCACACCCTGTTCGAAGCACTGATCCTGGTGGTGCTGGTGGTGATCCTGTTCCTGCAGACCTGGCGTGCGTCGATCATTCCATTGGTGGCGGTGCCGGTATCGTTGATCGGTACCTTTGCGGTGATGCACCTGTTTGGCTTCTCGCTCAACGCCCTGTCGCTGTTCGGGCTGGTGTTGGCGATCGGTATCGTGGTGGACGACGCCATCGTGGTGGTGGAGAACGTCGAACGGAACATCGAATTGGGCCTGGAACCGTTCCCGGCCACTGAAAAGGCCATGAGCGAAGTAACCGGCCCGATCATCGCGACCGCGTTGGTACTGTGTGCGGTGTTCATTCCAGCGGCATTTATCAGCGGCTTGACCGGCCAGTTCTACAAGCAGTTCGCCTTGACCATTGCGATCTCGACCGTGATCTCGGCGTTCAACTCGCTGACCCTGTCGCCCGCACTGGCAGCGGTATTGCTCAAAGGCCACAACGCTCCGAAAGACGGGTTCTCCAGATTCCTCGACAGGATGCTGGGCGGCTGGTTGTTCAAACCGTTCAACCGCTTCTTCGACAAGGCCAGCCATGGTTACGTCGGCACGGTACGCAGGGTGATCCGCGGCAGTGGTATCGCGCTGTTCCTGTACGCCGGCCTGATGGTCCTGACCTGGATGGGCTTTGCCCACACGCCGACCGGTTTCGTACCGGCCCAGGACAAGCAATACCTAGTGGCCTTCGCGCAATTGCCGGACGCCGCGAGCCTGGACCGTACCGAAGACGTGATCAAGCGCATGTCCGACATCGCCATGAAACAGCCCGGCGTGGAAAGCGCGATCGCCTTCCCCGGCTTGTCGATCAACGGTTTTACCAACAGCCCGAACAACGGCATCGTGTTCGTGACCTTGAAGCCGTTCGATGAGCGTAAAGACCCGAGCCTGTCTGCCGGTGCGATTGCCGGTGCACTGAATGGCAAGTACAGCAGCATCCAGGAAGCCTACATGGCGATCTTCCCACCGCCGCCGGTACAGGGCCTGGGTACGATCGGCGGGTTCCGCCTGCAGGTCGAAGACCGTGGCAACCTGGGTTACGACGAGCTGTACAAAGAAGTGCAGAACATCATTACCAAGAGCCGTGGCGTGCCTGAGTTGTTCGGCCTGTTCACCAGCTACACGGTCAACGTGCCCCAGGTCGATGCTGCCATCGACCGCGAAAAGGCCAAGACCCACGGCGTGGCGATCAGCGACATCTTCGACACCCTGCAGATCTACCTGGGCTCGTTGTATGCCAACGACTTCAACCGCTTCGGGCGCACCTATCAGGTCAACGTGCAGGCTGAGCAACAGTTCCGCCAGGATGAAGACCAGATCGGCCAGCTGAAAGTGCGCAACAACAAAGGCGAGATGATTCCCCTGGCGACCTTCATCAAGGTCAGCGACACCTCGGGCCCGGACCGCGTGATGCACTACAACGGCTTCATCACCGCCGAGATTAACGGCAACGCCGCACCGGGCTACAGCTCCGGCCAGGCCCAGGCGGCGATCGAGAAACTGTTGAAAGACGAACTGCCCAACGGCATGACCTACGAGTGGACCGACCTGACCTATCAGCAAATCCTCTCGGGCAACACTGCGCTGTTCGTGTTCCCGCTCTGCGTACTGCTGGCGTTCCTGGTACTGGCCGCCCAATACGAAAGCTGGAGCCTGCCACTGGCGGTGATCCTGATCGTACCGATGACCCTGCTGTCGGCCATCACCGGGGTGATTATCTCTGGCGGCGACAACAACATCTTTACCCAGATCGGCCTGATCGTCCTGGTGGGCCTGGCCTGTAAGAACGCGATTCTGATCGTCGAGTTCGCCAAGGATAAACAGCAGGAAGGCCTCGATCCGCTCGCTGCGGTACTGGAAGCCTGCCGTCTGCGTCTGCGGCCGATCCTGATGACCTCGTTCGCCTTCATCATGGGTGTAGTGCCTCTGGTGATGTCCAGCGGTGCCGGTGCCGAGATGCGCCATGCCATGGGTGTGGCGGTGTTCTCCGGGATGATCGGCGTGACCTTCTTCGGTCTGCTGCTGACGCCAGTGTTCTATGTACTGATCCGCCGGTTTGTTGAACGCGGTGAAGCGCGCAAAGCGGCCAAGGCCTTGAAGCTGGAGACACAGCAATGAGCGTGAAAGTATTTTTGCCGAGCTTGCTGGTACTGGCGCTGAGCGCCTGTGCCGTGGGCCCGGACTATAAAACCCAGCCACTGGAGGCGGCCAACGTAACGGCCGCCGCCGACGCCAAGCAGTACGACCACGCGAAGTTCGAAGGCATCTGGTGGCAACAGTTCGAGGACCCGACCCTTAACCAGTTGGTGACTCAATCCCTGCAAGGCAACCGTGACCTGCGGGTGGCATTTGCCCGCCTGCGGGCAGCCCGGGCGATTCGTGACGACGCTGCCAATGACGTGATGCCGGTGATCACCAGCCGTGTCAGCAGCGATGTGGGCAAAGGCCAGATCCCCGGCCAGACCACCCAACGTGTCAACAGCGAGCGTTATGACCTGGGCCTGGACATGGCCTGGGAAGTGGACTTGTTCGGCCGCATCCGCCGCAACCTGGAGGCCAGCGACGCTGACCAACAGGTTGCCGAAGCTGACTTGTATCAGCTGCAAGTGACGATGATTGCCGAGCTGGTGGACGCTTACGGTCAACTGCGGGGCGCGCAACTGCGCGAGAAAATCGCGGTGGCCAACCTGAAGAACCAGGAAGACTCACGCGGTATCACGGTCAGCCTGCGGGATGCCGGTGTGGGCGATCAGCTCGATGTGGTGCGGGCCGATGCGCGTCTGGCGGCTGTAGAAGCCAGTGTGCCGCAGCTGCAGGCCGAGGAAGTTCGCGAGCGTAATCGTATCGCTACCCTGCTCGGTGAGCGGCCGGACAAGTTGAGCGTGGATTTGAGCCCGAAAGATTTGCCGGCGATTGCCAAGGCGTTGCCGATTGGTGATCCGGGGCAACTGCTGCAACGTCGTCCGGACATTCTCAGTGCCGAGCGTAAGTTGGCAGCGGCCACGGCGCGGATTGGGGTGGCCAAGGCTGATCTGTTTCCGCGGGTGAGCCTCAGTGGGTTCCTCGGGTTTACCGCTGGGCGGGGTTCGCAGATTGGGTCGGCGGCGGCGAATGCCTGGTCGCTGGGTCCGAGCATTACCTGGGCGGCGTTTGACCTGGGCAGTGTGCGGGCAAGGTTGCGTGGTGCGGATGCCGAGGCGGATGGCGCCCTGGCGACTTATGAGCAGCAGGTGTTGCTGGCGCTGGAAGAATCGGAGAATGCCTTCAGTGATTACGGCAAACGCCAGCAGCGGTTGGTCTCGCTGATTCGTCAGAGTGAGTCGAGCCGGGCTGCTGCGGATCTGGCGGAGATTCGTTACCGCGAAGGGACGGTGGACTTCCTGGTGTTGCTGGACGCGCAGCGTGAGCGTTTGGCCGCCGAGGACTCCCAGGCTCAGGCCGAAGTGGATCTGTATCGTGGGATCGTCGCGATCTACAAGGCCTTGGGCGGTGGGTGGCAGCCGAGTACCACGATTGCCAGTGCCAAGTGATTTGACTTAAAGAGCTCCTTTGGTTGGTCGCATCCAGCCAATTTTTAGCCCCGTGCCGTCATTCGGTCGCGGGGCTTTTTTTTGCTCGCTTGTGGTGTGTGCATATCCGTTATTTGGGTGATGGCTTATATCGGTTCCGCTCTTACAGCGGCTCACTTTTGAAAAGCGCAAAAGTAAGCAAAACGCTCTTGCCCCACCACTCGGCACCTCGCCT
>NZ_AKVH01000092.1:0-109402 GCF_000278565.1 Pseudomonas sp. Ag1
AGCCCTTGATACTGGGCGAGCCGGAATTGCCAGACCACCAGGCGGCCGAGATAAAAATCACTGAATATCGGCGCGCGTTCGTGGGTGTTGGTGGTGATCAGGTAGATGCGGTTGGACTCGCTGAATCGCCCGATGCGCAGGCGATGTGAAGCAGCTGGATCAGGCATTCCTTTGCCTCTCTTCAGGTGGGGTTCTGAGAGGCTAGATCGGGGAATCTGGAGATGATGGTTTGGCTTTGTGCAGGATGTGTCTGGGAGGGCGCTTTCGCGAGCAAGCCCGCTCCCACATTGGATCTGCGGCGTTTAAACAATTTATGTCTGGCACAAATTCAAATGTGGGAGCGGGCTTGCTCGCGAATCTTGAAGACGCTGCGGTCTATCAGTCCCGCTCACACCCCTTCAACACCAACCGAATAATCGTCTGCGCCGCCGCCTCATAATCCGCTTCATCCAACTTCGCCTTCCCGGTCACCGCCGAAATCTGCCAGTCAAAATCCGCATACGTCTGCGTCGCCGCCCAAATGCTGAACATCAGGTGATGCGGATCAATCGGCGCAATCAGCCCACGGTCCACCCAGCTCTGGATGCAGTCGATGTTGTGCTTGGCCTGGGCATTCAGCTGTTCCACCTGCTCGGGGCTTAAATGCGGGGCGCCGTGCATGATCTCACTGGCAAACACTTTCGAGGCAAACGGCAAATCCCGGGAGATGCAGATCTTCGAGCGGATGTACCCGCTCAGCACGGCCGAAGGGTCGCCATCAGGATTGAACGGTGTGGAGGCCGCCAGGATCGGCTCGATAATGCTTTCGAGCACCTCGCGATAGAGGTTGTCCTTGGACTTGAAGTAGTAGTAGACGTTGGGCTTGGGCAGCCCGGCCTTGGCGGCGATGTCGCTGGTTTTGGTCGCGGCGAAGCCCTTGTCGGCAAACTCCTCACTGGCAGCCCGCAGGATCAGTTCTTTGTTGCGCTCGCGAATGGTGCTCATAGACCAGGAGGTTCCTTGCCAAGACAGGCGGTCTGGCATGGTAGCACCGGCTTTGCGCAGGGCTCAAGAATCCCGCCGCAGCCCTTGCATGGCGGGGCGCCCAGCTGACTTTGTCTGTCTTGATGCTGAACGCATTCACGGTCGTACAGGCACAGCTCCAGCGCGCTGCTAGAGTTCAGGCAGCGAGCGGCCATTTAGCCTGGCCGCCCCTTCCTGTTTTCGGCGTTCGAGAGAGAAACCCGTGGAGAAAAGCAGACGACGTACGTTCGCCTGGGCCGTTGGCACGTTGTTACTGGTAGCGTTGTTGATTGCCCTGGGTTTGCACTTCTTTGCAGGCGGGCACAAAGGCCGGCCGGCCGTCACCGGCGAACCGGTGGCCGTGGTGCCGGTGGTGTTGCAGGACGTGCCGGTGTATATCGATGCCCTCGGCACCGTCACCCCCACCCGCAGTGTGACCGTGGTCACCCAGGTCGATGGCATCCTCAGCAGCGTGGAATTCAAGGAAGGCCAGCACGTCAGCAAGGGCCAGGTGATTGCGCGGATCGATGACCGCGCCCTCAAGGCCCAACTGGCCGTGGCCAAGGGTACCCTGGCCCACGACCAGGCTGTGTTGAGCAATGCCCAGCGCGATCTGGTGCGCTACCGCGAACTGGTCAAGGCCGGTTCTACCAGCCAGCAAACCGTCGACACCCAGGCGTCCTTGGTCCAGCAACAACTGGGCACCGTGGCCGCCGACCAGGGCAATGTGCAGAACCTTGAAGTGCAGGTCGGCTACTGCACCATCACCTCGCCGGTCGACGGTGTGGTGGGCCTGCGCCTGGTCGACCCCGGCAATTACGTCACCACCACCAGCACCACCGGCATCGTGGTGATTACCCAGATGAACCCGGCCACCGTGGTGTTCGCGGTCCCCGAGGACGACTTGGGCGCTATCAACCAGGCCCTGGGCCGTGGCGCCGTGACGGTGCTGGCCTACGACCGCAACAAGAAAGCCCTGCTGGCCACCGGCAGCCTGTTGGCCCTGGACAACCAGGTAGACACCTCCACCGGCACCATCAAGGTCAAGGCGCAGTTCGATGATTCGGGCAGTGCGCTGTTCCCCAACCAGTTCGTCAATGCGCGCCTTAAGGCCGACACCCTGGCCCAGGTTGCCGTGGTGCCCACCCGGGCGATCCAGCATGGCAGCAAGGGCGATTTCGTGTTCGTGGTGAATGGCGACAAGGCCAGCCTGCGCAACATCAAGACCGGCCCATCGATGGGCGATGTGTCGGCGGTGCTCGAGAACGGGGTCAAGCCAGGCGAGCAGGTGATCACCGAAGGCGCCGACAAACTGGATGACGGTTCGGCCGTGAAGGTCGTCGCCCAGTGAGGAGCTGCCGAGCATGAACATTTCGCGGCCCTTTATCGAACGTCCCGTCGCCACCACCTTGATGATGGTCGCGGTGCTGTTGCTGGGGATGTTGGGGTATCACCTGTTGTCGGTGTCGGCGTTGCCCGAAGTCGATTACCCGACCATCCAGGTCTTCACCCAATACCCCGGCGCCAGCCCGGACGTGGTCAGCTCCTCGATCACCGCGCCGCTGGAGCGCCAGCTCGGCGAGATGCCGGGCCTCAAGTCGATGAACTCCACCAGCTCCGACGGCGCTTCGGTGGTGACCCTGCAATTCGACCTGTCGCTGTCCCTGGATGTGGCAGAGCAGGAAGTGCAGGCCGCGATCAACGCCGCCGGCACTTTCCTGCCGGCCAACCTGCCGTACCCACCGGTATACAGCAAGGTCAATCCGGCGGATGCGCCGGTGCTGACCCTGTCCCTGACCTCCGATGTGTTGCCGCTGACCAAGGTCGAGGACCTGGCGGATACACGGCTGGCGCAGAAGATCTCGCAGATCACTGGCGTCGGCCTGGTGACCATCAGCGGCGGTCAGCGCCCGGCGGTGCGGGTCGAGGCGAATACCTCGGCGCTCAATAGCCTCGGCCTGTCCATTGATGACCTGCGCACCTCCCTCGGCACGGCCAACGTCAACCAGGCCAAGGGCAATATCGACGGCAAGTTCCAGGCGTATTCGATTGGTGCCAACGACCAGCTGCAATCGGCCGAGGAATACCGCGACCTGGTGATCGCCTATAAAAATGGCGCGCCGATTCGCCTGTCGCAGATCGCCAGTTCCACCCAGGGCCCGGAGAACCCGCGCCAGGCTGCGTGGACCAACAGCACGCCGTCGATTGTGCTGAACATCCAGCGCCAGCCCGGCGCCAATGTGATTCAGGTGGTCGACCGCGTGCAGCAATTGCTGCCCAAGCTGCGGGCCAGTTTGCCGGGTACCTTGAAGGTCGATGTGCTGACCGACCGCACGCAAACCATCCGCGCCTCGGTCACCGATGTGCAGTACGAACTGGCGGTGGCGGTGCTGCTGGTGGTGATCGTGATTTTCATTTTCCTGCGCGACGTTGCGGCGACGGTTATTCCGGCAGTCACCGTGCCGCTGACGCTGGTGGGCACCCTGGCGGTGGCTTATGCGCTGGGCTTTTCCCTGAACAACCTGACACTGATGGCGCTGACTATCGCCATCGGATTCGTGGTGGACGACGCGATCGTGATGATCGAAAACATCACGCGTTATATCGAGGCGGGCGACTCGCCGCTGGAGGCGGCGCTCAAGGGGTCGGAGCAAATCGGTTTCACGATTATTTCGCTGTCGATTGCGCTGATTGCAGTGATGATCCCGCTGCTGTTCATGGGCGATGTGGTCGGCCGGCTGTTCCGCGAATTCGCCATGACCGTGGCCGTGACCATCGTTATCTCGGCGTTCATCTCCCTGACCCTCACGCCGATGATGTGCGCGCGGATGCTCAAGAATAAGCACCAGGAGCGCCGCGCGGATTTCTTCGACCGCATCAACACCCACTACGTGCGTGGCCTTGACTGGGTGTTGGCGCACCGCACCTTGACCCTGATCTCGATAGCGCTCACCGCCGCGCTGACCCTGATGATTCTGGTGATCATGCCCAAGGGCTTTTTCCCCGACCAGGACACCGGGCTGATCCAGGGCATTTCCCAAGCCGCGCCGACCGTTTCGTTCCAGCAGATGCAGACCGAGCAACAGCGCCTGGCCGCGCGAATCCTCAAGGACCCGGCGGTGCAAAGCCTGTCGTCCTTCGTCGGTATCGACCAGACCAACCCGACCATCAACCAGGGCAACCTGCTGATCAACCTCAAGCCCCGCGGCGAGCGTGACAGTGCCACCGAGGTGATCCGCCGGCTCTCCGATGCCAACGCCGACGACGCCGGGATCCGCCTGTACCTGCACTCGGTACAGGACCTGACCCTCGACGCCACGGTGTCCACCACCAGCTACCGGCTGGGCCTGCAAGCCACCGATCCGGACGAGCTGGAAACGTGGACCAACAAGCTGCTGGCGGCGATCAAGCAAGACCCGATGTTCACCGACGTGCAAAGCCAGGCGATGCAATTCGGCAATCAGATCCAGCTGACCTTTGACCGCGCCACCGCCTCGCGCCTCGGCATCACGCCCCAGGCGATTGACGACGTGCTGTATGACGCCTTCGGCCAGCGCCAGGTCTCGACGATCTACACCCAGCTCAACCAGTACCACGTGGTGATCGCCACCGACCATCCGCCGCGCAACTTGCCGGACCTGCTCACCGGGTTGTACGTGGACATTCCCGGTGGCGGTGTGGCGCCGCTGTCGAGCATGGCGACCATGCAGGTGGTGCGCACGCCCGTGACCATCAACCGCCTGGGTCAGTTTCCGTATGCCGACGTGTCGTTCAACCTTGCTCCGGGCCAGACCCTTGGCACGGCAGTGACGCGGCTCAAGGACATCGAGGCCAAGGTCGGCTTGCCGCTGTCGGTGCAGGCCAACCTGGAAGGCGCGGCGGCGACGTTCGAACAGTCGCTGTCCAACCAGGTATTCCTGGTGGTGGCGGCGATTGTGGTGGTGTACCTGATGCTGGGGATTCTGTACGAGAGCTTCGTGCACCCGGTGACGATCCTTTCGACGCTGCTCTCGGCAGCACTCGGGGCCTTGCTGGCGCTGCTGGTGACGGGCACGCAGTTCGACATCATCGGCCTGATCGGCATTGTGTTGCTGATCGGTATCGTGATGAAAAACGGCATCATGATGGTCGACTTTGCCCTGGAGTTGTTACGCGAGGGCGGCCTGAGCCCCACGGCTGCGATCCGCCAGGCGGCAGAGTTGCGGTTCCGGCCGATCCTGATGACCAGCATGGCGTCGCTGTTCGGCGCGGTGCCGCTGGCGCTCGGTACGGGGATTGGTTCGGAGCTGCGTCACCCGCTGGGCATCGCGATTATCGGCGGGTTGTTGCTCAGTCAGTTGCTGACGCTGTTTTCCACGCCGGTGATCTTCCTCGCCATGCACGGCCTGGGGCAGCGCTTCAGCCGCCGCCCGGCTGAAGCGGTCTGATGGCAATGAACCTCAGCGCGCCGTTTGTTCGCCGCCCGATTGCAACCACCTTGATGGCGGCCGGCCTCGCGCTGTTTGGCGCGCTGGCCTTCATGCTGTTGCCGGTGGCGCCGTTGCCGGAGGTGGATTTCCCGACCATCAGCGTCAGCGCCTCGTTGCCCGGCGCCGATCCGACCACCGTCGCCAGTTCAGTGGCCACGCCCCTGGAGCGCCAGTTCGGGCAGATCGCCGGGGTCACGCAGATGACCTCATCCAGCAGCTTGGGCTCGGCGCGGATCATTTTGCAGTTCGACCTGAATCGCGACATCGACGGCGCCGCGCGGGATGTGCAGGCGGCGATCAATGCCGCCCGCAGCAACCTGCCCAGCGACCTGTCCGGCAACCCGACGTACCGCAAGGTCAACCCGGCGGATTCGCCGATTCTGATCATCAGCCTGACCTCCGACAGCGCCACGCCGGGGCAGATGTATGACGTGGCCTCGACCCTGTTGGAGCAAAAGTTGTTGCAGACCACCGGGGTCGGTGACGTGACGGTGGGCGGCGGGGCGCTGCCGGCGGTGCGGGTGGAATTGAACCCCGATCGGCTCAACCAGTACGGCGTGAGCCTGGAGCAGGTGCGCCAGGTGATCAACGCCTCCAACGTCAACTTGCCCAAGGGCAACGTGGCCATCGGTGATCGCAACTACGGCATTGCGGCGAATGACCAGTTGCTCGATGAAAAGGACTACGGGCCGCTGGTGGTCAAGGCCCACAACGGCGACCTGATCCATATCGCCGACCTGGGCTACGTGCGCGAAGACGTGCAGGACCTGCGCAACTTCGGCCTGTCCAACGGCAAGCCGGCGGTACTGCTGGTGGTGTTCAAGCAGCCGGGCGCCAACGTGATCGAAACGGTGGACGCGGTGAAAGCCTCGCTGCCGTTCCTGCAAAGCTCGATTCCGGCGACGATCAAGCTCAACCTGCTGATGGACCGCACCACCACCATTCGCGCCTCGTTGCATGACGTCGAGATCACGTTGCTGGTGTCGATCCTGCTGGTGACCCTGGTGACCTTCGGCTTCTTCCGCGACTGGCGCAGCACCCTGGTGCCGGCGATTGTGGTGCCGCTGTCGCTGCTCGGCACCTTCGGCGCGATGTACTTCCTCGGCTACAGCCTGAACAACCTGTCACTCATGGCGCTGACGATTTCCACCGGCTTTGTGGTGGACGATGCGATTGTGGTGGTGGAAAACATCATGCGCCACCTGGAGCGCGGCAAGACCCGGGTGGAAGCGGCGCTGGCCGGTGCCCAGGAAGTCGGCTTCACGGTACTGACCATCAGCGTGTCGCTGGTGGCGGTGTTTATTCCGCTGCTGCTGATGGGCGGGATTGTCGGGCGGCTGTTCCGCGAGTTTTCGGTGTCGTTGTCGGTGGCCATCGTGATCTCGATGCTGATCTCGCTGACGGTTACACCGATGCTCGCCAGCGTGCTGCTGCGCGCGCCGAAAGCGATTCATGAAGGCAGTGAACACCCGGACTCGCGCTTTCACCGCTTCTACGATCGCACCCTCGGTTGGGTGATCGACCATACGGTGCTGATGGGTTTTGTGACGGTGTTGGTGATCGTGCTCGCCGGCGTGTTGTACGTGCTGGTGCCCAAGGGTTTTTTCCCCCAGGAAGACACCGGGCGCTTGCAGGGTAGCATCCTGGCGAACCAGAGCATTTCCTATGGGGCGATGCAGAAGGACTTCACCGAGATCAACCGCAAGGTGATGAAAAACCCGAACATCGAAACCGTCGCCGGGTTTGTCGGCGGTGGCGGAGGGGGCGGCGGGGCGGTCAACAGCGCGCAGATGTTTGTATTGCTCAAGCCCCTGGGCGAGCGCAAGGACAACGCCACCGAAATCATCGGCCAGATCCGCCGCAGCCTCGGCGACTTGCCGGGCACCAAGCTGTATTTGCAGTCGGCCCAGGACATCACCGTGGGTGGCCGGCAAAGTGGCGCGCAATACCAATACACCCTGACCGCCGATGACCAGGAGTCGCTGGACGAATGGGTGCCCAAGGTGGTGGCGGTGCTGCGCAAATTGCCGCAACTCACCGACCTCAATACCGACCAGCAAGACAACAGCTTGCTGGCCAATGTGCAAATCAACCGGGACACGGCGGCGCGCCTCGGGGTGAGTGTCTCGGCGGTCGACCAGACGCTGTACGACGCCTTTGGCCAGCGCCAGGTCGCGACTCTGTATCGCGCGGCCAACCAGTACCACGTGGTGATGGAAATCGCGCCGGAATACTGGACCGACCCTTCCGCGCTCAAGGGCATTTATGTGCCGACGGGCACCCAGGCCACGACCACCAAGGGCACCACGGCGGCGCCCAACCTGACCACCGGGCAGACCCTGGTGCCACTCTCGGCACTGGCGGATAACACGGTGGCGCGCACCGCAATTTCCATCAGTCACCAGGGCACGTTCCCGGCGGTGACAGTCTCGTTCAACCTGGCGCCCGGCACGTCCATCGGCCAGGCCACGGCGATGGTGGACGATGCGGTGAAGCAACTGCGCATGCCCGCCAGTGTGGTCGGCCAGTTTGCCGGTACGGCCCAGGTGTTCCAGTCGTCGGTGGCCAGTGAGCCACTGCTGATCGTCGCTGCGTTGCTGTGCGTGTATATCGTGCTGGGCATCCTCTACGAAAACCTGACGCACCCGCTGACCATTCTTTCGACCCTGCCCTCGGCCGGCGTCGGTGCGTTGATCGCCTTGCTGCTGACCGGCACCGAGCTGTCGATCATTGCGCTGGTGGGGGTGATTCTGTTGATTGGTATCGTGAAGAAAAACGCGATCATGATGATCGACTTCGCGATCACCGAGCGGCGGGAGTTCGGCCTAACGGCCAAGGAAGCGATTCGCCGAGCGTGCCTGATCCGTTTCCGGCCGATCATGATGACGACCCTGGCGGCGATCCTTGGCGCGCTGCCGCTGGTGCTCGGCACCGGTTATGGCTCTGAGTTGCGCCGGCCGTTGGGGATTTCGATTATTGGTGGCCTGCTGTTCAGCCAGGTGCTGACGCTGTACACCACCCCGGTGATCTACCTGTGGCTCGACCGGGCGTCACAGCGCCTGGGTCGGCGTAAGGAAGCAAGGTTATGAACGTGAAATACAGCGTGCTTTGCATCAGCCTGCTGCTCGGCGGCTGCATGGTCGGGCCCGATTACCAGAAGCCCGCCATGGAGCTGCCGCAGTCGTTCAAGGAAGGCGCGCAGTGGCAGCGCGCGGCGGCTAACCCCCAAGGGGCGATGGACAGCCAGTGGTGGCTGGCCTATCAGGACCCGGTGCTGAACGACCTGGTGGCGCGCTCGGCCAAGGCCAACCAATCGATCATCGCGGCGGAGGCCGCGTACCGTTTGGCTCAGGCGCAGGTGGCGTCCAGCCGGGCCGGTTTGTGGCCGACGGTGGGCGTGGGGTTGTCGGGTTCGCGGGGAACGGCGGGCAGCGGCAGCGGTACGTCGACTACCGGCACCTCGACGGGCGGCGTCGCGAACAGCGTCAGCGCAACCTTGACCGCCAGTTGGGAGCCGGACCTGTGGGGCCTGGTGCGGCGCGGGATAGAGTCCAGCCAGGCGACGGCCCAGCAATCGGATGCGTTGCTGGCCGGGGTGCGGCTGTCCATCAGTTCCAGCGTGGCGAGTAACTACCTCGCCCTGCGGCAGATGGACATCGACGTGCGCCTGTTGCAGCAACAACAGAAGATCAACCAGCAACTGCTGGAAATGATCCAGGTGCAGTTCACCCAGGGCGTCGCCACCAACGACCAGTTGCTGGTGGCGCAGGACCAGTTGACCACTTCGATTGCCGACTTGCAGACCTCCCTGCGCGACCGCGAGCAATACGAACACGCGCTGGCCGTGCTGGTGGGCGTGGCGCCGAGTGAATTCAGCGTGGCGGTGCGCAATGACTACAGCTTCGTGGTCCCGCGGCCACCGTTGACCTTGCCGTCGACCCTGCTGCAACGGCGTCCCGATGTGGTGGCGGCGGAGCGCTCGGCAGCGGCGGCCAACGCGAAAATCGGCGTGGCTGAAGCCGCATTCTTCCCGACCCTGGATCTTACTGCCGAGGCCGGTTACCGCGGCAGTGCGTTGGGCGGGTTGTTCTCCCTGCCCAATCGCATCTGGACGTTGGGCCCGGCGCTGGCGGAAACCCTGTTTGACGGCGGCGCCCGCGAAGCGGCGGTCAAGCAGGCCGAGGCCAGCTATGACCAGATCGCCGCGACCTACAAGGGTACCGTGCTCAGCGCCTTGCAGAACGTTGAAGACAACCTGTCGGCAATCAACCACCTGCAAACCCAGGCCGATGCGTTCCAGCAGGTGTACCAGCGTAATCAGCAACTGTTCGGCAGCCAGGAAGCACAGTTGCGCGCCGGCACCGTGAGCCAGGAGGCCGTGCTGACCCAGCAACTGGTGTTGCTGCAAGCCGAGCAGAATCTTCGCGACACCCAGGGCCAGCTCAGCCAGGGCAGTGTGGCGCTGATCCAGAGCCTGGGCGGTGGTTGGCAAACCCCTCAGCACTGAACGGCTCGCTAACCCGGTGTGCGCCGCGTTATTCTCGGCGCACTTTGAATCACGGGAAGCCTGAGCCATGGCAGGAAGCAGTTTGCTGGTATTGATCGACGACATCGCTGCGGTGCTCGACGATGTGGCGTTGATGACCAAGATGGCTGCGAAGAAAACCGCCGGCGTGCTGGGGGACGACCTGGCGTTGAATGCCCAGCAAGTCTCCGGGGTGCGCGCCGAGCGGGAAATTCCGGTGGTGTGGGCGGTGGCCAAGGGCTCGTTCGTCAACAAGCTGATTTTGGTGCCGGCTGCGTTGCTGATCAGCGCGTTTGCGCCGTGGGCGGTCACGCCGTTGTTGATGCTGGGCGGCGCTTACCTGTGTTTTGAAGGTTTCGAAAAACTCGCCCATAGCTTCTTCCACAAGCGCACCGAAGAACAGGCGCACCTGGTGGAAGCCGTGGCGGATCCGGCCACGGACCTGGTGGCCTTCGAGAAGGACAAGATCAAGGGCGCGATCCGTACCGACTTCATCCTTTTAAACCACTAATTTTTTTTTGCACAGTATAAGGGGTAGCCCTATTTTTCAGTATTGCCAGTGCTAGCGAGGATGATGAACATGCACAGTACGATTTGACATATCGTCGTGCCCACCCATACTGATTCAGGAGCAATCTGTAGGGGTTCATACGATGGATTTCTTCATGATTCAGCCGTCGCGCAATAGACCCTCGCGGCCGACCCTATTTGATGACCAAGGGGAAGTTGTTGAGCTCGCCTCAGCGTGGCTCCGCTCACTGGTGGAAAGTCCCAGAAATTATTCTCCGAAATCTATTGAGTTGTACGGGAATAATCTCAAATATTTCTGCGAGTACTTGCGAAGTTCTGAGCTGCACAGTCGAATTCCCATTGACGTGCTATTGACCTCCATTAGCACTCTCGGGCTCGAGAAGTACTTTAAGTCGCTCCAGAACGATGGTTTTGCAGACAGTACGGTCAGGAACCGAGAAGTCAGCTTAAAGGAGTTCTTTGTTTGGCTGACAACTGCTCAGGCGGGTCATATTAGGACAGAAAGTGGCTGGTCACGTCGGTACATGACGAGGAGGCCGCGACGCAAAATGCCCCGCTTCATCACGAAAAATCAGTTTATCCAATTGGCCTGCGCACTCAATCATGAGTCACAGAGGTGTGTTCTGCACTTCATGTACGAGACGGGGGTGAGGGTTTCGGAAGTACCTCGAATCATGAAGCACGATATCGACCTATTACAATGCTTTGATGAGACATTCGAATATTTGCCTCTGTTGATTAGAGGAAGCAAGGGTTCTGGGAAGGACCATATTAAAGAGCGTTATTCGCTTATTTCTCGGGCTGTATTTTCGAGAATACAGCGTTACCATAATACGGCTGTATACAGATTTTCAGGCGGAAATGCAGTAAAGCCTGCGTTTCTAAATATCAAAAAAAAACCGTTAACTGCCAAGGCAGTTCAGAAGATGATATCAGACGCCCGGAAGCGTGCAGGCTTTCCGGCGGGCATCATTAGTCCACATCGCTTACGTCATGGTACAGCACTTTCTATACTCCAGGGCGAGTGGGGGAATGATTATATTGAGAAAATGGTCTTAATTCAGACTCAATTTGGTCATTCTTCGATAAAGTCTACCGAGCAATATACTCATCTACCAGCTGCTATGTTTTCCAAACTCAAAGAGCGGGGGTTAAAAAGTAGGTTTGAAGAAGCTCAAGATATATATACCAAAACGTACTTGCCCATAAGGCTTTGCGTGGAACGGCGTGGTCGGCCAAAAAAAAGAAGAGCGCAGTTATGAATGCATTTTCCTTAGAGATTATACCGGAGCCGAGTACGGATGATCCTTATGCTCAAATAAAGTGGATCTTCAGCAAAAAATTGGGAGTGAACCCATCGAGGTCCGCAAAAAATGCTTACACCCAGTGCTTAAACAAAGTGATTAGGTGGGCTAGTGAGGGACTTGGATATGGCGTTGATAGACTATATTTGCTTGGAAAAGGGATTGATGAATACAGTCTTATTAGGTTTCGCGCATTTCTGGAAGATATTGGTGTTTCAAACAATAATCTAGGCACTTTGATATCTACATTTCGGCAAGTCATAAATTTGGCGATTGATGAGAAACACGTAGGCATTACAGATTATTTGGATTCAGCAGTTGCTAGTTCTGGGCGGGGAACTGATGCTCGTTTGCCTTACGATTTAGGTGAAATGGAACAAATTGAGAATGCTCTGGATAGTGATATTAGAAATGTAAGAAGGTTTTTGTTGCCTTACAAAGTCACTGGTCTAGGAGTTGCTCCTGAAAATAGAAGTGTGGAGGGTAAAAGGAAATCTGTCCTCCATGGCTGGTGGCGCGACGAAGATAATATGAGGTGGTATTTTGAAAACATTCTTGAATGTGTACCACTGCAGAACTTGCCTGAGACACGTGTTGAACATCGAAATTTTTTTTCCTCGGCTACGAATTATCACGGAGGACTAAATGAGTTATATAAACGATGGGGTGTAACTTCAAGAATTGGTTATGAGCACATCTTGCCCTATCTCTTCAAAATTGTATCTATCACAGGTCTGAATACTTCGGTAGCGTTGAATTTGCAGATCGACAGTTACCAAGAGTGTCACCCAATTACAGGTCGGCCGTATCTTCGCTACTCGAAGCTTAGAGGGAGTGGCGAAGCAGAGATGCATTTGGGGCTTTTTCAGTCTGATATTCAGGCGCTGGATGGGTATCAGAATAAAACGATAAAAAAACTTTGGGGGGAATTGCTTGATTTAACAAGCCGCTTTCGAGAAAAGTTACCAACTCAAAGCCGAAACTTCCTGTTTGTTTACCAAAGCAAGAGTGGGAAATATCGGGAGAGGGATTATTTAATGCCCAATAAGTGTTTGACTGTCTGGTCTAACGATTTTTCACGCCGTTACAAACTTGTTGGGCGTACGGGAGAACCTCTGAATGTGACACTTCCCCGCTTTAGGCCATCTTTAGTTTCTCAGCTTTTAAGGCGTGGAGTCGACGTTTATATCGTCAAAGATATTTTGGGGCATGCCAGTATATTGACGACATTTCGGTATATTGATTCTCATGACTTTAATCCGATCGCGCGGAAGGAGGTGAAAGCAGCATTGTCCATGATTCGGGATAATGCAAGGGATTTTCAAATTAACCCAAAACCAATTGCGTTGGATTCCTCACGCCGCAATGATGTGATTTTTTCTACGCCACTAAGTATGTGCAAAAATGTTTTCAGTCCACCTAATAATATTCGTAAAGCTGCCGGCATCGGGGATGGTTGCGCTTGTACGATATTCAATATGTGCTTACGTTGCCCGAATGTGTTGATATTCAGAGAAAATTTACCAAGCTTATTTGCTCTGCGAGCGCAGTATCTAGTAGCGTTCGAACAGGGAGTATCTTCAACTCCTCATCGTGCTGCATTACAGCAGAATTTGCATATACTAAATGGGCTATTGGATTCTGAAACTAGTGACTGGGCAATAGAGGACTTATTAGAGGCCGAAAGAGCATCGTTGAATGTTAATAGTATTGTTGACACTATCGTTTTGCGATCGGTGATGTAATGGCAAAAGTATTAATATCACCTCCGTCACTTATTGAGGGTGCTCTTGAGCACACGGTCGATCTCTCTAGATTGCGTGTTTCCACTAAGTCTCTTATTTTTCAGAGCTTTTGGGACTTTGCTGACGACGTCAAAGGGGCTCCGCGGTCAATATCGAGTTCAAGGTATACTTTGAATTGGGACGGCTATCCCTTTGGTAATGCCCTCCGGCATGAATTGCAAACTATATTCGGTATATATATATTGTCTCCTAGTAGTTTTGTATTTTCCAAAGGGGCAGAGCGGCCCGGATATGCAAAAATTTATTCGTTGATGCCGAAGATCAAGCGAGCTTTAGATTTTATTTCAGCTGTAGTTGTTCAGCGTTTTCCCGATCCAGTATCGGTATCGAGTATCGCGGAGCTTCAGCTTGTAGACTTGTTCTCTGTTGCCAAAACTCATGGTTGCCGAAGTGTCAATGATATTCGGCGTGGTCTCAGGGTGGCATTTCACTTTCGTTCTGCAATTTTGGTGCAACGTAAATTTTCACTAACGCAAAATGATTTAGATAGTTTGGTCTTTAAAAATGAGGGATTGGGCAGTACTGCCGCCGGAAAACCAGTCGATGATCTACGCTTTTTTTCAGATGAACAATTTGCTGCTTTAAGCCAGAGATCTATCGGTCGTGTACATGATTTTATGGATCGGTACGGTTTGCAAAAGGCAGATATCGATAATGATAGTTTCTACAAAGCGCCAGATAAAATCCGCACGGTAGTCCAGTCATTCGCTGACGACTTTGATATATATATCCGGCTTCGAGGACTTGGTTACTCTAAGGAGCATCGTAGTGAGTATGAGAAGCTCAAGAAAACGCTAATAAGGCCTGCAGGCGCGATGCGGGAGTACACTACACAGATCAATAGTGCTGCGCTGTGTGTGTTAGGACTATATCTCGGGCCAAGATACTCGGAAATGGCTTCAATGACGGTTGATTGTTTAGAGGAGCGCATGGGGGTGCCCTGTGTGGTAGGTCGAGTATCAAAAAAACGCGGGGACCATCAGCTATATGACGATACATGGGTTGCAATACCGGCAGTGGAAGACGCCATTGCAGTTCTCAAATGTCTAGCTCCTCTCAAGAACAATAATTATTTATTCGCGCCTTGCAATTGTGTGACAGGAAAAAACCAACCTTATTTAGATAAGTCTCTGTCTGGGGCAGTTAATGGTTTTTTAAAAAACATTAATGATGATGGGGTTTTTGATGGCGTTGAATTCACTACCCATCAATTTAAGCACTCCTTGTCTCGACAGCTTGTTAGGGTAAAGTTGGGCTTGCCGTATATTAGCTTTCAGATGAAGCACCTATATAGTCGTGTTGTCTCATTGCCCTCAGACGTCACTTTGTCGTACGGTAACGCTGCTAAGCTTATTCAGTCGCAGCAGTCGAGCGAATTTTTCCGCGAATTAAAAAAGAATATGGCTTTGGGAGTTTTTGATCCAAATCAAAAAATCTATGGTGGTGCGGCAGGTGAAATAGATGAAAGAAGGATAAGTTTTTTTAAAGGCATGACTGATGCTGGTTTTGAAAGGGATCGGCTGATCGAAACCTTAGTGGACAACAGTATCAGTTTGGTAAATGTGGGTCTTGCATACTGTACAGGAGTGAAAAGCGAAAAGATCGGTGGCGAACAGCCTCCCTGCTTAGGACAGCTAAAATGCAATCCCTCCGCGTGTTCTAACAGTATAATTACTAAAGAGGTCCATGGTCCCGCGTGGAAAGCGATGTTGGCTGAAAGTCGTAGCAGAGCCAAAGATCCGCGCTTTGCATATGCTAAAGACCATTTCGAGGCCGCCGCGGAGGAGGCAAAACGAGTTTGCAATGTTCTGGAGGTAAAACTAGATGACGACTGAAAATCTTCCTTTTTCTGCTAGAAATGCCCAAGACTTTGAGCAGATTACAGAGTCGATAGAGTCGGCGCTGAAAGAAATTAGGAGTGATCCGGCCCAACCTGCGACGAAATCAAACCTAGCTCGATTGGCAGGGGTTCATCGCAACACTTTGACGTTCAGAGCTAGAAACTCTCTTATTAACGCCAGCCATGCTGAGGTGCTTGATATCAATGAGGGTTGGCCATTCTCCGAATTGAGGGACATCAAAAAACATCGCGATACTGCTGTAGTCGTGGTTCATCAAGAACAATCAATTTCTAAAGATTACGAGCTCAAAGAACTTCAAAAGCGTTTGAAGAAAGCGAGGTATGTAGCTGGTTCCTGGTTTCATCGTACCCTGCAACTGAAGGAGGAATTAGCTGATCTGAATTTGAAATTACAAAGGCTAGCTGACTATAGTACTAAACAAGAATCGCGGATTCGTGAAGGTGGACTGGAAATTGCTAGACTTAGAGACACAATAAAGAAAAACTTTAAAATTGTTGAATGATTTTGGTTGCTTCGTTTTGATTTTTGCAGTCGCGCGAACTGGAACAATGCGAGAAGGCACTGCAGTTGGAGGCAACATTGCTCGACTTGGTCGTGCGTCTACGCGCTGGTGGCAATTGGACCTTGCTTTTGCTGGATTTTTGGCGGGCCTTTCGCTGCACGACTTGTGCCGGCTGCTGATTGTAACCAACCCATTGCTGCCGGGCGAAGGGCTGAGCCTGTTTCTATCCAGCAGTAAAACCGACCCTGAGCATCAGGGCCGTACCGTCAGTGTGCCGGCGCTAAAACGACTATCTCTGGTGCAGGCGTTGAAGACTGGTTGGCGCTCAGTCAATTGCAGGCTGGACCGGTGTTTTGCAGCATTGATCGCTGGGGGCATCTGGCCCCGACCGCGTTACATCCGTACAGCGTGTCCCGGGTGTTGCGCCGGGCGTTAACGCGCGGCGGTGTCGCCGGGTAGCGCTACAGTGGCCATTCGCTGCGCCGTGGGTTTGCCACCTGGGCCACGCGCAACCAATGGAGCCCGAAAGATTTGATGAAGTATGTCGGTTGGCGCGACGTGCACACGGCGATGCGCTATGTCGGCGCCAACGAACCTTTTGGTGACTGGCGACGCGCCGGCACGTCCGAGTCGAAATGACTCCTCGATGGACGATTTCGTAACGAGATAAGGGCCATGTAATTACACCTGTAAAGCGGCAGCATTTATTTAACAAGCGGGCGAATAATGAGGTTTGTGAATGCAAGTTTCTCAAACCTCAGCGGCGCTTGGGCGTTAAGGAGGCCACTAAAACGGTACGCGAAGGGTAAAAACAGCTGATTCGGTTGCTCAGCGCAGCTCATGAGCGTGGCCGACGCAGGTCATGGGGGAGGGGGGCGTTCTTGATTGCAGCAGCGTGGGAATTTATCGCACTGTATTGTCTAGAATTGCTGACGTAAACTCTGATTAACCCGATTAATGTCTAGGAAGGCAGACGCTATGCGATTTCGTGTTCAAACGGATCAAGTCCTCGCACTCACCGTTGGGGAGCGCCTGAAAACGCTGCGGTTAAAGAGGAACATCAGTCTCGAAACGGTGGCAGAGAACGCGGCGATTAGCCGTCAGACATTGCACCTGCTGCTTAATCAGGGGAAAGGTACCTTGATCAACCTGATTGCTGTTTTGCGGGCAATCGGCGAGCTGGAGAGACTGAGTTCACTGATGGAAGAGGTACGTCCCAGTCCCCTGCAAATCATTAAAATGGAGGGCAAAAAGCGCCGTCGTGCCACTGGTAGGCGAAGTGCGTCGAGCACAACAGCACGCGCAGGTGTCCGCCTGCCTAGTGCTGACTGGTGAGTGCAGCGGCCGACGCTACTTGGTCGCATGGGATGGGCGCGTTCGATATTTTGGTCGAAAAGAGAGCGGAGGCTTACGGAGATATGGCCAGGTTCGCCTGGTAGCCGGCGTGGCCGCGGTTTCACCCGGATCGGCAGTTCTCGCGTGGCAGCGTCGTTTTGACTTGGCGCACGGCTTAGAGAGAACTGGCGTAGCCAAATTATGGGTGTATATTTGTACAGTAAAATACGGATGTGGATTTGGATTCTACGAGCTGTGCATCCGACAAAAAAGGTGGTTAGATGATTTGTTGATGGCGTTTAGCTATCTTTCTGCCCGCATCGAGGATATCGCTTGGCCACTCTCACGACTGCCGAAGTTAATGCGCTAAAGATCGAGAATTTTATATTCCACGTGGTTCACCACGGAGCGGATGACCCGATCCTATTCGACGACACCCCCCTCGCGACTTTTGAGCAGTTTTTTATCGACCGCATCAAAGAAACGCTCAAGGGCAACAAATTTCTTTTTAAGGTGAATTCTCAGGTCAAGGAAAAGCTCGAAAGTTGGGAAAGAGGGGAGCATACCTTTGTAGACATCTCTAAAAATCTGGCTCGCCAGTTTCATCGCGTGGGCGACAAACGGATGAAAACGGGTGTCCTGATCGTCATCGGATTGAAAGTGAATGACAGAAAGCTGTATTCGCTGATCAAGTACGACTCCGAGAAAGTCGTCACTTTTACTCGCGAAGGTGCCAAGGCCATCCTCCAGGCGGTAACGAACAACTTTACCGAATCACCCAAGGCACTGCAGAAGTCGGCGCTGATAGACCTTAAAGCCGATGACGCCGAGGTCGTGATCATTGATCGCATGAGTCGCGCTGGCATCAGCGATTTCTATAAGAATTTCCTCGGGGTTGAGCGACTGCGTAATCCGAAGGAGATGACAGGCGATCTTGTTAAGGCCGTCAGGAAAACGGTAAAGGCTCACGCCGAGGAATTGCCCCGAGCTATTACGTCCAAGGTCTCAGACAAGATTGTGGAAATCGCGAAAGCCAGAAAGGAGTTTGAGGTCGAGGCATTCTTCATCGATTTTTTTGGCGTCAAAGCCAGTGAGGACATTCGTCAAACGTTTGATAAAGAGCTGGACAGCCTCAAGCTGACAGGCGAATCCTTTGCATACGACGAGGATGAACTTCCCCTGAGTGAGGACAAGAAATACATGACCTCTGAGGGGATTCGAATAATCATGCCGGCGAGGGCTAAAGGCCTGCTTGACGTTCAGCACACGGATGACGGAACCATCGTCACCATTCGAACGAGTCGCTTGCAGGAACTATGAGCAAACAAACTGGAGACGAGATCAGCGGCTTTTTTCGAAAGCTCGCGCATCTACCTGGGTCAACACTGACCGAGTCGATTCAGAGCGTCCGCATCGATAATGTGACTCATCACGCTCCGGAGCTGGTTGTCGAGCTAAAGGCGATAGCCAGTCAGGTCGAAGACCTCGGGTTGGGTGAGCTGGAATTATTCGCCGAGGTTGCAGGTCGGCTCCGGATTGCCAACGTGGCATGGGATGATATTGAAGGCGAGAGCCTGACGATCGTCCTAGAAAAGACCACCCAGGATGATCGGTGTCTTTTCTTCAGTCAGAAGGGTTTCAAAGGTTGGCTGGAAGGGCTTTCGGTCAGCGGTCAAAGCCTCAAAAATCAAAAGTGCATCGAGGTCACTGGCGATTTTTCTGAGTTTTCAACTTTTCTGTTTTCCGTGAAACCGTTTGGGCGTGAGTGGGCATTATCCGAATTCAAACAAGCCCCCGAAAAGCCTGGCAAGCTGGTGCGTGATTTCACGCAACGATTCACTCCGCAATACATCGATGCCTGGTTGCTCAATGACAAGCCCAAGGAGTCAAGCGAGTCGTTTCGAACGTGGTCGAGCGTCGCCGTTCAAAAATTGATTTATTGTCTGCCGACGGAAATCAGGTCCGAAGGGGAAGATGCCCAGGTATTCTTTCGTGGAGGGCGATCCCTACCGATTCCTATCGAAAAACACACGTGCTGGGACAAGATCAATTTTGAACTGATCCATGATGTCTGTGAGTGGGTCTATGCCACGCCTCGCGAGGCAGAAACGAAGTTTCAGCTGCTAAATAACCATGTCGGCATCAACTGGAGCGCTGCGGAAACCTGGCCGTCCGGGACCAATGATGTTTTGCCTAATAGTTTTGCCGGCGCGAAGGAAGCTTTCGCTTTCCATCTTCAAGAACAAAGTAAAGAGGCCGTCAAGAGCCTGGGAGATCTCCGAAAAGGCTTGCAAGAAGAGGTCAACAAAACCCAAACCGCAACCCGGGACTTGGTTTCGGCGCTTTGGCGAGATTTTGCCGTAGCAGGCGTCGTAGCTGCGCTTAAAGCCCCCGTATTACCCAACGCCATTCCAGACGCTTCTATGAAGGTTCTCCAGCTTGGTGTCGCTGTGTTGTTGTTCCTGAGTATCTTGGTCAGCACTGTCTCCAGCTTGAGGTTCAACAACCTGGCAGATAACAGCCGACGGGACTGGCGGAAAAAGCTGTATAGCTTCATGTCGGATACGGACTGGAAACGACTGGTGGAGAATCCCATCGGTTCGGGACGAGCCGTCTATTGGGTTTCTTGGTCATTCTGTCTTGTACTGTACTTGGTGATGATCAGGTATTTCTTGTCGCTTGCCGTCCCTGACTTCATCCTCATTTATGTCGATGCTCCCTTAAATCATCTGCTGGACTGTCTTTGCGCCGTCCTGTCAATCCGCTGTTAGTCACTGGCGTTAGTCTTGCCGAAGATCTGCGCGGACGATACTTTGATTAACGCTTATCTCAGCAAGTGGCCACCAGCCCAGAAGTCGATTATAGCTGCGCTTATTTTTTTTCTATAATAATCAGTGTGGTGTGTTTTTTCTGCTCATTGACCAAAGCTTCACCTCTTTGAATTCTGATAAAACTGCGCAGTGTTTGGAACGCAAAAAAACCAAACACAGGGAAAGTGGCTATTGCCAACCACATGAAGTGTGAGCCGAGATTATAGTAGCTAGGGAGAATGAGTGGTGATATGGATAAATAAGCGAATATAAAATAGGCGCTAAAATGCGCAGTCTGTCGCCACCTTCTGGAAAATTTACTTTTTACCTTAGGTCTGTAGACCACTCGATTCAGTTTCGCATTGAACTCAACATAATTCCTTGCTAGAGCGTAATCTTTCAACGACTTGTCTGGGTTTTCCAGAGAGATAAGATAAGCAATGTCAGTCACGTTTATGGATGTTGTACCCGCCAATGCATAATAGCCTCGCTGAACGGCAAGATGGTGAAGGCCGTCAGGGTGTTCCATGTCTTTAAGAAAATCCTTAGCAAAGCGGTAGTCGTCCCTTAATTTGTGTTTGCTGCTGGAGGAGTGTTCGTAGATGATCTTTGCAACACCTGCTATTACACCCACAGGACTTAAAAGCTTCAGGATATTTTCTATTTCCATTACCACAATGCTCCATTTGAGATGGTTTATAAATTCAGCACTACGTTTATGGTATTAAATATTGCATCTTAACCTCGGTTCGGACCTAACCATAGGTACTGAGCCTGTGTACTTTATTCTCATCGTTTCGTTCAGCTTACCGTTGGTTAGGTAAAATTAAACCACGCCCTTGCAGGATGGTAGGCGGTCCGTATCCGAGATTTTAAATATTACCGCGACTATGAGTCAGTTTATATTGCGCTTTCGAGTTGGCTATTATGCACTAATTAATCTTCGAGATTAGATTACTCGACCACTTAAGAGTGCTTCAGCTATGTTCTTATTCAGTTGCGCGATTTTTACGTTGCCTGAGGCGTGGGCAACTACGGTTGTTCCGGTAATTAGGCTTAGAAGCTGCGGGAGGATGATGTCCGCCTTTTCAGGTTCCACGAGCTGGGATAACCGCTTCATAATGAAGTTGGCCCATTCATCGAAGTGCACACTAACTTTGGCGCGCAGAATTTGCGATGCGTCATCATTAAAGTCATTCAGGCCTCGGGCAAATGCACAGCCTCTGAAATCTTGTTCGGAAAACCAATACTCAAGGAAATCAAAAATTGCCAGCAGCTCGGCTTTTGGATCGCCGCAAACTCGCGCAGCGTACTTGTCAAGGTTCGTAAATCGCAGCCAGTGCCAAAAATCCAAATAGGCGGCAATAAGATCCGCTTTAGAAGGGAAGTAGTTATAAAAAGTTCTCTTCGACACACCACTCTCAGCAATAATTCGATCAATTCCGACAGTGTGCACACCGCGTTCATTAAAGAGGACGATTGCCGTCTTTAATATACGATCCCGGGGCTTGAGAGATGCAATGTCCTCAAAGCGAAGGTCTTTGAAACTAGAAGCAAAATTCGTCATAGAAATTCTCCAGCCTGCACCCTACCAAGGGTACACAGATCTGTCTACTTTTTTCTTGAAAAGGTAGACAGATCTGTGTACTTTTTGCTGACTGGCTTGGCCCAGTCACAAAATATTCAAGAGCGCTGGAGACACAAAATGCCCAACTTCAATGATTTCTCGTTCAAAGCACAGCCTTGGTACAACGAAGCGGAGTTCCGCCCGCTCTTCGCCAAGGCGGTGAGTCTCAATACCATCGTCATCCACTGCTTCGATCCACGTGCTTCGGAAATACCGGCCGTTGTTGCCAAGCATTTTGGCGAGGTCTACCCGGGCGAAAACGTTCTCGATGAAGCTGGAAATCGGGTAGGACATACGACGACATTATTCCCCGTGTCTGTCGCTGGTGGTCGTGCCGTCGCAGGTGTGCAGTCAATTGCGACGATGGTCCATCTCTTCGGCATCAAAAGGGTTGTGGTTGTGCACCACTCATTCTGCGGTGCGACGTCGTTCACCAATGAAGGCATCATTGACGCGTTCAAACATGAGCACGGCAGCGATATTTCCTCGGCGTTTGACCATGACAGCATCTGCATTTCGGATTTCGAGACCTCGCTCAAATACGATGTTGGAGTTGTTCGAGCAAATCCGGGGGTGCCAGCGAACGTCGAGATCTACGGCTTCTTCTACAATATCGACACGCTGGAGCTGACTGAGGTAGTGAGCGACATTCCTGACCAGGCCGAGGCTTGATTTCAGAGCGGCGACTGACAGTGGTGGTCGCCGCATTTTGCATGCCGTTGGATATGGGCTTCAGCCCCCAGGTGGCGGCACGTCGTTCGTTGAAGAGACCCCTTGACCGCCCAATAATGGCGGTGCGGCCGTTGCTGGCTCTCGTACGGAGGTCGGCAGCTTTAAACTATCTACTTAATTGGTAAGCCGTCTCCGGCGATCGATGCCCCCCGCGCGATGAGCTCCTGACATCTCGTCCCTGCTAAGCCACGCACGTGAAGGTCTGGGTAGGTGACTCGCTACAGTATTCTCCCTTAGCCGACTGCTGACGATCTCGTTCCGCTCCGTTTCATCGCATGCTCGACAAGTATCCACAGAGCTTTTCTTTGTAAGCCTCCAACGCGTTTGTATTTGGAACACTGATCCATGTCACCACAACATCAGTTGGCTTATAAGATATTTTGGAAGGGCAGAAGCCAGACTGGGAACTACTAACTAAGTAAGTCGCAGCCTGGACATTCTGTAAGCAGATTAAACGAAAGGCGGTAAATCAAGTGCGTGCGGAATTGTTTCCACCAGCCCACTTGTCACGGCCTTGAACGAAACTTCAAATCGCGTGCCGACCAGGTGTTCAAATGCTGTCGCGCTGAAGACGCTGTAGAGTTCGTCGCGGGAGTACTTGGCAAGCACATCTTTTACTGATTGTTGAGACATTCGTGACACACCGGTGCCGAAGACATCACAGATAGCGCCGCGCGTAACCAAGAATGCCTCTGCGCCATGTTCCTCAGCTGGAACGTGATAATTAAGGTGCACGGCAATGGCGTGCGCCACCGTATCGGCATGCTCGCGCGCGAAGCCCTGGCCTAACAGGAAGTCTCGTGCGTGCACGCCACCGTTGACGGCGAAGCAACAGTCACACGGCCGCGGGTCAGCTGTGGGTGTTAAGCCGAGGTCGTGAAGCATGGCCGAGGCGAAACCGAGTTCACGGTCAAATTCGATGCCATCGTGCAACGCGATCATTGATCCGAAGTAGTAGGTACGCCAGCAGTGTCGCATCAAAGTCGGCTTATACAAGTCCTGAACATAGGCGAGGGACTCTCTGACCATTTTGGTGTCAGGCGGTAAAAGGTCATCGATGGAAATGTACTTTGGATTCAGAAGGCCAAGTCGGTGGCGTTCTGCATCGAGCTTCTCTTGGCTAAAGATGTACTTCAAATTTTCGATGAGCTGAACTTGTTCGCTCTCACGGAGAATGCCTTTGGTGGATTCTCCCCATTCCACGGATCCGACTGAGACATCGAGTGCGCTTGTTGAGCTAGACACAATCTTCATTCTTGACTCCTGGACGTTTTCGTCACGGTGTTGCAACTACTACTTATTGCAATTCAGCAAAGTGCTGAAAGTAGCATTGATTTTTTACTGTCCTGCCGAAGCAAAATGGTCCGAGAACCTCGCTGGGTCTGCGCCCCGATTTTGCGACAGCTACCTGCGGGCTTTGGCGCTACCCGCATGAGACTGAGAATACGGGGGGAGGGTTGTCTCAACCATTGTCGATATCGACATAATTGGAGTCGATATCGACACTCATCGTTTGCACTGCCTAACTGACATCCATGATTTCGTGCGCTGTCGCCTGCTGCCCGCAGACCTATTCGAGCGGCCACTCAATATGCGTCTACACCTTGTAATGCAAGGCTTCGCGTCCGGTCAGCGAGAGTATCGTGTGGACGCCTAAGCGGGTCGACCCGCTGAACGGTCATGAGCATCGATTGACAATAGGAGCGTACGCTCCTATATTTAATTCCACATAGGGGCATATGCTCCTATCGTGAATTAAGGGGCATCTGCTCTAACCAATTGAGAGGATTACGAACATGAGCGCAGCGGATATTCTTGTAAGTGGTGCAACCGGGCGGACTGGCGCAGCGGCAATTGATGAGCTGCTTAAATTGGGCAAAAGCGTCCGCGCTTACGTGCGTTCGGACGACGAAAGGGCTGCGGCTTTGCGCAAGCGCGGAGTTGAAATTGCAATCGGCGATTTCACCGACATCGATGCTATTCGTGCGGCAATGGAAGGAATTCGCTCGGCCTATTTCCTTTATCCACTGGCACCTGGAATCGTCGAAGGTGCGGCCTATTTTGCCCAGGCAGCGAAGGAGGCTGGGGTAACGGCAATCGTGAACATGTCGCAGATCTCCGCGCGCCGCGATTCCAAAAGTCACCTGGCGCAAGATCACTGGATCTCGGAGCGCGTTTTCGACTGGTCAGGCGTACCGACGACGCACCTTCGCCCGACTTTTTTTGCGGACTGGCTGGCGTATCCTCACTTTGCAAAAGAAATCTGGGCTACGAAAAAAATCGAGTTCCCCTTTGAAAATGGCCGTCACGCGCCTATCGCTACTGATGACCAAGGCCGGGTGATTGCCCACATTCTGGCCAACCCAACGGGGCACGAAGGAAAGATCTACAACCTTCATGGCCCGGTCGAAATGAACCATACCGAAATAGCCGCCGCTATGAGTGAAGTGCTTGGCGCGGAAATCCAGTACGCACCGACATCAATTGAGGCGTTCGAGCATAAGATGGAGCATGAGTACAAGTTTCCACCAGCTCTCGTACAGCACTTGGTCGAGGTTGCTCAGAACTACCGTGAAGGCGTCTTCGCAGGTGTGAACGACATAGTAGAGAAGGTTACTGGAACGCCTGCTCTGTCGGTGCAGGCCTTCGTGGAAAAGTACCGCGACGTGTATGTGTGACTTGAATAGCCAAGGCACCAAAAATCAAACAGTAGTGAAGAGGAAGTAGAGATGCTGCCGGTGAAACAACCCCTAGGGATCGACCATTGCAACTGTTCCGCCATACGGAAGGCGAGCCGGCAGATCACCCGTTTCTATGATGCGCAACTCGAGCCTTCGGGGCTTCGCATTACTCAGTACCTTGCCTTGGCAGCGCTTAATGAGTTGGGAAGTGCTGCAATCAATACCCTTGCTGAGCGGCTCGACATCGAACGCACGGCGATGGGGAAAATGACCGGCCTGTTGGAGCGCGATGGATTGATCTCGATCAGTCCTTCGCCATCCGATGCCAGGAGTCGCCTGGTTGAATTAACCGAGGCGGGGCGAGACTTGTTTGAAAGAACGGCGCCGCTCTGGGAAGAGGCTCAACGGCAATTTGAGCGATTGAACGGCGCGGAACAAGTAAGCTCGTTGCGGCAGGGACTGGCTGCCGTGGTGGTCGGTGATATCGAGCGCGCCGTATCGAACGACTGAATTATTGCGCTGCCTTCCAGGGCGACCCCGGGCGCAACGATCACCGACAGATTCCTCCGGGGCCCCTTCGTGCCAGTTAGCGGATCTGTGCAGTCACACATGAAGCTACACCGTTCAACGATTCGAGCTTCGTTGCTTTCTCGTACAACCCATACTCCTCGGGCTGCCTGGATCGATTAAGCCAAAACGCGTGGAAACCGAACGCATGAGCCCCTACGGCGTCCCATGCGTTGGATGAGAAAAAGGCGATCTCTTTGGTCGACGACACATTCAATGCTGCTACCGCAATCTCATAGGCTGCCGGATCCGGTTTGTAGATTTGCACCTGCTCAATGGAAAGGCACTCATCAAGCAGACTATCCAGACCCGCAGACCGAACCGCGCTTTCCAGCATCCGGGGAGATCCATTCGAAAGGATCGCTGTTCGTACGCCTGCTTCGCGAAGGCTGTGCAACGCCGCCGGGACTTCAGCGTAGGCGTCCAGCGTCAGGTAGCTTGTTAGTAACGTCTGTTTTAGCCGCTCATTTTTCACATTGTAAAAAGCCAGGGCATAGTCGAGTGCTGCCTCGGTTAACGTCCAGAAATCTGTATGGCGCCGCATCAGGGTATGCACCCACGAATACTCCAGTTGCTTGGTGCGCCATAGGATCGATATTTCGCGAGCGTGCTGACCCAGCTCATCGGCATGTCTTGCGACCGCCGAATGTACGTCGAAAAGAGTCCCGTAGGCATCAAACACGCAGGCGGAGATTCGTGGTGTGGTCATGATTACCCCTAGACATTCTTAACTGGTTAACAGGGTTTGGAGCTCGCGCATTGACTTATCGTGCAGCCGTTTCTGTAGCGTTAGAACGCTTAATCGATGCAGTAAAACCTTGGGCTGTTGCTGAAAACTCGCTGGCGTTGCTGCTCTACTGTGCCCTAGATGCTGAAGGGGGGCGTAAAGCGCTCTCTGCGGCGTGGGCGTGAGACGGGCTTCGACTAACGCTGAGTATTCGCAGTAAGTGTCCAGTTTTTACTTTATGACAAGGTTTTGTGCCGCAGATCCTGGCAATCGTCCTAACTGCCAGGATCAAATTTCGTCGAGTGGGAGGGGGAGGGGTTACTTCATATCGTCGCTGTCAGACGCGTTCAGTGCTCGTGCATCGACGTCCAGCTTGACTGATTCCTTCTTGCCGGTAGCGTCTTCCACTATCAGTGTCAGAGGCACTTTGTCACCGTCTTTCACTTGGGCGGATAACCCTATGAACATCACGTGGTAGCCGCTTGGGTCAAAGACGACGGTTTTGCCAGCTGGTAAAGCGACCGAATCAACGGGGTCCATGTGCATCACTTCGTTTTGCATGGTCGTTCGGTGAATCTGGACCATTTTTGCTGCCGGCGATTGGACGTTAACCAGTTTACTGTCCGTACTGGACGTGACCTTTAAGAACGCGCCGGTCGATTGCTGCCCGGGCACGGTTGCCCGAATCCATGCGTCTTCAATTTTGGTCTGGGCGCTCGCTTGCCAGGCCATCCCCAACAGAGAAAAAAGTAGCGCGATTCGCCCCAGAGGTTTGATGAGCGATTTTTTGTTGGATTGAGATTTCATTAGCTGACCTTCATGACAGTGAGTAGATCTTCCGCGCATTCCTGTTCCGTGAGCGACTGACTCAACCCAAGGCACAGCGTCCCCTTGGAGTCATAGACATAGCTCATCGCGGTGTGAGAAATGGTGTAGGTCTCGCCGAGGGGGACTTTTTCATAGATAACGCCAAACTCCGCAGCTGTTGCCGCCGTGGCTTCTAGGCTTCCATACAGTGCTTCAAACGTTGGATCGAAAGTTTTTACGTAGGCGTCCAGGACGGCTGGCGTATCGCGTTCCGGATCTAACGTAATAAAGACGACCCTCAGTCGGTCGCCATCAGGACCTAAAAGTTTTTTGATTTTTGCCGCCTTGGACAGTGTGATGGGGCAGACGGCTGGGCATTGGGTAAAACCAAAAAAAATCATTGCGACCGAGCCCTTATAGCTCGACAGCGTCTTTTGATTGCCTTTCGTGTCGTTCAAGGTGAACGAACGTCCGCGAGCCTGACCTCTCAAATCCCAGCCGTTTTTAAAGGTCGAAGCGGAGCTATTGAAGCTTGCGAGAATGCCCAGGCCGAGCACACCCATGCCTGCGATTACGTTGCGGCGAGTTAAAAGCGTATTCATGTGCAGGTGCCTATTTGAAGATGAATGTGCTGCCGAATTTCAGTGTGTGTGCTCCTCCTTGAGCTAAGCATTTAACGAAAAACCTCAGAATTCGAAACCCTAACGGTTGGTGCGAAAGGAGCCACCAACCGCATGAATTGACCTATCTCGTTTTGCTCAACTCGCAGCTTGGACTGTCGATGCGACTTTCTTTTCCTGCTGTCGGATGGTCATGATGGCTACCGCGGCAATCAGGCAAAGCGCGCCGCCTGTGAAGAACGCCGGCAGGTAGCTCAGGAGTGTCACCCGTGACCAACCGGCCCCAAATGCAGCGGCGGCTGCACCGATTTGATGCCCGGCAAAAATCCACCCGAACACAAGTCCCGCGCGCTCCGCACCAAAACGGGAGGCCGCAAGACGCACGGTTGGAGGAACGGTCGCAATCCAGTCAAGGCCGTAAAACACAGCGAACAATGAAAGGCCATAGATCGAGAAGTCAGTGAAAGGCAGCACGATCAGCGACAAACCACGAAGGCTGTAGTACCAAAACAGCAAGTGGCGGTTGTCGAAGCGATCGGACAGCCAGCCAGACGCGACGGTACCGACAAGGTCGAATACGCCCATGGCGGCGAGTAAGCCAGCAGCCTTCACCTGCGAAATGCCAAAGTCACCGCACATCGGGATCAAGTGAACTTGCACCAGGCCGTTGGTTGTCGCCCCACAGATGAAGAATGTTCCGAACAGGATCCAGAACACCTTGGTTTTTGCGGCGTCGCGCAGGGCGCCGATTGAAGCGGCGATGATCGATGCACTGCTTGATGTCGGTACAGCGATCGGGTCCGTGCCGACATCCCCGTAGGGCCTCAAGCCCATGTCACTCGGACGATCGCGCATTACCAGCAGCACCGCCAATGCGGCAATCACCAACATCACGCACATCAAGCCGAGAGCCCAACGCCACCCCCATTGGTCGGTGATGCTTGCGAGAATCGGCATAAAAATAAGCTGTCCTGTTGCCGTACTGGCGGTGAGGACGCCAACGACGAGGCCTCGACGAGCACTGAACCAGCGCGAGGCGACTGTGGCGCTGAGCGTCAACGCGGTCATGCCAGCACCGATGCCGACGGCGACGCCCCACAAGACTACGAGTTGCCAAACCTTCGTCATTCCTAGCGACAGCAGCAGGCTGACCACAATGATCGTCAATGCAGTGAGGGTGACATGGCGCAAGCCATATCGGTTCATCAGTGCAGCAGCAAAAGGAGCCATCAGCCCGAAGAGCACGAAACGGATCGAGAGGGCGGAGGAGATCTCCACGGTGTTCCAGCCGAACTCCATCTGCATCGGCACGATGAAGACACCCGGAGCACCTACCGATGCAGCACTGATCAGGGCGGTTAGGAATGTGACCGCGATCATGGCCCAGCCGTAGTGAATGTTACGACGGGCGAGAACGCTCGAGAGCCATCCGGAAATCATAGGTACTCCTTTTTTGTGGCACTCATCGCCACTACGATTGCAAGAAAGTGAGGGCTGTCGAACGAAGAGTTCCACAGCTTTTTAGCGGCTCTCGCCTCGCGTACCGTGCGTTTCAAGCTCCAAGGAATCACTCGTCAATCTTCATTCGACCGAGGTATTCAACATCGCTGAACAACAGGAGAACTAGCGGCCTGCCGGCTCCTAGCCTGCGCCCGATACAGCTACGGACGGGACTGGCTGCTTCTTTTCGCAACCGGGTGATTTTGAGCGGAGTGCTTGCCGCAAAAGGCATCGCTCGCGTTACCTCGGTTTGAACTTCTACCCAGCCTAGTCACGGTCAATGGCGAGCGTTTTATTTAAATTATTGTCGTCATGTGAAGCGATGTATCACACCGAGCTAGGCTGACCCGAAAGCCTCCTCCGTGAGCGTATTTGGATCACTTCTCAACCAACCCGACAGGTCGGTCTGTATGGCTGATTCCCCTGGCGGCCGCTGCTGGGGAAGGGTACGGATACCGGATATTTGCATTCACCAGTGGGAACCAGCCGAAACCAACTCTATGTGTTTTCCATAGGTAAGAATTGACTGTTTCTGGATGATTTGTGCCAAATTTTGAGGCGGATCTGTTCTGGCCTTCTAGGCATACCGAATCGTCACTCCACACGCGGCCCACGACTCTCACTGCTGGTCACGTGCCTCTGCCAAGCACCACCGGCCGATCTCAAGAAACACATTCGTCGATGGCGGCTGCGAAGATCGAAACCCATGCGTTACTCAGGAGAAAACCCGGAGTCCAACAGTTCAACTGGCAGCGTTATAGATTCTCGAACGCTTTTGATCCCCGGTGCACAGCGGGCCTGACGCAGGATTCCAAGTTTCCGCCAGCCTTGGTACGGAATCTGGTTGAAGTCGCTCAGGACTACTAAGAGGGGGTTTTCTCGGCTGTGAATGACGTAGTGGAAAGGGTGCCGGCGCGCCCGCGCTGTCCATGCAGGCTTTCATTGAAAAATACCGAGATGTCTATGCGTAACCAGTACGCAAATGCTTAAACAATCATCAGTAGCAGAGAGTCAATATAGAGGTGCTGCCGGCTAGCCAATCGCTAGGTATCGATCAGTGCAATTGTTCCGCAATAAGGAAGGCGAGTCGGCAGATCACTCGCTTATACGATGCTCAGCTTGAGCCATCGAGTCTCCGAATCACCCAGTGCCTCATTCCTCTGATGCTCTTAGGTGACAGGGCCCTCAATGACATTTCTGAAGCATTCACTATCGGCACGTGCAACCAGCACATGGCGCGAGACTGGTTCAAAGTTTTAATGAGCTGAATTTGATCGAAAAGTGCCTGAATCGCGAGCGAGATTCAGTTCATGCGTCCCTCGACTAGAGAATTTCAGGATCGATGTACGCTGGAACCTTGGACGAAAGCGTTTGCTTCAATGCACGAGTACCTTCATCCGCCAGAACCTCACTTTCGCCCGCCTCAAGGGCGTCGTAGGCTTGGCGGACTACGTCCATCGGGTTTGCCTTCGGCACGTCGAAATCCTTCGTGAGGTCGGTATCCACGAAGCCAACATGCAAACCGACCACCTGGATGCTTCTTTCTTTAAGATGCACCCTGATGTTGTTGGTATAGCTCCATGCCGCTGCCTTCGATGCTGAATACGGTGCAAGTATTGGCACGCTTCTCCAGGTGACATCGGACAATACATTTATGATGCCGCCCGTGCCATTGCTGGGAAGGGAAGCCTGAAACGCACGAGTCGTTCGCATAAGGCCATAAAAATTCGTTTCGAAGATTCGCCGCGTTTGATCATCTGCGCCTTCGGAAAACGGCGACTCGGTGACCTCCGCAATCCCGGCATTGTTCACCAGCAGAGTCACATCGGATGCGATCCTTGCCGCCGCGATGACGGACTCTGGATCGGTGACGTCGAGCTTGACTGGAACGAGGCCGGGTTCGGCGAAGTCTTCGGGATTGCGGATCCCTGCATAGACCTTTTTAGCACCGCGAGCGAGTGCCTCGCGGGAAAATGCCAGGCCGAGCCCACGACTCGCTCCCGTCACGAACACGACTGAATTCTTGATCTTCATATTCAAAACTCCAGGGGGGAGTGAAACAGAAGGATCGAATGCCCTTGCTCGGGATGTCCAGTGCTGGCCAGCCCGAGCAGCCAGCTCTTGGTTTTCCTTAAGTACCAGGTAGGAAAGGTCGTATTGCAGCGGCGGAGATATCTGGCGGCGTCAGTCGGCGATTCGTCGTTGAGCCGCCGATGTAGCGCTCGGCGATCCTCCAACCGTTTTCGGTCTCGCGAAGTCGATCAAGCATTGGCGAATACATCCAGATCATCGGTAGATAATCGCTCTCGGTCAGTTCGCCGTCGCTCATTTTCGGAGCGTCTTCCGGTACCGCGTAGCGTACAAGAAGGTTGTGATATCGGACTGCGACGAGTCCATTTTCCTCTTCATCAACAATGTGACCCGAGCCGCAACGACTGATTCCTGGAACCAGATAAGGATAGATCTCAGTGAGAAAATGGCGGATGTTGGATTCGCCGCTTACTTCACCCTTGAAATGAATGACCTTCGCATCAGCAGTAAATGAACTGATCATTTCCTCGAGATCCCATGTCTCGAACAGCCAATTGACTCGGTTGACGAAATCAACTGCACTCGCTCGCTTATCGGGATCAATCTTGTGCGCAGCAACTACCTTCGGAAAGAAGCGCATCGTTACCTCCTAAACAAATAGTTAGCACTGACACTGCAAAGCGAATGCTCGGTTCGCTCGTTCCGTCTTACCCCGATTGGTTAAGGTTCGTTTTCGTGCGCTTGACTCCCACTCATGCCACAAGCCTCTGCAGCAACCGGCCTGTCCACTTGGCCCACAAGCGACGGTCATAGGGCGAACAGCCCTTCAGGCATCTCCTTAGAGCTATGTCCCCAGATGTTGCATAAATTGGCGAATAGCTGTTGCGACTGCCTCGGAATTTTCGAGTGGTGACAGGTGTCCAGTGCCAAACATTTCCGTTCTCCGCGCCTATCTACGAGTTCACGAATGGCAGGCTCGCCGAAGCATGCGAGGGTCAGCGAATTTCAGTCTATGCTGTTCGGACGGAGCACAAGTGACAGATCCAAGACTATTTCTGCCACAAATGTTCACTCTAAGCCCGGACGCACGGGGCCACCTCCAATGAAAAAATTGACGAAACCAGCCGCTCCGCCTGCAGACGTGAGGCAGAGGCGGATTGTCATATTGGGTTTGCCACCGGTAGACGCGCTCGACGTGATCGGCCCAGCGGAAGTATTCGCGTGGGCGAATCAACTGGACCGCGGTGGACTTGCCCCTTACTTACTCGAACTAGTTAGCTCTGCTGCTGATGTGCACCTCGAGAGCGAAACAGGTATTGCACTCAGAGGGCATAGCACACTCGAGCAAGAGCGGCGTGCGAACAAACCCATTGACACCTTGCTTGTGACAATGGGATCCAGGTCGTTCGAACAGATCGACCAGGAAGCCATAGAGTGGCTTCGAACGCGCTCGAAGACTGTGCGGCGCGTGTGCTCTATATGTGTTGGGGCGTTCGCGTTGGCTGCCGCGGGTCTTCTGGACCGCCGCAGGGCGACGACTCATTGGAGCGTGGCACGACGCTTGGCGGAGCGCTATCCCAAGGTACAGGTCGATCCGTCTCCCATTTGGGTGAAAGACGCCAATGTCTACACGTCGGCTGGCATATCGTCCGGAATCGACCTCGCGCTATCGCTGGTAAGTGAAGATCTTGGAAATGACTTCGCCATGGAGATAGCGAAGAATTTGGTTCTGTACTTGCATCGTCCGGGCGGACAGGCGCAATTTAGCTTCGCGCTTCAGTCACAGCAGGCGCACAATTCAAGTCTGAGCGAATTATGCCTCTGGATCAGTGAGCATCTGCATATGGATCTCACAGTCGAGATAATGGCAGCCAGAGTTTCAACCAGCGTCAGAACGTTGATACGAATGTTTCAGCGAGAATTGCAGACCACGCCTGCAAAATACGTCGAAAACGTCCGGCTGGAGGCGGTCTGCCGTTCGCTTGCGCTTGGCGAGAAATCGATGCACGACATCAGTCGCCGAAACGGTTACCACAGCGTCGACGTGCTTAGGAGGGTATTTACGCGCCGCTTTGGTTTGAGCCCAATGGAGTATTCCCACCATTTAGGCAAAGGCACCGAGCCGACGGAGTCCGGCTGATATCGGCCTCCAGCACCGACAAGCAATTCCCCCAAACCTACCTTCTGAGGCATGAACCGAGCAGGCTCGAGAAAATCATCGGCCAATATGCTGGGGTCTATGGCGACGTCGATCCGGACGACTTCCGACCGGTCACCCTAAACTTCCACACATTCTGCTTCCGTGAACGACAGCCTCCGTCCAAGCCTATAGTTCCCTCGGAGTCATAGGCATGATTCATCACGCGTTCTGGACTAATGCAGCTTCTTTTCCTTCTGTCTGACCGTCAATATGCCAATAGCAGCGATCAAGCAAAGTACGCAGCCTGTAAAGAACGCGGGCAGATAGCTCAGCAGTATCTCGCGCGACAATCCTGCTGCGAACCCCGCGATAGCCTGCCAAATTTAGAATTTGCACGTGGGCCGAGAGGCTGGTTGTCGGAGTGCTCCCCAAGATTGCGACTACGGATTCTCGAAAGCTCTTATTCCCCGTTGTACGGCAGGTCTAGCATCGACTGTATTGAACCACCGCGATAAGCGAGGCAGCGTTGCCCAGTTCAATTTGTCACGTACTGATGCAGCAATGGTGAACGCTGAGATATCCGCCATGGAGAAATGATCGCCAGCCATGAAGGTGTCGGTAAGAAAACTTTCCGAATAGACCAGTTGCTCGATGACAAGCCGCTCGATCTTTGCCGCTGCATCGTCAAGTCCAGTTTGGCGCAAGAAGAAAGCTGAGTGGCTAGGCGCAATGACGTCAGTCACGAAAAAGAAATACCGATCAAAAACCCGATCACGTTCCGATCCAAGTTGTGCGGGTGCTAGCCGGCCGGGAGCACTAGCGTCGGCGAATTGAATGATTGCGTTTGATTGATTGATGATCCGTGCCGGTACTGATGTGTTATCAACCAGCGTCGGGACTTTTCCAGCGGGATTGAGCGCCAGGTACGCCGGGTCGCGGTGCTCATGTGCCCGCAGATTCAATAGGCGTGCCGTGTACGGCACACCTGCTTCTTCCAAGGCGATTGCAGCCCTCAGGCTGTTGCCGGTTTGGGCGCCGTACAGCTCTATAACAGCGTTCATCAGACACTCCCTCGCGCGGGATTTGGTTAGGCACGCGCTGCCTCAGGATGCGAGGTCGGGGCGACGGCGATGCCATTCGGTACTTTGCTGAAACACGTGGCTAAAATTCAGTAGCCTGTCCTCGGAAAATTGCGCTCCTACTAGCTGAAACACAATAGGAGTCGTGCTTTCACCCACGCCACAAGACAATGTTACCGATGGTCAGCCAATCATGGCGAACGAGCGAATAAACGTGTGCAGTGCTGTGATCGATCTTGAGATCGACATTGTCCATCCGTTCCTTTTCTGATCTCGTAAGGGCTATGGGGTTTTAGGTTTTCTCGTTGAAACATTTCAATAGTTCACTTCGAAGCCAGACCTCGGCCGGATCAGACTCATCTACACGGCGCCAAACAAGACAGATAGCAGTTTTTCCGAGTGCGGTTTTCTGTAGTTCAGGCGCCAAATTGGGCGCGTGGCCTACCCCCACTGAAATGTCGCCAGACAATAACATCTCAGACATTTGTTCGGCACTTGTATACCGTACGACTAACCCTACACTAGGCATCGCTGACGTGATTCTCTTGGTCAACGTAAAGAGCGGAGCGGGTGCAATGTCAAGATTGATACCGATGTGAAACTTAGCAGGGCTGATCATTGGCTTAACGTTGCTCATCGCACTCACTGCAGTACAGACTGAATCCAACGCAGGGGTAAGCATATGTGCCGCGCGTATTGCCTTGGCTGTGGGCTCCATCTTCCGTCCAATGTACTCAAACAAGGGGTCGTCAAGCAGAGTTCGTAAGCGCTTCAGCGCTGCATTGACAGCCGGTTGTTTTAGCGACAGCTTTTCTGCAGTACCAGCCATACTTCGCTCGTGAAAGAGCGTTTCAAAAATGACTAACAAATTAAAATCGATACCGTACAGATTGCTACGATTCATTGGTTACGGTCGCTTTAAGTTTTTATTCATTGTCCAGCCTGGCCTTATGGCCTAGGTAACCACCATGATGGCGAATACCATAATCGCGGCGCGTGATTCCTTTTTCCTCCATCAGCGTTAGCGTAATCGCGTCACTAATCGCGCTCATGACCGCGATGCTCGCGCTAGGAGTCAGGCCTAAGTAACAAGGCTCTTCGATAATTCCCATATCGAGAACCAGATCAGCGTTGTCCCTGAGCTCACTTTCTGGATGAGAGGTGATAGCGATCACTTTCCCGGAAGTAAGGTGCCGGCTGAACTTGATCAGTTCGATGACTTCTCGAGTTTTGCCACTGGTAGAAAACACAAAAACCAGGTCGTTTTCCTCGATGACGCCGAGATCACCATGAGCGGCCTCTGCGGGATGAATGTAGACGGCAGGGGTTCCCGTTGAACAAAGTGTCGCCGCGAATTTCTTAGCGATAAACCCCGCTTTGCCGATGCCAGTGATGATCAGTTTTCCCTCACAGGTTTTCATCAGTTCAATGGCTTGGTCATAACGATCGTCGATCTCAACACTGCTGATAGCCTTGGCTTCTGCAGCCAAAATCCCCTTGATTCTGTTCAGTCTTTGGTTCATGGCGAGTACCTCGCTTCTATGGACGGTTTATGCGGTGGTAGTCTCGGCCAGAAGCGTGTCTGGCCAACCATCATGCTTTCAACCGGGTACGGCCCGAGAGCGCCAGACCATCATCTTCTCGACTTGCATTTCCTTCATGGTGTGCGGGATCCCGCCTACGCCATGACCGGACAACCGTGCTCCGGCGAACGGCATCCAGTCCACTCGGAACAGGGTGTTCTCATTGATCATGACGGCAGTGGCGTCAAGGTTCTGGTAACACTGCATGGCGGTTTCCAAATCTTGGGTGAACACTGCGGCCTGAAAGGCAAATGGCAGGGCGTTAGCCAACTTAATTACATCTGCCAGATCATCGTAGGCGTACACCGCGATGACTGGCCCGAACACTTCTTTCTGCATCACATTCGAGTTGATCGGCGGATTTAACAGCACCGTGGGCGCATAGCAGTTGTGACTCAGCGAACTACCGCCTGAGATCAGACGTGCACCACCGGCTATGGCTTCATCGACCCATTGGCCAACTCGCTCAACTTCGCGCTCGGCGATCAGTGGACCGACGTCGGTATGGATGCTAGCTGGATCACCGACCATCAAAGCATTACCTATATGGCCTAGACGCACCGCGACCTGTGTGGCGATGCTGCGGTGACAGAAAACACGTTGAACGCTGACACATGCCTGTCCAGCGTGCCAGAAACCACCGCGGGCGATACGTGGCAGGGCGTCGTCAAGGTCAGCGTCGGCAGCGACGATCACCGGCGCCACGCCGCCGTGCTCCAGTGCACAACGAGTGCCAGGGGCAAGGGTCGAACGCAGCATCCAACCGACGGCGGCGGACCCAATGAAGCTAAAGAAACCTACTCGCAGGTCAGAAACCAACTTGCCGGTAATAGCGTTATCAGTCGGCAGCACCATTTGAGCCCAGCCTTTTGGCAGGCCAGCTTCAGCCAAAATATCGAGCAGGGTCTGGCAACTGAGCGGAGTGTTGGCTGCGGGTTTTACGATCACTGGCGCGCTGACAGCAATGGCCGGAATCACCTGGTGCACAATCAAATTGAAGGGATGGTTGAACGCCGAGACCGCGGCGACCACGCCGATAGGTTCGTATTGGGTGAACGCCACACGATTTGCGGAAGTAGCGTTTAAGCCCATGGGGACAACATGACCGGCTTCAGTGCGAAGTACTTCGATGCAGTTGAGGATGCCGTCGATGCCGCGCTCTACTTCAGTGATGGAGTCCTTCAACGGCTTGCCGCCTTCGTTAGCGGCCTGGATCGCAATCTGTACCTTGCGCGCACTGATTAACTCGGCGGCGCGGTGCAGGATTTCTATGCGCTTTGGTTTTGACAGCCACTGGTTACGGTCGCGGAAAATACTATGCGCGACGGCCAGCGCCTGCTCGACATCTGCCAGGGTAGAGACTTCCACTTTGCCAATGACAGTGCCATCGTAAGGGGAGTGTACAGCCAGGGTTTGTTCAGACATTGGGCTCACCTATCCATTAACGCGATACGCAATGTCCCCAGCTAAAGTGAGTAGGTTTTCACCGCCCACTCTGGTCTGGGGATTTCAATCATCCAAGCGGCAAACCTATCCCGCGTACGGCGGGTAGTCGATGTAGCCTTCGGCTTCGCCCTGATAGTAGGTGCCGCGATCCGGCGGCGTCAGCGGCCAGCCATTTTGCAGTCGCGCCACCAGGTCGGGATTGGAGATAAAGGGTTGGCCGAACGCCGGCAGGTCAATCAGATCGGCTTCGACCAATTCGCGGGCGCGCTCCAGTGTCATGTCTCCAGCCAGGATCAGTGCGGTCGTGTTCAGGCCTTTGCGGCAGCTGCGCAGGAGTGCTTTCAGTGCATCCTCGCGGGCTATCGAGTTCTCGGCTGCCAGGAAAAAGTGTGTTTGATCCATGACGTGCACGTAGGCAATATTTCGTTTGCCCAGACCTGTGCAGAGGGCCATGTAGGTCTCGTCGATTTCCGGGTAGAGCGGCATGTCCATCAACTGGCCGTAAGGCGAAATACGGATGCCCACACGATCTGCGCCGATGCGCTCGCACACAGCGTCCACCACTTCGAAAACAAAACGCAGGCGGTTCTCCAGGTTCTGCGCGCCGTAATGATCGGTGCGGTCGTTGACCAGCGGGTTGAGGAACTGCTCGAGCAGATAGCCGTTGGCGCCATGCAGCTCAACACCGTCGAAGCCGGCCTCTATGGCATTGGCCGCGGCCTGGGCGAAATCGTCGACCACGCGGCGTACTTCGTCGGTCGCCAAGGGACGGGGCGTGGACGTCGGCATAAAACCTGGCTCACCATTCTCGGTGTAGGCGTAGGCCGTAGCGCCATTTGCAGCCTTGCCGGTTGCGCTGACAGGGGCGGCGCCGTCGATTTGAAGCGAGGTGTGGGAGACGCGACCCACATGCCACAACTGGGCGAAAATTTTGCCGCCGACGCTGTGCACCGAATCAGTGGCGAGTTTCCAGCCAGCAATTTGCTCTGGCGTGTAAATGCCTGGGTTGAACAGATAGCCCTGGCCCTCTCGCGAGATAGGCGTACCTTCGGTAACTATCAGGCCAGCTGTGGCGCGTTGGGTGTAGTACAGCGCCGTTTGTTCAGTGGCGATGTCTTGAAAAGCACGGGAGCGTGTCATCGGGCCCATGACAAAGCGGTTCTTCAGAACCAGGTTGCCCAGTTTGAAATCGTTAAAAAGACTCAAGGTAAAATTTCCCGCGTGGAATGTTGACGTTGGTGCAATCAGCAGGCCATCGATGTCTTGATGGCCTGCCGACCCGAGGTCAAGGTTTCGGAAGTGGATGGTCAATGAACATTTGGTTGAGATAGTTCACGACATCGTGTTCGCCCGGGCCTGCGCTATTACGCAGTTGGCGGCCCGCATCAACGACGACCTCGGTTGTCGCAGTCTCTAGCAACGCCATCGTCTGCTCGATGAAGGGCTCCAGTTGCAAGGCGCGTTCGTCACCGCTTTTATAAACGAGGTCGGTGTCAACCCAAGGTGGCGCAATTTCCAGGACGTGCACGCTGGTGTTGCGCAACGCGAAGCGTTGGGAAAGCGAATAAGAGTGGATGGCGGCTTTGGTCGCGGAATAGAGCGCGAACATTGCCATCGGAATAAAAGCAGCCGTGGAACTATTATTGATGATGTACGCCAGTGGCTGGCGTTTCAGGTGTTCGATGAACGCGCCACTGATACGTACCGGTGCCAGCAGGTTCGTGTCGACCAGGTAAGTGGCTTGGGCGTCGTCAAGCGGGCCGGTCACATCGTCAAACGGCATGATGCCGGCGTTATTGATGACGACATTAAGTTTCGGGTATTTATGGATGAGATCCGCCGCGACGCTGGCGATCTGCGCCGGGTTGCTCACGTCGATTTCTACCGAATCCATACCAAGATTGGCCTGGGTGATTTCATCCAGCAGGGCCTTGCGGCGGCCGCCGATAATTACCTTGTTTCCTTTGTTGTGAAAGGCCTCGGCAAGCCCGCGTCCAATGCCAGAAGTTGCTCCTGTAATAAATATAGTATTGCCGCTGATTTTCATTGCAGGTGCCTCTGTGGAGAATTGTGTTTAACAAATTTTTCGTCGGAAAAAGCCTTATTGAATATATTCACGCTTGCCTGATTGAGTTTGGCTGCAGGAAGTGAAGTAACGCTAGCAGCCAATCGGAGGACGCCGGCACACCGTCATTCCAGGAGTTAAAAATGGCGCATGCGAAGACAACAAACACCCAACGCATGCGCCAAAAAACTTCACGGCTCGAACGCTTTTTTATTAGCACGAACAAAATCGCTTATTGTTTGAGGAGGCTGCCCGGTCACCTGGCCAATCACTCCATCTTCACCGGCAAAAATTCCGTTCTGGTAGTCGATAGCAACGGCAAGGAAATGCTGGATCAAAAAGTCCGGCAGGTTATAGGTCTCCAAGTGCTCGCTATATTCTTCAATGGTCGATGGGCTGTAGGTGATAGTTCGGCCCATAACGCTGCTTATTTCATCGGCAATCTCTTCGTGGTCCAGTTCGACCGGGCCATAAAGTGGGTAGGTCTTTCCAATATGACCAGAAGGCTGCGTGAGAACGGTGGCGATAAATCGAGCTTGATCTTCAGCGGCAATCGGCGCGTGTCTTCCTCCACCATATGGCAGCGTGATCTTGTCTTGTTTAACGATCTGATCAAGGACCCAGGGGAAAATCAGCCATTCAGCAAAGAACGTCGGACGGATATGGACGGTCGGCACACCAGACCAGTCGATAATCCGCTCGGCAATCCAATGGTCGCGGGCTGCGAGGCTTAACGAGTCTTCACGCGCAGAAATCTGCGACATTTCCACGACGACCTCGACGCCTGCCCGTTTAGCAGCATCTGCAAAGTAGGCAGTCGCCTGGATATAACCTGGCCGAACGGGGTAACACAAATAAGCACCTGTGATCCCATCCATCGCCCGAACGATGTCGTCATGCTCCAAGAGATCGCCAACAAATATTTCGGCGCCCTCATTCTTTAGTGCTTCGCTACGTCCGTCTTTTTTGTGAACGAAAGCTCGAACCGCGTGCCCTCCGTTGAGGAGATAGCGAATGGTATGCACGCCTGTTTTTCCGGTGGCCCCAGTGACGAGATACTTACGTTGCTGCATGATAAATTCTCCGGTGTTGGTGATACGCACGCTGCTCGGCGGAGGACACTGCGCCAGGTCTTATCAAGACTGAAGTGTCGTAGAGCGTGCTGCTGCGCAACGTCGTTTGTCAGCTGTCGAAGGGGGCGTTATCAATCAGGTCGCACACGTTCGGGCAATCGAATCCATGGATGTGGCGACGTCCGACGTCAGCGAGCCCGGTGCCGATGGCAGTAAAAGGTTTTTTCCGGGCGACTTCGGCAACTGCCTCGGTAAAGGCGGCCTTCATCCCGATACGAGGGTAGAGCGCGAGCGTATCTTCGATCAGCGAAGGCGTGATCTGCTCAATGTTCAGCCCCATAACGTCGACATGGGCACCGAGGTAAATGAGGGCAATCTCCGGCTGTTTGCGGTCGGCGATGCCAGCACTCGAGTGAAGCGCGATTGCATCCCACACGAGTTCAGTTTTCGACTTTGAATAACCGTTCTCAAGCAGGAAGCGGCTAGCGGCATCTGCGCCGTCGACTTCAAAGCGTTGGTCGGCAGAGAATTCGTTTGTCAGTCCCAAATCGTGTAAAAGCGCGGCGAGGTAAACCGTCTCACGGTCGTATTTCATGCCACGTTGTTGGCCCAGGAATTCGGCAAACCACCATGTCCGGTGCACGTGGTGCAGAAGCGCCTTTGTGTGGACGCGCTCGACGAGGGCAGACGCTTTACGGGCGAGTTCAGAGTCTGGAGCACTGAAGCCGCCGATGATGATTGGTGTACTCATGATTGCTTCCTCAGCGTTGAATCGGGTCGAAATTCAGTCTAGGTATTTTTGCTTGGCGTAATTGACTATTTTCGGTCTTTTTGTGCCAATATGCTTATCTCGTATGTGTGGGGAGATAGCCGTGAGCAAGTCAACGAAAGCAAGCCATCCGCTTATCAGTGCCAAGCAAAAGCGAGTGGTAATTTTGGGGTTGCCTCCAGTGGACTCGCTCGATGTGACCGGCCCAGCTGAGGTGTTTGCCTTTGCTAATCGGTTGCATCGCGGTGACACCGCACCCTATCTACTCGAGCTGGTCTCTGCAGGCGCCAACGAGCACCTGGAGAGCAGCACGGGCATCGCGCTGATGGCACACAAGACGCTTGACCAAGAACGTAGTGACAACGAAGCAATTGACACGTTGATCGTGACGTCGGGCTGGAAAGCTCGAGAGCAGGTAGACCAGTCCGCTATTGATTGGATAAGAACGAAGTCCGCGAGTGTTCGGCGGGTGTGTTCGATCTGTGTTGGGGCGTTCGCTCTGGCTGAGACAGGACTTTTGGATGGTCGCAGGGCGACGACTCATTGGCGTATGGCGCGAAGCCTGGCCGATAGCTACCCCCAGGTGCAGGTTGATCCTAATCCGATCTGGGTCAAGGACGGCAACGTATACACGTCAGCCGGTATTTCTGCCGGCATCGATCTTGCGCTTGCGTTGGTCAGCGAAGATTTGGGCGATGAAGTGGCTATGGAGATCGCGAAAAATCTCGTCCTCTTTCTGCGGCGTCCTGGCGGGCAGGCGCAGTTCAGCGTTGCTCTTCAATCACAGCATGTTCCTGGTTCCAATCTGGATGAGTTGTGTCTGTGGATTGCGGAGCACCTGCACTCGGACCTGACAGTAGAAATACTCGCGGACAGGTTCTCCACCAGCGTCAGGACGTTAATCCGCTTGTTCCAACGAGAGTTGCAGACCACGCCGGCGAAGTATGTCGAGGACGTACGAATAGAAGCTGCCTGTCGCTCGATTGAACTGGGTGGACGGTCCATGGAAGAGGTCGCGCGTCGGAGTGGTTACCACAGCGTGGATGTCCTGAGAAAAGCCTTCGTGCGGCGGATTGGCGTAAGCCCGAAGGAGTATGCGCAACGCTTCTCGCCCAATGGCGAGATGGCGTAGTTCGCCGCGATGGACAAAAGACTGGGGCGGCGGCATAAAATGCCGCCGCCCCCCACTACGAAAAACGAATTCACTCCGTAAGTCAGTGCACATGCGGCTTGCAAATGGTGCCTGTCATAGGGTTTTTCAGAAACGGTACTGTGTCGGGTGACAACGCCATCCAGATCCCCATGGCTCCGAGGAACACGGCGATTGGAATCGCGAGCTTATGCCCACCGGGCAGTACCTTTTCAGCGAACATCAACAGGGTCAGCAATGCCATCCAGCTAGGACTCATGACGCCGACAGCGAACATCACCGCCATCATCGCCCAACAGCAGCCCACACAGACCATGCCGTGTCGCGCGCCCATCAGAACAGCCCCGAAATCGCCCCCTCGCCAATATTGAGCGAAAAAAGACAGCGGCGAACGGCATCCCGTAAGGCAAACATTTTTCAAAGCCGAGACCTGGAAGATTCCCGCGATAATCAAAACAGCGCCAGCCCAATAGGGACCAGCGCTATACCACGCAAGAAACTCGAGGTTGAGGGCACGAATCGCATAGTCCAGCAGATAGGCCGCCAGTCCGTAGCCGATCCAGGCGACGCCATAGCCCGCGATGAAGCACGCCATGCGCCGCGTTCGGGCGAGTGATTTTCCTCCACGGGACTTCAGCATGGCGGCAAACGCCGCAATGTAGTTGAGCTCCGATGGCAGCATCATTGCTGTCAACATGACAACCCAGCCAATAAGGTAGGTGGGTAAGCCGTGTAACGGGGTTCCTGGCCCCTCATCCATGTCACCCATGACCACCAGCATTTCGAACCAGGCGGCGAGGCTAAGCGCAACGATAACGATCGTCCAGCCCAGGCCCGCTTGACCCCGCCCGAGCGCAGAAGCTGCGGATCGTGAAGCGGAGAGGACCGATTTCATCATGGTGCGTCCGGTCCGTGCCAGTCGAACGGGATGTGCTTACTCGCTTGGCCGGCCGGGATGTTTTGATCGAACCCAAATGCCTTCCAACGGCCCGCAACGCTCTTGCCCCATGTCACAGCTGCGTCGGTGGGACCGACTTCACTGCCGGGTGGGTTGAAGCTCTGCAGCAGCTTGGTCGGATCGGAGGTCGGCCCCTTCATGGCCTGCCCACTCGCCTCGACCTTGTCATCGACGGTCACCCGCCAGTGTTCGAGCGTGCTCTCGATGTCGACCGAAATCTTTGCAAACTCCACGCCCCGGAGTTCACGCACGTGCGTTGGTACGAATTGTGTCATCCAGCCGCCGGCCTGGCCGGTGAAAATTGCTGCCAAGGCCGCTCGCTGTGCATCGTCGGCGGCAGCGTCGAGGAACACGCCCGCATCCAACCATGCGCCGTCCCAAAGGTTACCGGTGAAGTTGGCGAGCAGGACCACCTTCAGACCTGCCATCGGTGTCGGGCCGTAGTGACCCTCATTGATTCGGTACGCCCACAGCACTTCGCAATGATTGCCTGTGGGAGGTTGAGCGAACGTGCATGGGCACGGTGAGTTGCACGAACAGACATCCAGCCATTCACCTGCAATTCGCCACTCTGGAGTTGCGACTGTTGCTACTTCGTTTGTCATCTCCTACCCCTTTCGTTTGGTGGTGAAACTTTTGACATGATGATTCGCAGGCATGATAGTGTCTCGTGGCGATATCGACATAAACAGGGTAAATACCGACACATGGCCAGACCGCTCACAATTGAAATCGGCATCGTCCTTTTCCCTGGCGTACAGCTTGCGGCCGTGCATGGTTTGATCGATCTATTCGGGGTAGCGGACCGTTTTGCGGCGCAGCATTACAAGGAGACGGGCGTTTTCCTGCAGGTCAGCCAATGGCAGGTTGACGGACCCGGTGGTACACCTGTCAGAGTCGATGAGAAGGCAGGGGAGGCCAGTGGAAACCCAACGGTGCTACTGATGCCACCTCGCTTGGGTACGCAGGTCTCGTCAGAGGAAGCCGCGCCGTTTGTTGACTGGCTGCTCGGCCATCATCGGGCGGGAACGACGTTGTGTTCTGTCTGCGGAGGAGCGTTCCTGTTGGCAGAAACCGGTCTGCTGGCGGGGCGGTCGGTCACCACGCACTGGGACCATGCCGACTTGTTTCGGCAAAGGTTCCCCGATGCGAATCTTGATATCGACCGTCTTGTAATCGATGACGGAGATATCATCAGTGCAGGAGGGCTGATGGCGTGGATTGATCTTGGTTTGAAGTTGGTCGACCGTTTTCTAGGGCCGGTCATCATGGCGGAAACCGCACATTATTTGCTGGTAGATCCGCCCGGCCGAGAGCAGCGCTACTACAGTGCTTTTTCTCCAAACCTGACTCATGGCGACGCCCCGGTTCTGAAAGTCCAACATTGGCTACAGGCGACGGGTGCGAAAGATACGGCCCTTGCGTCGCTGGTTCTGCGCTCCGGCCTGGAAGAAAGAACGTTTTTGCGGCGTTTTCGCAAGGCCACGGGCTTCACCGCCATCGATTATTGCCAGAGGCTGCGAGTTGGGCGCGCGCGTGAGATGTTGCAATTCAGTACGTTGCCGATCGAGGCAATTGCGTGGGAGGTTGGCTACAGCGACCCCGGCGCTTTTCGCAAGATATTTATCAGAGTTACTGGATTGACCCCTGGCGAGTATCGCCAACGGTTTAGCGTCAATCGGATCTAGGATTGATCAATGGGTAATTGCGCAGAATTGCCCACTGTTTTGCATTCGATCTGACCAGTCATTTGCGTCGGATTCGACCCTGCACTTTTCGCGGGAGTGACCGCCAATGAACGGCCGAAAGCAGGCACTTGCCTATCAGCTTTACAATCGACAGCACGTTGTAAATATGCGTCGCGAAGAGAGATCTACAGATTCCTGAACTAGCGAAAAGTCGTATTTAGGGTTGGCACGAAAAGTAGCCGAACGGGGGATTAGGCAAATAAAAGAGAAGCTAGGACCGGAGTTCACTGATTCCTCGTGAGCATTCTGAGCCTGTTTTCAACATGCATGTCCCTACACAGGAACTTTCCGAATAAAAGTGCGGCGGGGGGGGGGCGTGACGTCTTACCGACAGCCACCAAGACGCGCCTCTGATAGCCCATCCGTCATGCTCAACCTTATCAACCCGCGGTGACCTCGATATGCATCAAGTCGATAACAATCAGGATGAACAATTCAACCACATGGCAGTGCGGGCGGGAGACATCATCTTTGTTCTTCCTCGTACGTCAGGAGTCGATGCGATACTCCAATGGGGCAACATCCAAGGTCAACGCATCCTGGCAAGCCTTCGCACTACCGACAAGATCAGCCTGAAACCGATCCTCCCCAAGTTCTCGCATGTGATGCTTGGCGCTGGGGATGGCATCATCATTCACGCCGACGGCACAGAGGTCACACTCCAGGTCGTCTCCGACGCACTGAAGTTCAAGGACAGTACCTACGAGATCTATCGAAATTCCGGTGTTTCTGAGGAAACTGCAAAGAGAATCGCTGAAGCGGGCATCCACTACCTTAAGCAACAGTATGACTTCACCACATACTTCGGCGCGGGCGGTGCTGGCGATGTCACTCAGTTCTGTTCGAGATTGGTTGCCCAGGCTTACCGCATTGTCGGTTTACCCTTGAGCGAGCTTCCAGACCATAAAGTACTGCCCCTTGATCTTCACAGGCGGTGCCAGCGCCCGGACTGGCAAAACATCACAGCAGACTCATTGTTCCCCCAATTGCCCCCGGATACTGACTTGGAAAGCATGAGCATCTCCATAATGGATGAGACGCTCCCGCTGTCGAAATTTCTAAATGAGACCGATAGCCTGGTGCTGACTAACCTCCAACTGCAGGTAAGGGTTCAAGAGGCGCTACACGAAAGCACTCGCCAAATCATGCAAGCGCAGGCTTGCCTCACACAATTCAGCGCGGCCGTATTCAATGAGGTCCGATTGCTACGCGAAGAACCCGGACGCATGGATGAGCAGCATGCCCACCGTATCAAACTTGTTCTTTCCCAGCTCGATAACCTTTTAAATCTCGCTGCACTTCCAGATCTGGAGCTGCTGATCAAGGACAGCATGATCAATAGCGGCGCCGGGGCCGACAAACGTGGAATGTACGCAGGTCTCCCCACGAGCACAGAAACTAGAGACAGGGAAAAAGCGCGAGAAACGATCAGATACCTATCCTACCTACTCATGACCGAAATCGGTCTGCTCAGCATTCTTGCCCAGCACGGCCAGGACGATTCACTTGCCCGGTTCAGCAAGGTCAACCCGGTCTATGTGAGCGCGTTCGCCAACGCTCTACCAGACACGTTAAACGCCATACTCTACAAACCGGATCATGCATTCCCATGGGTCGCCAACCCAGATTACCAAGCGGCTTATCGAGCGACATACTCAAATGTCATCAGCGCAATCAGATGCATCTACCCTGGCGTGTGACCTTACAGCCGGTGTTGTACCGGACTTCGGTGTAACGACTTGCTGAGGCTCGCGATACGCTTGTTCGCCGATATTACGTCAATCACGCGGCGCAGCGGGTGTGCGACGGCCCGCTGCAACTCGCCAACTTAGCCCGGGCGCTGTTGTTCGATCATCCGTTGGAAACCCAATTGCAGGCGGCGGTGCGCCTGCAAAGGCTTGTCAGGAATGCGGAGCGGGAAGCCGAGTGGTAGGGAGTTTGGTAAGCTCAAACGGATGAAGAACCTTACACTCACGCCACACCCAGCACGACCGTGCCTCGTCAGCAATCACAACTCCCAATGAGGAGTTGGGCCGGGAAGTTCAGGGTAGTGCTCGCCTGTACAACTGTTAAACAAAGCCTTCAACGGCTTGAGATTAAGATCGATATCTGGGTCAAGATAACTACCGCTGCCATCATCAACGGTCAATCTGTAGTACATCAGATCCAGTGCAGAGCGGGCCGCAGGCCCGAGATCCACCTGGAATTGACAGATGTATGCGACGAATGCTTGAACATCTTGGCCGTAGTGGACCGGCGTATTTGGCATCACCTCACTCACAAATAGTGGAAGGAACTTGGCGGCATCGCCAGAGGTGACAAGGTCGTGAATGAAGTTCGGCGAGAGATCCGGTGGGTACCATTTCGAACTTGATTCTCGGGCTCTCCACGAGCCGGCGAATTGCACCATTTTGCTGTTAGACAACTTCCACCAACCAGCCATGAACACAGCATCCCGGAACGCCTCACCAACACTCGCCAGGCACTTCCTCTCCAAGAAGCCATCAATCGACGCAATCGTCTCTTGAAAACCGACGACCGATCCAACGTTCCACTTATCCCACGTCTCCAGAACGCGCAAGGCATGACCCAAGCTATTCATTTCGTCCGCCCCCGACATCCAAGCCACGTAATGAAGGACAACTTTTTCAATTGCCAGCAGTGCGTCATGCCTCGAAGAGTCGAGCAGATCACGCATGCCTCCCAGGCTAAGGGAGTGAATGATCAACTGTCCGTCCCGATCCTCCACAATTTTGTTTTTCTTGAGGAACGCGACGAATTGTCGTGGAGGCCGTCCTTTCGAAAGCGCCTTCACCGACTCAAGTAATTGTATGAATTCGGACTCATCCAAATGCTCAAACGACTCAAACAAAACCCAACTGGCAGCCACATAGGCCGTGTGGCCCGCCATCCACTCTGACAGGATTTCCTTAGCGTATCGGCCTGATACCACGCTGCCGGCACGTTTTATTAAGTCCATGACATCACTGTCCGCAGAGTGCATCGCCGTCCATGGTTGATCCTCAAAAAGCAGATCCCTCAATGCCTCCGCCCATGCTTCCAAGGTGTCATGGGCGGTCTCGGAAAGCAGCGTTCCGAAGAGGTCGAGTTCAGCGGGGCTTCTTAACTCCGAAAGGATTTGCAACCGAAACCCTTGCGCAACGTGTAAGGCTGAGGGCTGCTTCGAGAGGCGGTACGTAACGATGTCCCACAACGTTCGCTCCGTATAACTTTCCAGAGAAAGTGGTACTACGAACCGCTCAAGTTGCTGCTGCGTCATCAAATCGACGTCGTCATACACATCATTACGAGATGTGATGATGAACCTTTTATCTGCGCTCGCTGTACTGATGATCCGTGACAAATCATGCGTCATGTCACTGCGCCCCCTGTTGTCGCTGACCCCCCAAGGATCGGAGATGACAAACAGAGCGGGGCCAGGCTCCTGCATTCGACGCTCGATTTCGCCGGGCGAGGTTCGCTCATAATGAATTATGAACGGCACGTCGTAGCGACGATGGAGTCGGACTAGATACGAAGCCAGTGAAGATTTACCCATGCCTGGAGGCCCGACCAGCACCAGTACGTTTCGCTCCGAGAGGAGCGCCTCGAGGTGTGCCACTTCGTCTGGCGGAAAGTAACCAAGTATGGGGTCGTTATCGAGTACTCCTCCGCAGGTTTTAAGCGTTGATTCCAGCTCCGCCAAAGCGAATCCACCGGCAAGATCGCCCAGCAACCGCTTTCTAATTTGCGATTTGAGTGACACCAAGCACTTATCGAGCAAAACATGCGGCACTTTACCAACACGCGACATAAGATCCTTAGTCCGGAAAGCGATAAGCTCTCGGGTGACTGCAGGCAAGATCGCCAGGCGACCCAGCAGCGCGGGGGCGCATGACTTCAGCTTATTGTCCAGGAGACCAATGGGGTTCCTGTTAGCACTACTGTCAAGCAGCGACGGAGTAACGAGATGGAATATGGCGGAGTCCACGCCCGCATCCGTCACGAGCACATAAGTCGTGTCGAGACGCTGGATCAACATTTCCAAGGCACGTATACGGGGTGCTGGACCACTTCCCTTGCGTTCACGGGGTCGACCATTACCCACTACGTCACTCAACGCATCCTTGGTCCATGGCGCTGTACTACGAGTTTTGAACTGCAGCACCAAGCGCCTAGTAGAACTCACAGATAAAGTCACTGACGAACTGGACTCGTCAGCATTGATGGCAAGCTCCAGATCCTCGGCACTCTGAGGTTCAACATCTATGGCGTCGCAGCGCTTTGCCTCGAGCATCAAGTGAAGCGCGACCCAAACGGTTGCTTCGATCTGATACTCAAATCCCCGGTATCCGGGTAGTCCGTTAGTAGATTTGTTCGGCAAAGCTGAAACGCTCCGGGTCAATGTTACGCGCATACCCTCAGTGATTGTGCGAAACCGAGCGGCGATCAGGCAAGGCCTAACGGGCGTTTAAGCGGAGTTTACGGGTTGTAAATGGGTATTCCGAGCCTGTTTTTAACGCAGCATGATTGTCACGCAGGCACTTTTCGTCCAAAACCTAGCGACCAAGCCAAAATCACCTGCGTCAGTCTGGTCTTTTTCATTCAGGGTTCAGGGTTCAGGCAGGTGAACGCCCTGAAGGAAAAACTACCTGTGAGCCATGCGCTTCGAGGCCCGGACGCTCTAAAGCGTGGCGGCTTTAATCGTCATGCCTTCCAGTTTCGACGGTTGCGCTTCCAAACGTTTATCTATCGATGGGAGCGCCGGATCATTCGCAGATCTCCATGAGGTTCAGCAAGTCTTCCGCGCACTCTTGTGCAGAAAGCGATTGAGAAAGACCGAGCCGCAGCGTTCCCCTGTAGTCATAAACAAAGCTGGTGGTTGAGTGAGACAGTGTGTACGTCGATCCGCTGGAAATTTTCTCGTAGACGACATTGAACTCTTTCGCGGTGGCGGCCGTTTCCTTCGGCGTGCCGTAAAGGGCGACAAATGACGGATCAAAGGATTTGACGTAGGCATCCAATATCGCCGGCGTATCCCGTTCGGGGTCTAAGGTGACAAATACAAGCTGGAAACGCTCACCGTCTTTGCCCATCATCTTTTTGATTTCTGCCGCGCGAGCCAAGGCAGTGGGGACGATCGAAGGGGATTTGGTAAAGCCAAATATCACCATTGGCATCATGCCGCGAAAGCTTGAGAGCGACGTCTCATAGCCGTCGGTATCCGTTAACTTGAATGTGCGCCCAAGTATCTGATCACTCAGATCCTTGCCGTACTTGTACAGCGGCCTACCTCCAGAATCGCAGCCGGCCAGTAGGCTGAGACTCAATACTCCTAAGCCTGCAATAACCTGGCGGCGACTTACCAAAACACTCATTCGTCTAGGCTCGTTCGGTCACTGGTACGGTGTCGAAAAATGCCGGTCACTCGAATTTTGCTCCTAGAAAATGAAGTCGCCAGATGTTTACGTGTCTTTCAGTTTGGCAATATTAACTATTTACAACGATTTGTGCCAATATGCGCCCATGACAAAGGCGGGAGCGGGCCGTGAAGAAAAAGACCAATGCAACTCATCCAACTGTAGGTCGGACGCAAAAACGAGTGGTGATTTTGGCTATGCCGCCCATAGATGCGCTCGACGTGGTTGGACCCGCAGATGTGTTCGCCTTTGCGAATAGTCTGTACGACCGGGAGGATGCCCCCTACGTACTTGAGTTGGTTTGTTCGGATGCTAATGAACATCTGGAGAACAGCACTGGCTTCAAACTCACTGCGCACAGGACGCTTGCGCAAGAGCGCCTCGAAAACAAAGCAATCGACACGTTGATCGTGGCTGCGGGCTGGGAAGTAATGGGTCAGCTTGATGAGGCGGCTATCACTTGGATTGGCTCGCAGTCCGAGACGACGGTGAGGCGCCTGTGTTCGATAAGTGTAGGTGCGTTCGCACTTGCCGAGGCAGGAGTCCTAGAGGGGCGTAAGGCCACGACGCATTGGCAGATGACGCGCGCGCTGGCTGAGCGCTATCCAAATGTGCAGGTTGATCCAGATCTGATCTGGGTCAAAGACGGTAATGTGTACACGTCGGCTGGCACATCCGCCGGGATCGATCTTGCGCTGGCATTGGTCAGCGAGGATTTAGGCGATGACGTCGCTTTGGACATTGCGAAAAACCTGCTCCTGTTCTTGCGGCGTCCTGGTGGACAGGCGCAGTTCAGTGTCACCAGTCGGTCGCAGGATGTACCCGGTACGAATCTGGGTGAGCTATGCCAGTGGATCAGGGAAAATTTAAATTCGGAACTGTCAGTCGAAGCACTGGCCGGCAGGCTCTCCACAAGCATCAGGACGTTATTACGCATGTTCCAGCAAGAGCTGCAAACTTCGCCGGCAAAGTACGTCGAGGACGTTAGGGTGGAAGCAGCCTGTAGAGAACTTGAGCTTGGAGGGCAGTCGATATCAGAAGTCGCGCGTCGCTGTGGTTACCACAGCGTGGATGTCCTAAGAAATGCATTTGTGCGACGTCTTGGGGTTAGCCCTACTGAATACGCACAACGCTTCTCCCGAAATGGCGAGTTGACCTAAGCGTTGTAAATAGTCAGAGCTTTAGGGGCTTGTATCTCTACCAGTTTCCCATTGTCGTTTATGCCAATGGACTCAGCGTCGTCATTGGATTGTTCGGCAGTGCAGTCCAGCAGGTGATACTGCAATCCAGCCCACCCAAGTAGTTGCCGAGCCATCTAACTTAATCTGCCGCTAGTCGATCAGACGCCCTCGTTTCAGAGGTGTTTCGCGAGAATCTTCGATCAGGGCTGAGGATGGTTTTAGTTTGTCCCCGTATGAAAAATTTGAATGGCGCTACGCAGCCCGTTCTTTTGGTGCGGGAGCAGTAGGCCAAGCACTGATCACCGACTGCAGAAACTGCTCGGATAACTCAGGCTTGTTCAACGCCCTGGCAATCAGCATGGCCCCTGCGATCGATGACAGGATGCGCAGCGATTCCAGATACTTCTCGTCATGGCTTTCCCCATCGACCAACGCCATCAACGTTTCGATCAAGCGTTCGACGCCTTTGGTGAAGGAAACACTGACGGTCCCACCCGTGCGGGCCACGTCGGCGCCCAGCGCGGGGATAGGGCAGCCCTCGGTCCAGTTATCAAGATGCGCTTGCGTCAAGTAACCCTTGATCAGTTCGGGAATGGATTTGGCGTTTTGCCAGTCCTGGATATTGGACTCGAACGTCCGACTGACGGCCTCTGAGGCTAGTTGTTCCTTGCCGCCCGGAAACTGTCCGTAGAAGCCGCCATGGGTCAGGCCCACGGAGCGCGACAGTTCACCAATGCCGATGCCATCGATGCCCTTTTCCCGATACAGCCGGGACGCAGCCGTGAGGATCGCTTCTTTGTTCGCGGCGGCCTGGTCTTTTGTGACTTTCATGAGACTGCTCCTGTAGCCCAGTCGATTGCACTTGGGAAAAGCGTCGCTGAGAGGCTGGTATTTATTATGGTCGTCATATAAGGTCGTTGCAATGGCTTTGCCCGAATCGACGCAAGTCTGTCGGATCCCGAGCCTGTGACTCAAGTTGAAAATCTCTACGTGGACCGGACTCATGAATCGTAATGATCTGCGCGGTATCGATCTGAACCTGTTGGTGGTGTTCGAGGCGCTCATCCAGGAACGTAATCTCACCCGCGCCGCGAAGCAATTATCGCTGGGCCAGCCTGCGGTCAGCGCGGCGCTGGTGCGTTTGCGCAAGCTGTTCAACGACCCTTTGTTCGAGCGCATCGGTCGCCGGATGGTGCCCACTAAGCGAGCGTTGAATGCTGCGCAGGCGTTGGGGCCGGCGCTGGATTCCGTTTGTACCGTGCTCACCAATACCAAGGTTTAAGCGGGATCGATCCTTTTTTACCCTTAAACATGATGGTCATCATTATTGGTGATAGCCAACTTCACTCCGTTCAATTCGTCGCGACCTCGCGCGACGCCGAGAATCCGGAAATTCCCAAACCGTCTGGCGGACACTACCTATGGAACAGTCACTCAAACCTTTGCGTTATCCCCTTGCTGCACTGGCGCTGGTAGTGCTTACCGCGTGTGAACGCACACCCAATGCCGCCCAGGCGCCGGGTGCGCCGCACGTCACCGTGGCCAAGGTGCTGGAGCAACCCATTACCGAATGGGACGAAGTCACCGCCCGCCTGGAAGCGCCGGAAACCGTCGAGGTTCGTCCTCGGGTAACCGGGCAGATTGATCGCGTAGCCTTTAACGACGGCGCGCTGGTGAAGAAGGGCGATTTGCTGTTCCAGATTGACCCACGCCCGTTCGAACACGAAGTGCATCGCATCGAGGCGCAGCTGCAACAGGCGCGCGCCACCCTGGTCCGCACCGGCAACGAAGCGCAGCGGGGCCAGCGCTTGTTGAGCAGTAACGCGATCTCTGCCGAGCTGGCCGACACCCGCACCACCACCGCGCAGGAAGCCCGGGCCGGGGTCGATGCCATTCAGGCGCAGTTGGACCTGGCGCGCTTGAACCTCAGTTTCACCCGCGTCACTGCACCGATCAGCGGCCGCGTCAGCCGGGCGGAAATCACCGCTGGCAACATCGTGACCGCCGACACCACACCGCTGACCAGCGTGGTCTCCACCGACAAGGTCTATGCCTATTTCGACGCAGACGAACGCATGTTCCTCAAGTACAGCCAACTTTCCCGCCAGGGGCAGCGCGGTCAAGCCACGCCGGTGTACATGGGCTTGTCGAACGAGGAGGGCAACAGTCACCTCGGGCAGATGAACTTTGTCGACAACCAGGTCAACCCGAAAACCGGCACCATCCGTGGTCGCGCGGTGTTCGATAACGCAGACGGCCAGTACACCCCCGGTCTGTATGCACGGTTGAAACTGGTGGGCAGCGCCGCCTATCCCGGCCTGCTGATCAAAGACGAAGCGGTAGGCACCGACCTCGGCAAGAAATTCGTGCTGGTGGTCGATCAGGACAACAAAGCCGTGTATCGCAGCGTCGATCTCGGACCGAAACTGGAAGGCTTGCGCATCGTGCGCAGTGGTCTGCAAAAAGAGGATCGTATCGTCATCAACGGCCTGCAGCGCGTACGTCCCGGTGCGGTGATCAGTCCTGAGGATGCGCCAATGGCCAGCCCTGAAGTCGTGGCGATCCTGACGCAAAAACGCCAGGCAATCGAAGCCTCCAATCCACCGGTTTCTGCTAAATCACCTGCGCTGGTGAAAGCCGAATCAACCGCTGCGCCTCGCGGATAAGGAGCACCGATATGAAGTTTTCCCAGTTCTTTATCACGCGACCGATCTTCGCGGCGGTGCTGTCGCTGCTTATCCTGATTGCCGGCGCGATCTCGCTGTTCCAGTTACCGATCAGCGAATACCCAGAAGTGGTGCCACCCACCGTGGTCGTCCACGCCAACTACCCCGGCGCCAACCCGAAAGTCATTGGTGAAACTGTAGCGGCGCCTCTGGAGCAAGCCATCACCGGCGTCGAGAACATGTTGTACATGTCCTCGCAATCCACGGCGGATGGCCGACTCACCCTCACCGTGACGTTCGCCCTGGGCACTGATCTGGACAACGCCCAAGTCCAGGTGCAGAACCGTGTGACCCGCACCGAACCTAAGCTGCCCGAGGAAGTGACGCGTATCGGCATCACTGTCGACAAGGCGTCTCCGGAGCTGACGTTACTGGTGCATTTGGTATCGCCGGACAAGCGCTACGACATGCTCTACCTGTCGAACTACGCGATCCTCAACGTCAAGGATGAGCTGGCGCGTCTGGACGGTATTGGTGACGTGAAGATGTTCGGTATTGGTGATTACTCGCTGCGTATCTGGCTCGACCCGAACAAGACCGCTTCGCGCAATCTGACCGCGACCGACGTGGTCAACGCAGTGCGTGAGCAGAATCGTCAGGTCGCCGCCGGGCAACTGGGTTCGCCGCCTGCACCGAATGCCACGAGCTTCCAGATGTCGATCAACTCCCAAGGGCGGTTGGTCAGCGAAGAAGAGTTCGAGAACGTCATCATCCGCAGCGGTCCGGACGGCGAAATCACGCGCCTGAAAGACATTGCCCGGGTCGAACTGGGTTCCAACCAGTACGCCTTGCGCGCCTTGCTCAATAACGAGGAAGCGGTGGCGATGCCGATCTTCCAGCGCCCGGGCTCGAATGCAATCGACATCTCCAACCAGGTGCGGGCGAAGATGGCGGAGCTGAAGAAAAGCTTCCCGGAAGGCATGGACTACGAGATCGTTTATGACCCGACGATCTTCGTGCGCAGTTCGATTGAAGCCGTGGTGCACACCTTGTTCGAAGCATTGATCCTGGTTGTGCTGGTGGTCATCCTGTTCCTGCAAACCTGGCGCGCGTCGATCATTCCGTTGGTCGCAGTGCCGGTGTCGCTGATCGGTACGTTTGCCGTGATGCACCTGTTCGGGTTTTCGCTGAATGCGCTGTCGCTGTTCGGCCTGGTCCTGGCGATCGGGATCGTGGTCGATGATGCGATCGTGGTGGTGGAGAACGTCGAGCGGAACATCGAGTCGGGGCTTGAACCGGTCGAGGCGACCAAAAAAGCCATGGGCGAGGTGACCGGTCCGATCATCGCTACGGCGCTGGTGCTGTGTGCGGTGTTTGTGCCCGCAGCGTTTATCTCGGGCCTGACCGGGCAGTTTTACAAGCAGTTCGCACTGACCATTGCCATCTCGACCGTGATCTCGGCGTTCAACTCGCTGACCTTGTCGCCGGCGTTGGCCGCCGTGTTGCTCAAGGCCCACGGCGCGCCGAAGGACCGTTTCTCCAAAGTGCTGGATCGCCTGCTGGGCGGCTGGCTGTTTAAACCGTTCAACCGCTTCTTCGATAAGGCCAGCCATGGCTACGTGATTGCCGTGGCCAAAGTCATTCGTGGCAGTAGCGTGGCGTTGCTGGTTTATGCCGGCCTGATCGCGATGACGTACCTGGGGTTCAGCACCACGCCCACCGGTTTCGTTCCGACTCAGGACAAAAAGTACCTGGTGACCTTCGCCCAGTTGCCGGACGCCGCCAGCCTGGATCGCACCGAAAACGTGATCCGCCGCATGAGCAGCATCGCCATGAACGAGCCGGGCTTCGACAGCGCCGTGGCCTTCCCGGGCCTGTCGATCAATGGCTTCACCAACAGCCCGAATGCCGGCATCGCCTTCATCGGTTTGCGACCGTTTGATGAGCGTAAGGATCCGAGCCTGTCCGCCGGGGCGATTTCTGCATCGCTGAACGCCAAGTTTGGCGGCATCCAGGACGCCTACATTGCGGTGTTCCCGCCACCGCCGGTTCAAGGCCTGGGCACCATCGGCGGGTTCCGCTTGCAGATTGAAGACCGGGGCAACCTTGGTTACGACGAACTGTACAAAGAGACCATGAACATCATCGGCAAGAGCCGCAGCGTTCCGGAACTGGCCAACCTGTTCACCAGTTACACGGTCAACGTACCGCAGGTCGAGGCCGCCATTGACCGGGAAAAAGCCAAGACCCACGGCGTGGCGATCAACGACATCTTCGACACGTTGCAGGTGTATTTGGGCTCCTTGTATGCCAACGACTTCAACCGTTTCGGGCGGACGTATCAGGTCAACGTGCAGGCCGAACAACAGTTCCGCCAGGAGCCGGAACAGATCGGCCAATTGAAAGTGCGCAATGACCACGGCGAGATGATCCCGCTGGCTACCTTCGTCAAGGTCAGTCCGAGTTCGGGACCTGACCGCGTCTCGCACTACAACGGTTTCGTCACCGCCGAAATCAACGGCAGTGCCGCGCCAGGCTACAGCTCCGGCCAAGCCCAGGCGGCGATTGAAAAGCTGCTGAAAGAAGAACTGCCGAATGGCATGACCTACGAATGGACCGACCTGACCTACCAACAGATCCTGTCAGGCAACACGGCGTTGCTGGTGTTCCCGCTCTGCGTGTTGTTGGCGTTCCTGGTCCTGGCGGCGTTGTATGAAAGCTGGAGCCTGCCATTGGCTGTGATCCTGATCGTGCCGATGACTCTACTGTCGGCGATTGCCGGGGTGATCATTTCCAAGGGCGACAACAACATCTTTACCCAGATCGGCCTGATTGTGCTGGTTGGCCTGGCCTGCAAAAACGCGATCCTGATCGTCGAGTTCGCCAAGGACAAACAGGAGCAGGGCATGTCGCCGCTGGACGCGGTGCTGGAGGCTTGCCGCATGCGGTTGCGGCCGATCCTGATGACCTCGTTCGCCTTCATCATGGGTGTGATTCCGCTGGTGACGTCCAGCGGTGCCGGCTCTGAAATGCGCCGGGCGATGGGGGTTGCGGTGTTCTCCGGGATGCTCGGCGTAACTTTCTTCGGCTTGCTGCTGACGCCGGTGTTCTTCGTTTTGATTCGTCGCTCCATTGAGCGCAAAAACGCGCGCAAGGTCGCCAAGGTTCACCCAACAACCGCATTGAATCCGGAGGCACACTGATGAACACCTTGAAGCTTTTTTTACCCAGCCTTTTGGTCGTTGCGCTCGCCGCGTGCACGGTCGGTCCCGACTACAAGACGCCTGACACCGCGCCGGCCACTATCGTGTCGATCCAGGGCGGGCACTACGATCAATCGCGGTTTGAAACGGTGTGGTGGCAGCAGTTCGATGACCCCACGCTCAACCAGTTGGTGAGCAAATCCCTGGAAGGCAACCGTGATCTGCGCGTGGCCTTCGCCCGCTGGAAAGCGGCCCGGGCGATTCGGGATGACGTCAGCAACGACAATTTGCCGGTGGTTACCAGCCGCGTCAGCAGCCAACAAGGAAAGGGCCAAGTGCCCGGCCAGACCGAAAACCGGGTCCATCAGGAACGCTACGACCTGGGGCTGGACATGGCCTGGGAAGTCGACCTGTTTGGCCGGATCCAGCGCCAACTGGAATCCAGCGACGCCCAGGAAGACGCCGCCGCAGCGGACTTGTATCAGCTTCGCGTGACTATGATCGCCGAATTGGTGGATGCCTATGGGCAGCTGCGAGGTGCGCAACTGAGGGAGAAAATCGCCTTGGCGAACCTGAAGAATCAGCAGGATTCGCGCAATGTGACGGTCAGCCTGCGTGATGCCGGCGTGGGCAATGAGCTTGACGTGGTGCGTGCCGACGCCCGTCTGGCGGCGGTAGAAGCCACGGTCCCGCAACTGCAAGCGGAGCAGGTGCGGCAGAAAAACCGCATCGCCACGCTGTTGGGCGAACGCCCGAATGCATTGAGTGTTTCGTTGAGTCCCGCCGAGTTGCCGGCCATCGCCAAAGCGCTGCCGATCGGTGATCCCGCTGAGCTGCTGCGCCGGCGTCCTGATGTGCTCGCCGCCGAGCGCAGGTTGGCGTCGGCCACTGCGGAGATTGGGGTGGCCACCGCCGACTTGTTCCCGCGGGTGAGCCTGAGCGGCTTCCTCGGCTTCACCGCCGGCCGTGGTTCACAGATTGGCTCCAGCGCCGCCCGGGTTTGGAGCTTGGGTCCGAGCATTACCTGGGCGGCATTTGACCTGGGCAGCGTGCGGGCCCGCATCCGTGGTGCCGACGCCAATGCCGAAGGCGCCCTGGCCACCTATGAGCAGCAAGTGCTGCTGGCGCTGGAAGAATCTGAAAACGCTTTCAGCGACTATGGCAAACGCCAACAGCGTTTGTTGTCGTTGATCAAGCAGAGTGAGTCGAGCCGTGCCGCCGCCGACCTTGCCGCGATTCAGTACAAGGAAGGGACGGTGGATTATCTGGTGTTGCTGGATGCGCAGCGCGAGCGACTCAACGCCGAAGATGCCCAAGCTTTGGGTGAAACCGATCAGTACCGCGGCATCGTCGCGATCTATAAAGCGTTGGGAGGAGGGTGGAATAGTGGCGGTGGAGACGTTGCGGCGATTTACTGAATAGATCCTAAAAAAGCCTTGAGATTTTTAGTATAAATCTTGCGCAATGCAGCGTAGTTAGAGCAATCCGAACGGGCAACGCATCTTGTTGAACCCGTTCACTTGGGGCGACTTTAGTCCAACTAAAGTCGACACCATTTTGTAGCCTTTTTAAGCGGACGCTATGCTACGAGAACGCCGCTCTCATACCAAAACTTTCTAGCACCTGGTCGTTGTCGAGTGTGCGCAGTCGCCGATACTGTGGCGGCGACTGTCCACTTCTGGCCCCGTCCTGCCGGTCGTCTCTTGTGTGTGCATGGTCAACCGGAGGCAGACGGTGGTCGCCACGAATGCAAATGCCTGTCAGCGGCAATGCAATTTGGTGGTCATATGTTATCCATTTAAGCATTACAGTCGAAAAGAGTTCCCTGCTGTTCCGTCGTCGACTTTCTCATTCAACGCCCCATTCGAGTTTGAAGCAGTCAAAGGTAAAATCGGGTTGGCTGGAAAATTAGGAATCTTCAGTCAAATCAAAGCGCCAATCCTTCTACCCCCTGAATCAGCATTTCCTCTACCAGGCGAGTTCCCGGCATGGTTGACAGCAGACTGACTGGGCTGTTGCCTGATAATCGACCTTTGGGCTTGGTTAGCCAGCGTTTCGACTTTTCCCTATCTCCAAAAAATGCCTCAGACATGGCCAAGATATGGACAACACGAAACAGGCGATCACTCTCGGCCACGGTTAAGCGTTGCGCGCGGGTCAATCTCATTTTCAGCGCTCTGGGTGACATGATCTGGTCCCGTGCCTGCTTAGCTAATGCGCCAACATCATAAAGCGCCTTAACAGTCGCGGCGGCAAAACCCGCTTCGATCAATTCGTGGATAGTCTGAGGCGACGCATCCACGGGAATATGCAGCATGGCTTCCAGATGCTGCCTGTAAGCTACATAAATATGCCCGCGCATGATTTCAACAACCATGGACACCTCCATCATGACCGGCCTTTGTCCTACAGTATCCGGCAAGTGGTCTTCAGCAACGACCTTACCTATGATCTTACCCGCTCGGTAAGCCGGTCACCCTGAATTAGTCGACAAGTATTGCCTAGCGTGACCGTCCTGAACGCCGTTAAAGCAATGCACATTGGTCCGTGCTTTGAATGACGTAGAGGGTTCAATCCCATATTTTTTTGCTTGAGGCGTTTCAATGACTATTGAACAGGCACCCTCGGCGTCACCAGCCCCGATGCGCGCTGGTGGACGTGCCGCAGAGGCCGGTCTGGCTTTTCAGGCTGCGGTCGCCACTTGGTTCGCCGTGCACATTCTCGTTCGCGCGCCAGTCGGCAGCCGGTTTGGCATCAACCATCAGGCGTTGCCGGTTGCTGTCCGTCTTGAGACCGGGGAAAGCCTTGATGACATCGAGGTGTCGCAGTCGGATGGTGGTTCGCTTCATCTTCAGTGTAAAACTCGCGCAAGCCTAAGTTCAGGTTCCGGTGCGCCGCTTTACAAAACCGTTGGACAATTAGCTCGTTGGGTGGCCGACGCAAAGGCGGGGGACGGCCTTCCCGACCTGAACCGTAATGTCGCGCTGCTTGCGGTGCGCGCTGACGCGCCACGATCGCTGGATGACCTTGAATCAGGTTGTCGAGCGTTCGACCTCGGCGGGAGTTGGGCAGTGACCCGCCTCCAGCGCAACCAGGCTGAGCGCGACGCCCTTGGCGTATTCGAGGGCATTGCTTCGCCAGCCTGGACTGCACACCGTGGTGGTCCACCTGACGATGGCGATCTAACGGATCTGGCCCGTATCTTCCGTATCTCACGTTTCACTATGGACCAAGGTGACAGCGATTGGCGGGAGGTTTCTCAACTGCTTGGTCGTGCTCTGTACGGAAGTGAGGTGGCGGGTGATGCGCCGCTTCGTGATCTTGAGGGCGTCATGCGTGACCTGATTAGCAGTGGCGCACCCGCCGACCGCGATGGGTTGCTGCGAGCGCTGCGCCGTCGCGGACATAATGACATTGGTGCCCCTGGCTTCGAAGCGGACGTCGCCAGGTTACGTGCAGTGACCAAAAATGAACTCGCGCGATTAGCCATACATGGGCAGTTGCCGCTGGGTAGGGGCGCATCCATTGCGCGAGAGAGCGATGCTCCCCTGATAGCCGCCATTTTAGCCGGATCGCTACTTGTCATCGGCGAGCCGGGCGCAGGAAAAACCGGTTCGCTGATTCATGCTGCCGCAACGATCGCCGACGCTGGCGATACAGTGATTTTTCTCTCGCTCGACCGTTTTCCCGGCGTCGCTATCGCTGCGGATCTTGCATCCGAAATCGGACTCACGCACCCATTAGTTGAAACGCTGGCAGCCATGCCCGGCGGGGGCCACAAGATTCTCTTCATAGATGCACTCGATGCTGCCCGAGGCGCGCCATCCGAGGGAGTGTTCGCCACTTTGATTGAAAATGTGCGTCAACAACTTTCGGAAGACTGGATTGTTGTCGCGTCAATTCGCACTTTCGACCTCAGGAACGGCAGACGCTTCAAACAAGCATTTTTCGGGGTGGCCGCCGACTCTAATCATGCCGACAGCGGGCTGTCGGCTGTGCGTCACTTCCTGGTACCGCGCCTGAGTGAAACAGATCTCGCCAGTGTGGGAGCAGCGTCGCTGGAACTGGGTACTCTGCTCAGATCGGCCCCGCCGAAGTTGTCAGCGCTACTGCGAAACATCTTCAACTTATCCCTCGCGGCACAGTTGCTCGCCGACGGAACCGATGTAGCGGCATTCCGTGCAATTCGTACCCAGTTGGAGTTGATCAACCTCTACGCAGACGCGCGGCTTACCAGTACTCCGCTGCAGCAGGCCGCTGTTGCGACAGTGACCGTCATGGCCACTCGCCGGCGTCTGTCGGTGCGTAAGGTCACTATTGGGCATAGTGCTCTGGATGCGGTTATCCAGAGCGGCGTGCTTACTGAGTCAGGTGACTTGGTCAGCTTCGTGCATCATGTGCTGTTCGATCATATTGCTGGACGCTTCTATCTTGAATGGGATGATCCCGATGCTTTGCTTGCGCAGCTGGCGGGCGACACTACGATTGCACTGTTACTGGCCCCTGCACTGCGTTTCGCCGTCGAACAACTTTGGCGCGCCGACAATGCCGGGCGATCCCTCAGCTGGAAACTGATCACTGGCATTTTCCAGGCGAACAGCATTGACCCCGTTCTCGGAAACGTCGCACTGCGAATCGTGGTCGAAAATATTGAAGCCGAACAAGATATTGCCGGGCTGGTGGCACTCGTTGTCGGATCTCCTGCCGAGCCTTGGCTCGCACCATTGGCCACGCGTCTTGCCTTTTTTTCCAAAATTGTGTCTGAACCGAGCCGTTGCCTTACATCCCAAGTAGCGATCGCGTGGGGCCGGCTTGCGCTCGCGTTGCTTACAAGCGGTGAGCGCGCGTTGGTTCATCCCGCTCGCGTTTTGCTTCATACGTTGTTCGATAGAGGTGATTTTGAGGACGCCGCGTTTCAACAGATATTCGGCCAGGCGGCGCGCCTATTATTGCAATTGGCGTGGACACCTTCGTTATCCCTAGCCGGAAACAGCGTCAGTGCTATCCGCTTCGTCGGTAAGAGTTTTGCGTCGGATCCGACCGCATCGCGTGTGTTGCTCGATCGAATTCTGCGAGAGCCCCATTTCTCCCAACATGCCGATCAAGAGGCCACATGGCTCGCAGAACAGATTGTGCCGATCACGCGGGTTGACCCCGATTTCACAATCGAAATCTTTGCCGCGCTTTACGGTCAGGAAATCAACGACAACACTGCGTCGTGGTTCGGAGGGCAACGTAGTCGAATTATGCCGCTCACATCTAATCGGCAGCAGGATTTTGCGCATTGCCAGTGGCATCTTGGAACGGCAATGGGCAAGGTGCTTGCAATTTCTTCCTACCATGGCACGCGAGCTTTGATTGCTGGCTTGTTGGGCAAATGCGACGTCCGTGGCTTTGGGAGGGGAGATGCCGAGCAGATCAATCTCGGTGCGACGACGATCGAATTACGCGGCTATAAATATGAGCCCACTCCCTGGGATCAGGAAAAAGCACCTGGTCACAACAAAGAAGACGACCTGCTGCACCACTATGTATGTTTCTTGCGTGGCTGTGACACCGCGGCTTTTGAAGCCAGCGTTGCGGCGGCCTCATGTGCTTATGCCACCGCGTCAATATGGACACGCATATTTGGCATCGGCAGTGAGCGTCCTCAGGAGGTGGGTCATTTACTGTGGCCCCTTATTGAACGGCCGGATTTTTTTGAGAATCGGTGCGTTTATCGCGAAGCGGCTCGCTTTGTTGCGGCAGCTTGGCCGACACAAACTTGCGAGGCGCGCCTGAATTTTGAAGTGATGGCCACTGATGAAAATCGCTTCAAATCTGAAAAGGACAGGCTTCACTGGCATCGTATTCTTGGCGGCATCTTGGGGTCGGTGCCAGACGACTTGCTCGAGCTGTACGCGACGAAAACCTTGCGCGCTGAACTGGAGAGCGAGGACCTTCTGAACACAAAGCAGGCGTTCCAAAGGCGCACCGGCTATCAGGCCGATTTCAATATTGACGATTTTATCCTCAACCAAGTGCGCAACGCCGGTGCTGACGTCGAAGCGGGGCCCAACCGGGAGGTGTTTGACGCATCTAACGCGCTTCATGCCCTTGTCGAGCAGACACCTGTTGATTGCGAGTCAACCGAACTCACGGTTTTATGGCGTGAAGCCTCCGCGCTTTTAGCGTTAATTGATGCCCATCCAGGCCTGCAGGATCAGGTGGATCGAGCGGCTTGGGGGTATTTCACACAGGCTGTCGGACGGGTCGCTTCCAGCCCTAATTATTCACCTGGCACGCATGGCCTGCCGGACGTTGTCGTCATGCTCGAGCTTCTGGAGCGGCTTGCGTCCAGTCGGTACCCAGCGGCGAAGGAGGCGATATCATGAGTATTAGGTGGGGGCATGGGGACGTGCGTGTATTTGCCGCTAACGCGTCGATATCGTTTGCGGCGCGTTTCGCCGAGCAACACTCGGTCCTCTTTGATCGGCTTGAGGTATTTCTCTCCGATCCAGAGCCTGCAGTTCGGCTCCAGGTGGCGCAGGATCTTCAACTTCTCGCTGCCGTGAGTCCAGATCGCATGTGGGAAATGGGGGAGCGCATCGCTCAGCAGGAGACTCATTCCGAGATAATCGCTTCCTACCTCAACCATGCTTTGCGGCCCTTCATTCATTCGGAAATAGACCGCTGCGAGAAGGTGCTACAAATTCTCCAGGTGCGTATCCATTGCGAGTTTGATCAGGACACTGCAGGGCGTAATGACTTGCTCGAAGCCGTAGGTAGCCTGGCAATGGAGTTGTATGTTCGCCAAGGGCGTGCGCTTGCGCGTGTGTGGCTTGAAGACTGGGCGGGTGAACCCGAGCGTGTGGGCGCATTGCTCAATCATTTCTCCTCCTGTTTGCGCGGTGCACTATTTCGGCGTTATGCCGCCAAGGCCAATGCGGAGGAGTATTCAGCGTGCGACCGTGCACAGGACTGTCTCGCACTTGTCCTCAACTCATCAACGCTCGTCGCCGCCGAGGCGTACGGTGCACTTCAATCCGACGCTGTCGAGGCAGAAAAGAAGTCGGCTGGACTGCGGTACGATGCAGCGGAACTAAGCATCCATCATGCAATGAATCAACTGTATTTCGGCTCCGGCGCCCATGCCAGCGATCAACATGACAGTCCGGGTTTACCCGATGCTGCGGCGATGGCGAAATTCCTAATTGATTATGAAGGGGAACTGCGCTTAATTGCCCGCTCGCGCCAACCGTCGACACTGTATTATCTGATTGGATTGTACGGGTTCCTGATTCCAGGTAATCCCGTTGCGGTATTCGAGGCAATTCACGCGATATTACTTGGACGTGGTGAAGAGGAGGGCTATCAGTACGAGAGCTTGGGAAATACCGCTGTCGTGGAAATTCTGCAACGATACATTGCCGATTATCGTCTGATATTCGATGACGAAGGCCGACGTCACCGGTTGGTTGAAATTTTGAAGGTTTTTTCTGAGGTCGGGTGGACAGACGCGATGAAACTTCTATATGACCTTCCTGACTTGCTGCGCTAACCACAGCCATAAATGAGGCGTTGATGCGTAACAACACGCGTTTCGCGATCGTAGGGTATTGACTAGCCAATAAACTAAAGGTTTTTCTATAGACATATCGTCTGGTATCGGCGTAGAAGTTGGCATTTGGGTATCGCTCTCGGCCGGTTGGTGAAGGAGATAATGGACTGAAATACTGGCGAATTAGTGAGGCTGGTCACGGCCGCACAAATAGTTTACGAACCACTAAAATTTATGGATGTTCACGTTTAGTATGACAACGATCGTATGGGATACCCACTCTCTCTCTGCCGATAGTCGTTTGACCTTTGGCGGTGCGGTGACTAGGGAAAAGGCCAAGAAGATAGTTCAACCAGTTAATGCGTCTGTCCAGTTTGGAAAATCACCGCTTATCGCCGCAGCAGCGGCCGGTGGGGATTTTTATGTAAAACCTTGGCTTGCCTTTGTGCTAGAGCAGTCTCGGACGATGCATGATCTAATTAAATTTATTGAAAGTGGTCCATTACCAGAACATGCTATCTACAGCTTGTTCGTGCTCACTGACTCTGCCTGTTTCAAGTTTACTGCGAAACGCCTAAATTATGCTAAATCAAAAGTGCAGTTCGCGGATGTGACCAATATTCCATCAGCAAGCGGGTCAGGCGGGCATTTTGCGCTGCCTCTTGTCATCGATCATGGATTCTTGGTAGCAATCGCCCGAGCCGCCCGCCGCGATCGTAGTACTAACACTTATGTGGCATCAGTCGGGAGAATCCCTGGGGCGAAGACGCGCCGCATCGCTCAAAAGCAAATGGCAACAGCTATCAAAGTTGAAAAAAAGCTTTGGCGTAAATCCCGAATTCAGCAAGGTTGGCTGCCAGCGCCTATGAAGTGGTGCCTGATCAAACTTTTGTGTTGATCGAGCCACAGTGATTAGGTGTAGCCCAAGCAGCTTAGGCTGCGCGTGCAATGGAAGTGTGCCGTCGTGAGTTGCACCGCCGACGAACTGGGCTACAGCTGAAGGTTGTATTTCTTGCAGATGGCGAACCGCGCCGAAGGTGTTTGTAACGCCAGCGAGAAGTTTTGATTTTGGCCATATTACCGCTCACAACGCTAGTAAGTGGGTACCACAGGCAAACTCCCATCGGAAAAAGATAAAGGCGGCGTCAATCGAAAGGAGGGCCACTGCTTAGGATAGGTCCTAAAGCTTTTCGTACGTGGCCGACGTAGGAGGCGAGGCCGGCATGAATGCTTTCTTCAGCAGCGGCTATAGATACGCCAAACACGTTTGTCAGCGCTTTATCCACGCGCGGGTTGGTTCTGATGCAATGTTGAGTGGTGTGGTGGTCGAGCCGAACGAACCCCTGAATCAACGCCTCCAGCGTTATGACCTTGTTGCTCAGCAGTGGACTGATCTGCTCAAGGTCCTGTTCTGCTAGTCCTAACAAAGCCCGCTTGTCTCCGGTTAAAACTCTACCTTCTTCACTGTTTGCTGCGCCGGCGAACAGCAGGGCTTCACCTGGGTCGATGCCTGGTGCTGCGTTCAACACTTCAACGAGTTCAAGGTCGATCGCCTCAGGTGTTAGTTTTGTTGCACTGTCCAGAAAGGCTGTTATTTGTGCCGCTGCACTTTCTGTTTTGCACAACTCAAGTGGGCCACGCTTGGGCAGAAGTTTGTACCGGGCGGAGTCTAGTACGAAGATCTCTGTAGTTCCGGTTGGTGCGCTGAATAGTTCTAGTAATCGATGTAGCAGCCCATACTGCGCCAGCTTCAAAATCACGTCATTGTCTACGAAGAGTTTGAGCGCCATACGAAATCCTATTCGGCTGGCGCCACACGGCGCAGCAGTGCAGTAGTGTCATCGGGAAGGACATCTGCACGTATGCATCGCCAAAGCAGGTCGTTTACTACCGCTCCTGCAGGCGCAGCTCCTGCCTGGAGCATCTTTATCGCCGCCATGCCCAACGGCCATGCATTGTTGTGCTTGGCGAAATTGAGCACGACATGACCAGGATCCACGTGATTCGCTTTTCCATAGTTGACCGAAGCCTCTACCAACCCCCGTGCCGACATGTTGGCGGTGCCGGAGCCGTAGGTCGCATTTTCCCTTCCGTTCAGCAGGGTAATTGCAAATCGATCGGCGGCTTGTTCTTCTTCATCAGGGTCGTCGAGTGCATACGACTGTTCCCCTAACGCTTCATCAATCAGGATTTCGTCTGGTTCGATATGGCCCAGAGCGCAATGTCCGATTTCGTGGGCGATGATGAACAGTTGCCAAGCCCAGGACGTGCTTTTCTTTGAAAGGATAATGATCGGCCGACCGTCTATTAAGGTCACCATGCCATCCATTTTGGGCAGGCCGTCCCCGACATGATCCAAGTAGATCACAGGTACTCCATGTCGCCAGCATGCTTGAAGCAGGTTGCGCAGCCCTAGCCAATTGCCGCCCTCAGTGCCCAGGATCTCTGCGCGAAGCTCCAGCGGATCTGTAGGGAAGGGGGTGTAGCTGAAAGGGGTTGAGTAGGCAACTGATTCGGCAACAAACATTGCCAAGGATGTAGCAGCACTGAGATTTTTGGATTTGTTCGGAATGGATCGTTTGTACTTCGTATCTCGTCGATGCAGCGTCTCAAGGCCAGGGTTATCGGAGAATAAAGGAGCAACCCTCAACCCCAATCGCTTCGCTAAGATAGACGCCACTTCAAGCGTCGCACCTTGGTCCTGTAGCATCTCGCTGGTGACCCATTCAGGCAACAGTGATTGCTGGAAGTCCCGCGGGTAACCTGCGGACTCCAGTGCGCCAAAAATACGGTCAATTTGTGTGGCCGGCATTTCGACCTCCTTCAGCGGTTAGCTTGGCAGAATGATCAGGCTGTCGCGTACTCAGCCCTTTCAGACTCCGGATAACCTTGATCAACGCCCGGGCATGTGCATCCGAACCATCCCATAATGTCATTATGGCACTCTTGAGTTGCTCCTCCATAGAAGCTTCTTCAGGGGGGCTTCTCAATTCACTTAGGCCATAGAATTTATATAGCTTATTGAATTGGCCACTGAATCGGAGTCGGGAGTGCTGGCCGCTGCGCAAACGCCATACCGTCGGTTGTGAAACCCCGCTTTTCCTAGCAATTTCGGCATCACTACGACTATCTTGTTTCAGCGCTTCGACAAGCTTGGAGTATGACGCTTGGATTTCAATGTTATTCATGATATTCACTATAGGTGAATTCATTTTCAAAGTGAATTAGAGTTTGGTACCCTTAGCGCCGTTAAAATACTCCTGGTACCCCACTGATGATTCCTGCCACTTTTTGTTGGACCAAAATGGGAGTTGAATCAGGCGAAAGCCTTGATTTGATTATCCGTCGCAAGGACTGGGAGCGTCAGCTGGGTAGTGGCTTGTTTTTCTGGGGTATAGGTCAATCCATGGGTGAGAATGCCCGAGATGCGGCGATGTCGATGGATGAGCAGATGAAGGTGTTGTTTTCGCCGATGTCCAGCAAGGCCAAGCGCATCGATGTTACCCCGGGAGATGTTTTCGTTTGGAACAGTTGGATTGACAACAAAGGCAATTCACTGCCACTTCCAGACCACGTCTTGATTACGAGTCGCGCCGATTTGCCTTCGGGTAGACGCAAGTCAAGTCACTATGCGTTGGTATGTAAATCTACTGATAGCCTGGGGAGGGGGACGGACCTGCAAGTGACTGCGGCTTGTTTGAGAAACTTCTCCAGCGACAAGCCACTAGGCGCGTCTCAGGTGACTGCCGTTGTACGAAATGCCGAGTTTGCTCTCAGCGGTAATGTTGCTAAAAAATATGACGTGAGTTTTGTTGCCCATATGGAGGCGCCTTACTCGGTGCAGTTGGCTGACCCTACGCTGTTGTCGCCTCGGGATGTCTTGTCCATTGGCGAAGTATCATTGAATGGCAATCTTGAGGATTGGGGGCGCCTCGTTTCGCTGCTGCGTGGAAAGCGCAAGCCAGGCTTAATTGCTCCATACACCCTCGATCTGTTCGGTACCGATTGCGCCTTAGCTGCCGCTGTCTGAGTAGATTGAGCGGGGTATTCGGGAAACCTGCATGAAGTTTTCCAACAGCTCTCCCTCCGCCCTGGCTGCGTCAAGATAATAGAGCGACGCGCCGGTCTCAAACGCATACACAGATGCCAGATTGCATTGAAGATCGACATGTCGCTCCAGCTCTGTTTTGGTCGGCAATGGACGACCTGCAGCATCTGCTTGGATACGATTGGCCAGGGTGTGCGCATCGGCGTATAAGCAGGTGATTACGTCAGGTGCCAGCTGTCTCAGCATCTCCTTCGTGAAAGGGGTCACCCGAAAGCCGAAACTCTCTATCGTCACGGGGTGCGAATCAATGATCAGGAAGCCGTTTTGGTTTTTGAATCGCTGTGCCAGTTGTACAAGTTCGGCATCTACCGCCTCCACATCATCACGAGTGATCAACTTGGCCGATTGTTCGCGCAAGTCCTTCTGGTCAATGGCCCCCACACGTGACGAAACGATCCTCGCAAGCTCCTTGCTGTAGGTAAAAACCATTACCTGGTCCGCTTTTTCGGCCAAGTTTCGGGTCAATGTGGATTTTCCGGTGGCTGGTGCGCCCGTCAAATAGATGATTTTTCCCATCCGTGATTTCTCCGTTCAATCCCTTAAAAAGACTGCGTACGGGGGTTTTACCCTTGCAATTAGACCAATCTGTTTAATTATCCGCTGCTCAGGGGGAGGCGGAATATGAGGTTCGTGATAAATCAGGCAGCCTTTATCGTTTTGGCCCTTCAGGTACTCAGCGGCAATTTTTCCTCGGGACTGCCCGAGACCTACCTCAAATGCATTGAGGTCAACTTCGAATTCTTCGACTTTGAGTTCGTCTAGGACCAAGGCAAAGCGCGAGCCGCGTACTTCAATTCCTTTAGGTACAGCAGTCCAATCGACACCATCCTCTGAATATTCAGAAGCTGCTACAGGCGGAGCCGTGTGTTTTGAATTCATCTCATTCATTATGATAAGCAGATGCTTGCCAGCGTCTTGCATCGTTCGTCCAAACGGTTGAACCATGGTGCGCGGATGGCAAGAGCTGCCGCCATATCCCCAGAAAATTGAACCCGAAGCTTCAAACTCCTGCTGCTTTCTTTTTACGATATCTTCCAGAGTCTCCGATGCATGGAGGCCTACCTTCATGAAGATCACACCTTGTCCATCAATCAGGGGATTAGGCATCTGGAACCTCCTTGTAGTGTTCAAGTGAATAGCGCTGTTCGGCTTCACGATTGACATTAAGACTTGGTTTTTCTCTCACGTATTTATACGTGAGAGGATTGTTGTTTCCATAAAAATTGCGTAACCGGTCAGTCGACAGTCGTTTTGAAACCGTCTCCATCAAATCTGGCCGCACCCGCCGAAACAGGCAAGAGCAGGAACGTAAGTCGGGGGCATCATCCAAGTGGTAAAGATGAAGTTGGGGAAGCATTTCCGATACGACGTACCCCAAGTCAATGGCTCTTTTTTGGGTGTCTCGGAGAACTTCTTGTGTCCACGGAAGATCGGGATCATCTGCGATTACCACGATGCCCAAACCTTTTTGATGGGTTGCCTGACTGCCACGTTCCAAGAATGCGGTCACGCTTTGGCCAGCGTTACTCGCGCCCCAGGGCGGATTGATATGGAAACCATCGTAGGCACCGAAGTGCTCTTCAGGTAGGGGATCAGCCACATTGTAAAGCTGAGCCGTTATGTGGACGTCAGGAGCCAGCTTTTCGCCAAAACGCAGGACCGAGTTGACGATACGCTCGTCAAAGTCGAGTAGTGTGATAGAGGACGGGCCATAGTCGACAACCTTTTGTGCCTTCAGGTGGGCTGCAGAAAGCGCGATTCCGTCTCCGTCTCCCACGAAAATGACTTTCTTGCCGTCGAACACCCGCGCAACGTATTCCGCTTGGACAACCATGTCGGCGACCTTCATGTAAATTTGGTCGAACTCTCGCAGCGGAGCGGGTCGATTCATGACTACATCGGAAATACTATTGATTGCGAGTCTAAGATCGAACTTCACTATAAACATCCCTGTGCAGTTTTATTGTGAGTGACGCTTAGGTTTTCAGGTGTTGTAGCTAAGGGCCAGCATAATCAAGGAGACTGGTAAACGGAAGATCGTTGCACCTTTATTGTTGCTTTCTCCCGTCTGCAGCCCAAAATAATTCAAATAAGTACGATGCGACTCTTGAGTGAGCGCGCATTTGCGGTCGAGAGGCGGCTATTGGTGGGTGAGTCAGTCGCGTGAGCACCTTGAGCACCTTGAGCATTGAGAGTGTATGCCTGTAAGGTATGCAGATATTGGCATTCAGGACGTGCGTAAAACTCCTAAGCGTGCGCGTTGACCTCGAAGTTGTCGACAGACGACTGGCGTGCATTTTTTTGATGGGGCTCCCAGGAACCTATTTACTATGCCGGGATGATACTTCTAGTAAGATAACGTTTGTCCATATGACTTGAGATCATCTGCGAATACAGCGAGCACATGCGAATATTTAATATTTCAACAAGAGTGGTTGTCGTACTTACCTTGTGCAACGCACCGCTGTCGCTGGCTTATAGTGTTTTTCAAACCGATTTCTAAATACGATGAGATACACAATATGAGTATAAAGCTGAGTGAAGAGGAAATGCGTCGAGCCCTATTCGGCTCGCCTAATCAATCAGTTCCTACGTCGTCACCTGAGCCACAATCAACCGAGGAGGTAACATCCAAGCCTCACTCTGCGCCACGAAAACCAGCCAAGCTTTTGTCTCAAAAGTTACGAGTTACGCTCAGCGTTACAAAGGAATTCGAAGGCAGTGCGGAATTATTTGTTTATGATGTTAATACTCTAAGTTCGTTGGTTGCCGAGCTAGAGGCTAAAAAAGAAGCAAAAAAATTGAAGTTCAAATATTTCGAGTTGATTTCGGTTAAGGCTGTTTAAGGCACGCTTGAGGCAGCTTTTTATAGTGCTTTTTAATTGTTTGGTATTCGGAATTTAAATGTTTTGCTGTATGCTGCAACCTGATTGAGTATGTTGTATCGCCACCTCTATTGTCAGGTAATGGAAATCGACGAAGATATATAGGTGTCGCTGCTTGCTTTAATTTATCCATTCTTTAAACTGGCGACATACTCTATGTTGTCATTGCGCTAATTTTGCTTTACATAGCAGGTACGTGCATGGCAACAATATACCTGCCTATAAAATAATCGCTCGAGGACCCCATGAAAGGAAAGCGGAAGGATAAAGCCATCAAGTGGCGTTTTAAGAATTCACATGAGGTCAACGCTCACTGCTTGCTATCGAAGAGGTCTTTGAAGTCCGCTCATAGGTTTCTGGACGCAGCATTGGCCCATGGTCCAGACTTCGAGCCTTTGGGAGTACTCGCGGGGAAACATTGATACGGTGCACCGAGCGCGTGAAAGTGTTTTTCAGCGAAAGCCTGGTAGGTCGGTAGCGCACTGCTGTACTACTGCCTGGAACATGAATATCAACCGCGGTGCATTTTTTTTAGTCCTTTGAGTTCAGATGCAACCTTGGCTAGAAGTTGCTCCGCACTGTCTGGTCCCATTTTTTCGTAAGCAGCAGTCAGTAGTGTGAGCGGATGGATCTCCAAGTTTTTGGCAATCTCCACTATTTTTGGCAGTGTTGGAGCCTTCAGTCCGCCCTCAACCTCACTGATATAGCCTTGGTTAGTGCCTATCGCGCCCTGAGGAAGGCCCTTGTCTCGACGGATGGATTTGACCGTTTCTCCAAATGATTCTTTGAGTTCCATTTGCTTTCCCGCAAAAGGAACGATAAGGCCTTGCTTGAGCGAAAATCTCTATACGCTATAGAGATTTTTGCAGGGGGCTGGGTAGTTATTGCTTGTTCCGTTGGGATGTTCACTCTGTGTTACTGCATTGGGCCGTAAAGCTGCAGTAGTCCCGAGGCTAGGCGTTGAGGATTCGGTTTTGAATCGTGATCTTGAAGATGCTGGGCCCTATAGATAATCCGAGATCGCTTTTTTTTCCTCAGGTCCAGTTCTCCGATTTTGTACATCGACTCACTGGTGCGATACATGACTGCGCTACCTGGTGATTCAAGCCCCTCAACAATCGTTACACTGACCAAATCTTCTAAAACCCAATGACTCCTCCCGCTGACCGAGGGCGGGCACATCATTTGTATATGCTTAATTTCTACACCCTTTGCGAAGAGTAAGTATCGATAAAGGGTATAGGCACACTCCAGCAGCGCTGCTCGGTTCGACTCTCCGGTTTCCAAGGAAGTGATGGTCGCGACGAAGCACGGACCTTCGATTTCTGCATGAAACCAGGCCCGCACTGTTTTATCTAGTGGGTCATAAACGAGCATTGCTTAAAGCTCCGTAAGCTAGCTTTGATAAAGGTGGATTGGGAGTTTATCTTATTGTATATGCTATAGCGATATATTTAGTAAATTGACTAGTCTTACATCATTCTTGGATTTCAATGTCGCGGCGACAGGTTCAGCATATAGCGTGTAAATCGTTGCGATTTTTGGTGCGATTAGTCCAGACCTGGTTGAAAAATAAGGGGGGGACATCCCATTCCGAGGTTTTGCCCTTGGGTGATACTCGAATTTCCGGGTCTTGAAAAAATTCTGCTCTTAATTTTAAGTCTTGCAATGGGGCTCGTTGCTCTCGAGGTGCGTATCACCTGCCTCCCGTTTAATACTTACGATTTTCTGTGTGCTTGAGTTGAGACGTACGGATGTCAAGTGATTGCATCTTGTAATGGTTCTGCGTCTCTGAGCGCAGCGACCTACCGAGTTAGTTCGAGGAGGCTGCAAAGGCTTTGTGCAGTTTCGCTATCTGCACAGGGACATATTAAGCTGAAGCCCCCGAAGTACCTTGAATTGGGCATATTTTCGGTGGCTTAAACGTTTTCTCCGCCGAAATCATCGCCATCACCCTCGGTACCGTGGCCGATGCACCGCTGATGCAGCAAGTGATCGTGTTGTCGGGTATCGCCATCGTCATGACCATCGGCGTCTACGGCTTGGTGGCCGGTATCGTCAAGCTCGATGACCTGGGCCTGTGGCTCACCCAGAAGCCCGGCCAGGCGGCGCGCAGCATTGGCGGGGCGATCCTGCGGGCGGCGCCGTACATGATGAAAAGCCTGTCGGTGATCGGTACGGCGGCGATGTTCATGGTCGGCGGTGGCATCCTGACCCATGGTGTGCCGGTGGTGCATCACTGGATCGAGACCGTGAGCCAGAGTACTGGCGGCCTGGCGTGGTTGATGCCGACGTTGCTCAATGCCGTGGCGGGGATCATTGCCGGGGCCGTGGTGTTGGCGGTGGTCAGCGTGGTGGGTAACCTCTGGAAGCGTGTGAGGGCATAGGCATTTGATCGAGCGACGGCAATTCAGCGGGGGCATGAAAGGCAAAAACCTCCGCTACCTGAATGAAAATCCCGGCGAGGCCCGTCAGACGGTGCGTGCGGGATTTGTGTTGCTCGAACATTTTTCGCTGCCGGCGTTTACCCAGGCGCTGGATACACTGATCACCGCCAACCTGCTGCGGCCCGCTTCTTTTTCTACCTCGACCTTCGGCTTGCGGGAAGGCGAGGTGATCAGTGACCTGGGGCTGGTGATCCGGCCCGATGCGCGGCTTGAGTCTTCGGTGCTTAAAGCGTTGGACCTGTTGGTGATATGCGGTGGCTATCGCACTGAACTGAAGGCTGCGGAGGAGTTTATCCACCTGCTGAAAAGCGCCTCGGAGCAGGGTGTGAGCCTGGCCGGTTTGTGGAATGGTGCGTGGTTCCTGGGGCGTGCGGGATTGCTGGGCGGCTACCGCTGCGCCGTGCACCCGGAACATCGCCCGGCCCTCGCTGATTTCTGCAAGGCGACGCAGGTCAGCAGCGAACCCTATGTGATTGATCGCGACCGGCTGACGGCGTCGAGCCCGTCCGGGGCGTTTCATATGGCGCTGGACTGGATCAAGGGGCTGTACGGCAAAGCGCTGGTGGAGGGGATCGAGGACATCCTGGCGTTTGAGGAGTCGCGCTACCGGCGGGTGAAACCCACGGAAAACGTGTGCTTGAGCGCACCCCTGCGCGAGGTGGTCAACCTGATGGACGCCAACCTCGAAGAGCCTCTGGAGCTTGAGCAACTGGCCGTTTATGCGGGCCGTTCCCGACGCCAGTTGGAGCGTTTGTTCAAGGAGCAGCTTGGCACCACGCCCCAGCGTTATTACCTGGAACTGCGCATCACCGAGGCCCGTCGGCTGCTGCAACACACCGAGCTGTCCCAGGTGGATGTGCTGGTGGCTTGCGGGTTTGTCTCGCCGAGCCATTTCAGCAAGTGCTACAGCGCCTACTTTGGCTACAGGCCATCCAAGGAAAAGCGCCTGGTCAAATAGCCTGAGATTGGCATTCGCCACAAATATAGATACGATGCTAATCATTAGCTTGCTATCTATATGTGGGTTTAATGAAATCCTCCACCTTCCAGCTCCCTGATTTCTGGCAGGCGACGTTGACCCCGTCCCGTAGCGATCTGCTGTTTGCCTTGCGCAACATGATCGCCGGCGGGGTCGCGTTGTACCTGGCCTTCTGTTTTGACTTGCAGCAACCGCAATGGGCCCTGACCACCGTATTTATCGTGGGCCAGTCCACCAGCGGCATGGTCCTGGCCAAAGGCGCCTATCGGCTGGTGGGTACGTTTGTCGGGGCCATGGTTTCCATCGCGATGATCGGTGTATTTGGCCAGGCGCCGCTGCTGTTCCTGCTGTGCATGGCGCTGTGGCTGGCGTTCTGCACCACGGGGGCATCCTTGCTGCGCAATCATGCGTCCTATGGGTTTGTGCTGGCGGGTTACACCACGGCGATTATTGCGCTGCCCGCTACGGCGGCACCGCTGGGAGTGTTCGATGAGGCGGTGGCACGCTGCCAGGAGATCAGCCTGGGGATTCTTTGTGCCTCCATCGCCAGTACGATTCTGTGGCCGCGCCGGGTCGAGCAGGTGCTGGCGGTTCAGGCGCGCGCCGCCTGGCAGGCCGGGGTGCGGGCTGCCGCTTCGGAGCTGTTGGGTACCGACCAGCGTAAAGGCTTGCTCGAAGCATTGAGCCGCCTGGTGGCGGTGGACAGCCAGCGCGACCATGTCTGGTTTGAAGGGCCCAAGGGCCGGCGCCGCTCCCAGGCCTTGCGGGTGCTCAGCCGTGATCTGCTTAGCCTGCTGCGGGCGGCGCGGGGCGTGGCGCGACAGCGGATGATGCTCGATGAAACGGCGGCGGTCGGGCCACTGATTGAAGCGGTGGCTTCGGCGTTGCAGCAGGAGCGTCTTGATGAACTGCCCGAGTTGTCACAACGGCTTGGCCTGGCGTTGCAGGATCCGCAGCTTGGCCAGGAGGCGCACTTTTGCCTGGTGCAACTGGCGCAGGTGTTGCGCTTGATTGAGCGGGGTGCATTGACGCTGTCGGCGGTCGAGCAGGGCAGGGTGCCGCCCGGCGCACCGGGGGCGATGTCCTGGCACCGGGATATCGAGCAGGGGGTGCTTGGCGGGCTGCGCAGTGCGTTGGCGTTTCTGGCGGTCGCGGCGTTCTGGATCTTTACGGCATGGCCTTCGGGTTTGGGCGCGGTATCGATTTGTGGCGTGGTGTTGAGCCTGTTTGCAGCGCGGGAAAACCCGTCGGCCTCCAGCCTGAATTTCCTCAAGGGCATAGCGCTGTCGATCCCGGTGGCCGGTTTTGTGTGCTTCGTGCTGTTGCCCGGCTTCGATGGCTTTCCCCTGTTATGCCTGGCGTTGGGAGTGCCGCTGTTTTTCGCCTCGTTGTGCATGAGCCGCCTCAAGCTAGCGGCCACGGCCTCGGCGTTCTGCATCTTTTTCGTCAACAACGTCGGGCCCAGCAATGTGATGACCTATGACTTCGCCGCGTTCCTCAACAAGGCCATCGCGACGTTGGTGGGTGTCGGGATTGCCGTGGTGGTGTTTCGGCTGATCCAGCTCAATCCCGGCGAGCATCACTATCGGCGGATGTTCAAGGCTTCATTGTTCGACCTGGCGCAATTGACTTCCCGTCCCCTGGAGCAGGCTGAAAGCTGGTTTGGCGGGCGCATGGCGGACCGGCTGATTCGCTTGTCGCGCTACAGCGAAACCTTGCCTGCCGATCGCCGTGTCCACTGGGATAACGGATTGCTGGGGCTGGACCTGGGGGATGAGTTGCTGGAGTTGCGCGCCTGCCTGGCGGACAGCCGGGGTGCGTTGGCGATTGAGCGCGATCGCTATTTGCGGGCATTGGAGTCGGTGTTGGAGGAGGGTGGACCGAGCGTGGCGAATGAGTTGCTGATGGATGCGGCCAGCGTTGCGATGCTTGAAGCGCTTGAACAGCCTTCGGGATTGGCGGAGCAGGATCGGGAAATGGCCAGGGCGGCCGTGCTGCAACTGCGGTTTACGTGGCGTAAGTGGTGTCGGCGGGGGATGTAGGCGCTGGCAAGCCAGCGCCTACACGGGGCATTACTCGGCGATCTGCAACTTGCGCGCCTCGGTGTACACGTAGCGCACCTTTTCATACTCGAACGGCGAGTTCATCTGGCCGTAGCGGAAGCTGGTCTGGTAGCGCTTGTCGACGGCGCGCAGGGCCCAGATTTCCGGGTGGTTTTCGCTGACCTTGGACACGTTCAGGAAGTTGATCTCGGTCTCGGCGCCGTAGTCCACCAGCAGGCCGGTGGTATCCCGCAGGTTCGACGGACCAAACAGCGGCAGCACCAGGTAGGCGCCGCCCGGTACACCGTAGAAGCCCAGGGTCTGGCCGAAGTCTTCGCTCTGGCGCGGCAGGCCCATGGCGGTGGCCGGGTCCCACAGGCCGGCGATGCCGATGGTGGTGTTGAGCAGCAGGCGGCCGGTGGTTTCCAGGGAACGATGGCCCTTGAGCTGCAGCAGGCTGTTCAGCAGGTTGGGTACATCCCCGAGGTTGTTGAAGAAGTTGCTGACGCCGGTACGCAGGAAGCTAGGGGTGACATAGCGGTAACCGTCCACCACGGGCAGGAACACCCACTGGTCGAAGCGGTAGTTGAAGTGGTAGACCCGGCGGTTCCACGACTCCAGCGGGTCGTAGACATTCAGCGCGTTGACCGACGAGCGCTCGAACTCACGCTGGTCCAGGCCAGGGTTGAACTTGAGGTGGCTCAGGGGCTCCTTGAAGCCGTCGGAGTCCACTACGGTTGGCGTGTGGGCCTTGCTGTTGTCGGCATTGGCCACGCCCGCGCACATCAGGGCGGCGAGCAGCAGAAGATATTTAGCCACGGAAGAACTCCAGCATGGCGTCGGCGTTGACGCGGTAGTTGAGGTTGCCGCAATGGCCGCCCAGGGGGTAGACGGTCAAGCGATCGCCGAAGGTTTTACGCAGGAAGCCAAGGTCGCCAGGGCCCAGGATCACGTCGTCGGCGTTGTGCATGACGGCGATTTTCGGGCTGTCGTGCAGGTAGTCCTTGAGGGCATACAGGCTGACCTGGTCAACCAGTTGCAGCAGGCTGCCGCCGTCGGAACGGGCGCGCCACATCGGGATCACCTGTTCGGTGAGGTAGCAGTCGAAGTCGCACTGCAGCGCACGCTTGAGGAACGGCGTGAGGCTGGTGCCTTCGCTGATCGGGTACTTGGGCGGGATGATCAGGCCGCGACGGTTGATCAGGTCCGAGGTGAAGGCAATGTCGGCCGCCGAGAAGCGGAACGAAGTGCCGATCAGCATCGCCATTTGTTCGTTGGTCAGGTGTTCCTTGGAGTTCTGGAAGTCGTAGAGCAGGGCATCGTTGAGGTCGATGTAGCCCTTTTGCTGGAAGTAGCGGGTCAGCTTGTTCAACACCAGCTCATAGAAGGTGGTGCTGTTGTTGATGCCCTTGACCTCGGTCTGCACCAGCTTGTCGAGGTTGGTGATCGAGGTATAGAGGTTGACCGGCGGGTTCAGCAGCAGGACTTTCTTGAAATTGAAGCTGCGACGGGTTTCATCCAGCTTGCTGACAAAGGCTGCGTCGAGGGCGCCGAGGCTGTAGCCGGTGAGGTAGAAGTCGGTCACGGGCAGCGTCGGGTTTTGCGCGCGTACGGCCTGCATCACGCGGTACATGTCTTCGGCGTCTTCCTGGCTGATGCCGGGAGTGGCGAAGCGCGAGGCGGCGGCGATGAAGTCGAAGCTGGTGGGGGACGACAGCTGGACGACGTGGTAACCGGCCTTGTAGTACAGCTTTTTCAGGTATTCGTTGATGGTGCTGTCAAAGCGTGCGCCGGTGCCGGCGATCAGGAAGATCAGCGGTGCGGCACGGTCCTGCTTGGCGATGCGGTAGGTGAGTTTCTTCACCGCCCAGAAGTTGTCAGGCAGGCTGAACTCGCGCTCGGGGCGCATCGTCAGGGTGTAGTCGGACTGATTGATTTGATCGTCCGATGGCAGTTCCGGCCGCAGGTTCGGCGGGGTGGTGGCGATGGTCGCTTCAAACGGGTTGGTCAAAGGGTAGCCATAGCTGGCCTGGTCGATATCGACCGCCAGTGCTGACGCACTCAGAAAAAGGCTGCCCAACAGGGCCGCACAGCGCAAGGAACGGAGCATGACTAAATCCCTAAGAGGAAAACGTGCTGAAGTGGAGTTCGCAGGCTATGACCACCGCGTTGCTGCCGAAGTGCCAGCCTTCGGCACTAAAAGTCGGAAAAAACGTCGGAATCGGGGTAATAGTAGCGAGACGATACACTTTGGCACGCCTTAATGAACACTTATCTGTTTGCAAAACTTGCCAACGGCCACCGGGGGATTAAGCTGGGCGCCGTTTTCGCCTATCGGAGTGCCCCATGTCCCGCCGTTTTCCGCTGATCCTGTTGCTTATTGCCCTGCCGCTTTGGCTGGCCGCCAGTTATGGCGCGCGTTACGGATTCATGGAGGATGGCCGTTGGGTGGGCATTTGCGCTGACGAAGCCAGCCGCTGGGAATGCCAGGTGCGTTCCAACCTGGGGTCGATGATTCACTTCAAGATGCTGGGCTGGGCGGCGCTGGTCACGGCGGTGCTGGCGTTTTTCGTGCCGGGCCGGGCCGGGTGGGGTTTGGCGGTGTTGGCGCTGGTGTTCGGGTTTCCGGCGTTGGCGTTGTACAACACGACGTTTGCGGTGTTTGCGGTGGTGATTGCGGGGTTGCGGTTGGTCCGTAAGCCTCGCGTTGCCTGACAGGGCCTCTTCGCGAGGAAGCCCGCTCCCACATTTGACCGAGTACATCCCTTGGAATGCGGTCGAGTGTGGGAGCGGGCTTGCTCGCGAAAGCGGTCTTAAGCCTTGCGCACCCGCAAGCAACGCCACAAGGCTACGACCATGAGCAGGCTCACCACCGCCCAACCCCACGCCTGCTGGTTCATCACCCCTTCACGGAACAACTGCGGCGCAATACCGGCACCGATGATGAACGCCAGCAACGCAATCTCCCGCCGCAGCCCGCTCACCGGACGCACCAGGTACACCAGCGCCGGCAGCACCAGCGCGGCACTCGGGAAGCTGCGGTAACGCGGGTCAAATACCAGCGCCAGCATCATGACCGCACCGGCAAACCCGGCGATTGCCACCAGCCAGCCAGCGCGCTGCTCCAGCCAGTTGAAGGCGCGTTCGCGCCAACCTTCTCGCGTACTCAACGCCAGGGCGGCGTGAGCCAGTACCGCAAGGTTCAAGGCCACCAGCAATCCAGCCCACACCCACTCATCCGTGAAGCGCGCGGTGACCCGGTTCAACTCGGCCCAGGTGCCGATCGAGCAGGCCGCCACGGCGCCCAGCAATGGCAACAACAACGCAGCCCGGGCCGTGCGCACGCGGCCACCCAGCAGCAGCGTGCCCAGCAGGATGATCCCGCCAACCCCCAGCCACAGCGGCCAGTACGGCACATTGGTCACCGGGCCGGCGAGCACGCCCTTGTCCTGGCGATCCGCATCAAACAGGCCCCAGTAACCACCCACCGCCCCTTCACTGGCACGTTTCCACGGCTGGTCAAAGGCTTCGATCAGGTTGTAGTGCCAGCCATTGGCTTCGGCCATGGCCACGAACCCGCGCATGAATTTCGCTTCGTTGACCCGGCTCGGCACCGCCGTTTCCCGCTGGCGGCCTTCGCTCGGCCAGCCGGTCTCGCCGATCATCACGTCCTTGGGGGCGAACTTGTTGCCGAAGGTCTGGCGCACATCGCCCACGTGCTTGAGCGCCTGGTCGATGCCCGAGGGGTCATCTTCCCAGTACGGCAGCAGGTGGATGGTCAGGAAGTCCACGGCCGGGGCGATTTCCGGGTGTTGCAGCCAGAACTCCCACACATCGGCATAGGTGACCGGTTGCTTGATATGGTCCTTGACGTGATGGATCAACTTGACCAACTGCCCGGCGGTGACTTCCTTGCGCAGCAGGGTTTCGTTGCCGACGATCACCGAGGTGACGACGTCGGGGTTGGCATTGGCCGAAGCGATCAGTGCCTCGACTTCCTTGGCGGTGGCCACCGGATCACTGCTGACCCATACGCCGCTCATCAGCTTCAGGCCGTGTTTGCGCGCCAGTGCCGGCAAGTCTTCAAGGCCGGTCTGGGAGTAGGTGCGAATGCATTCGAAACGGGTGGCCAGCAACGCCAGGTCGGCGTCCATGCGCTCGGGGCGCAGTTTGAACGGCTGGTCGAACGGCGACTGGTCTTTGTCGAAGGGCGTGTAGGACGCACATTGCAGCTTGTGGCTGGCGCTGGCCACGTCCGGCAGCACCACCGGTTGGCCAAGGCCGTACCAATAGCCGCCGAGGGCCAGCACACCGAGGATCAGGGCAAATAAATAGGGCAGGAGCGGGAAACGTGCAGTCGCGGGCATGATCAGGCCGTCTGGGGGCAAAGGCGCGCATCTTACCCGGATTTGAGCCGTCCCAGTGGGGCCGCATAATTTTGACATGCAAAGTTCGGGCGGGATCGTCGGTGAATGTCCTACAAATCATCCTGCTGGCGATGTGATGTCGTTTCTTGCTTACCTGAGGTCGCAGTCAGAGCAGGTCGCTTGTGGCAGCAGGTTGATGATCGAAGTGTCAGCCCTCCACTGATGAGGCACCCACGTGATCGATGCGCGTGAAGGGGGCGCGGTGCACCACATAACAACAGGTTGACGTCGCTCGGCATCCGCCGGGCGCAGCACTTTCGGGGAAGCACTATGAAGATGCGACGACTCTTGGGCGCAGCTGCCACTCTGGTAGTTGCGATGAGCTCCACACTGGCCAGCGCCGACAGCAAAACCCTGAGCATCGGCTATGTGGATGGCTGGTCGGACAGTGTCGCCACCACCCACGTGGCGGCAGAAGTGATCAAGCAAAAGCTCGGTTATGACGTGAAACTGCAAGCGGTCGCCACCGGGATCATGTGGCAAGGCGTGGCCACCGGCAAACTCGACGCCATGCTCTCCGCCTGGTTGCCGGTGACCCACGGTGAATACTGGGCCAAGAACAAGGACAAGGTGGTCGACTACGGCCCCAACTTCAAGGACGCCAAGATCGGCCTGATCGTGCCTGAGTACGTGAAAGCCAAATCCATCGAAGACCTCAAGACCGACACCACCTTCAAGAACAAGATCGTGGGTATCGACGCCGGTTCAGGTGTGATGCTCAAGACCGACGAAGCAATCAAGGCCTATGGCCTGGACTACAAGCTGCAAGCCAGCTCGGGCGCGGCGATGATCGCCGAGTTGACCCGTGCCGAAGACAAACAGGAATCCATTGCGGTCACCGGCTGGGTGCCACACTGGATGTTCGCCAAGTGGAAACTGCGTTTCCTGGACGACCCAAAAGGAATTTATGGTGCTGCTGAGACCGTCAACAGCATCGGCAGCAAAGGCCTGGAAAAGAAAGCCCCGGAGGTCGTGGCGTTCCTGAAGAAATTCCAGTGGGCCTCCAAGGATGAAATCGGCGAAGTCATGCTGGCGATCCAAGAGGGCGCCAAGCCTGAAGCGGCGGCCAAGGACTGGGTGGCCAAGCACCCTGAACGTGTCGCCGAGTGGACCGCTAAATAAGGCGTTAAAACTGTAGGAGCGAGCTTGCTCGCGAAGAACGCAAGGGCACCGCGATCATCCAGAATGAACGCGTTACCGTTGACGTTTTTCGCGAGCAAGCTCGCTCCTACAATTGTTTCTGCACACCCGTAAACCCTCGCTACACTCCTTCTACTACTAAGGTCGTCTGGAACCTGTTCCTCAGCCGCATACAGTGGATATGTTCCAATAATAAAAAGCTGTGCTGCGAGGATAAAAACAATGAACGACAGCATTTACCTCTCGATTCAAAACAGCCCGCGTTTCAAGGAGCTGGTTAGTAAAAGGGAAAGATTCGCCTGGATTCTCTCGGCAATCATGCTTGGGCTTTACTCCGCTTTCATTCTTCTGATTGCCTATGGGCCGCAAATACTGGGGGCCAAGATCAGCCCCGGTTCGTCCATTACGTGGGGGATCCCGATCGGGGTCGGGCTGATTGTGTCGGCCTTCGTCCTCACCGGCATCTATGTACGACGCGCCAACGGCGAATTCGACGACTTGAACAATGCGATTCTCAAGGAGGCTGCGCAATGATCCGTCGTCTATTGGCTGTACTCGGCGCTTCGGCCTTTGCACCTGCCGTTTGGGCGGCCGATGCACTGACCGGCGAAGTGCATAAACAACCGCTGAATATCGCAGCGATCCTGATGTTCGTGGCCTTCGTCGGCGCGACCTTGTGCATCACCTACTGGGCGTCCAAGCGCAACAAGTCGGCGGCCGACTACTATGCGGCCGGCGGCAAGATCACCGGGTTCCAGAACGGTCTGGCGATTGCCGGTGACTACATGTCGGCAGCCTCCTTCCTGGGGATTTCCGCGCTGGTGTTCACCTCCGGCTACGATGGCCTGATCTACTCGATCGGCTTCCTGGTGGGCTGGCCGATCATTCTGTTCCTGATCGCCGAGCGCCTGCGTAACCTGGGCAAATACACCTTTGCCGACGTGGCGTCCTATCGCCTGGGGCAAACCCAGATCCGCAGCCTGTCGGCGTGCGGCTCTTTGGTGGTGGTGGCGTTCTACCTGATCGCGCAGATGGTTGGCGCGGGCAAGCTGATCCAGCTGCTGTTCGGCCTGGATTATCACGTCGCGGTGATCCTGGTAGGCATCCTGATGTGCCTCTATGTGTTGTTCGGCGGCATGCTGGCGACCACCTGGGTGCAGATCATCAAGGCAGTGCTGTTGCTGTCCGGTGCCTCGTTCATGGCGCTGATGGTGATGAAACACGTCAACTTCGACTTCAACATGTTGTTTGCCGAGGCGATCAAGGTTCACCCTAAAGGTGAAGCGATCATGAGCCCGGGCGGCCTGGTGAAAGACCCGATTTCGGCGTTCTCCCTCGGCCTGGCACTGATGTTCGGTACCGCCGGCCTGCCGCACATCCTGATGCGCTTCTTCACCGTGAGTGACGCAAAGGAAGCGCGCAAGAGCGTGCTGTATGCCACTGGCTTCATCGGCTACTTCTATATCCTGACCTTCATCATCGGCTTCGGCGCGATCCTGCTGGTCAGCACCAACCCGGCGTTCAAGGATGCTGCAGGTGCCTTGCTCGGCGGTAACAACATGGCGGCGGTGCACCTGGCCAACGCGGTGGGCGGCAGTATCTTCCTGGGCTTCATCTCGGCCGTGGCGTTTGCCACCATCCTGGCAGTGGTTGCCGGTTTGACCCTCGCGGGTGCTTCGGCGGTGTCCCATGACCTGTACGCCAGCGTGATCAAGAAAGGCAAGGCCAACGAGAAGGATGAGATTCGCGTATCGAAGATCACCACCATCGCCCTGGCAGTACTGGCGATTGGCTTGGGCATCCTGTTTGAAAGCCAGAACATCGCGTTCATGGTGGGCCTGGCGTTCTCCATTGCGGCCAGCTGTAACTTCCCGGTGCTGCTGCTTTCCATGTACTGGAAAAACCTCACCACCCGCGGTGCGATGATTGGTGGCTGGCTGGGCTTGATCAGTGCCGTCGGCCTGATGATCCTCGGCCCGACCATCTGGGTCTCGATCCTGCACCATGAGAAGGCGATCTTCCCTTACGAGTACCCGGCGCTGTTCTCGATGATCATTGCGTTCATCGGCATCTGGTTCTTCTCCATCACCGACAAGTCGGCGGCGGCAGAGAAGGAACGTGCGCTGTACTTCCCGCAGTTTGTGCGTTCGCAGACTGGCCTGGGGGCGAGTGGGGCGGTTAGCCACTAAGCCTGTAACAGTTCCAAAAAATGCCCCGGTCGTGAGATCGGGGCTTTTTTTTGCCTTTATTGGTAACAGATACGACAAAACTGTTTCTCAAATCCGGCACAAATAAAAACGGCCTCCCTATCAAAGGAGGCCGTTTTCGGTGTGGCCAAGTAGCGATCAGCTTACTTGCGGTCTTCCAGCTTGGTGATGTCACGCGACTCGTAGCCGGTGTACAGCTGGCGCGGACGGCCAATCTTGTACGGGCTGGAGAGCATTTCTTTCCAGTGGGAGATCCAGCCCACGGTCCGCGCCAGGGCGAAGATCACGGTGAACATGCTGGTTGGAATGCCGATCGCCTTGAGGATGATCCCCGAGTAGAAGTCGACGTTCGGGTACAGCGAGCGCTCGATGAAGTACGGGTCGGTCAGGGCGATCTCTTCCAGGCGCATGGCCAGTTCGAGTTGTGGATCGTTCTTGATGCCCAGTTCCTTCAACACTTCGTCGCAGGTCTTCTTCATTACGGTGGCGCGCGGGTCGCGGTTCTTGTAGACCCGGTGACCGAAGCCCATCAACTTGAACGGATCGTTCTTGTCCTTGGCCTTGGCGATGAACTTGTCGATGTTCGAGACATCGCCGATTTCATCGAGCATGGTCAATACGGCTTCGTTCGCACCGCCGTGGGCAGGGCCCCACAGTGCGGCGATACCGGCGGCGATACAGGCGAACGGGTTGGCGCCCGAGGAGCCCGCCAGGCGCACGGTAGAGGTCGAGGCGTTCTGTTCGTGGTCGGCGTGGAGGATGAAGATCTTGTCCATCGCGGCGGCCAGCACCGGGCTGATCGGTTTGATCTCGCACGGGGTGTTGAACATCATGTGCAGGAAGTTTTCCGCGTACGTCAGGTCGTTGCGCGGGTACATCATGGGTTGACCCATGGAGTACTTGTAAACCATTGCGGCCAGGGTCGGCATCTTGGCAACCAGGCGGATCGCGGAGATTTCGCGATGCTGCGGGTTATTGATGTCCAGGGAGTCGTGATAGAAGGCCGACAGGGCGCCGACTACGCCGCACATGACGGCCATCGGGTGGGCGTCGCGACGGAAGCCGTTGAAGAAGGTCTTCAACTGCTCGTGAACCATGGTGTGGTTCTTCACGGTGCTGACAAACTGGGCCTTTTGCTCAGCTGTTGGCAATTCGCCATTAAGCAGCAGGTAGCAGGTTTCCAGGTAGTCCGACTGTTCAGCAAGCTGTTCGATCGGGTAGCCGCGGTGCAGCAGGATACCGTTATCACCGTCGATATAGGTGATCTTCGACTCGCATGAGGCGGTCGACATGAAGCCTGGGTCGAATGTAAAACGGCCCGTGGCCGTCAGGCCCCGTACGTCGATAACATCGGGACCAACGGTGCCGGTTAAAATGGGCAGCTCGACGGGGGCTGCGCCCTCGATGATCAACTGCGCTTTTTTGTCAGCCATGTGGCCTCCTATTTATGCTTCAAATCATCAGACAGACCCCCCACGCAGGGCCCGCACCACTATAGTGAGATAAATTCAGATGTCAATTTGCCTAAAGTCTTGCTCCAGAAGGCTTTAACCGTACTTTTTCCTCGAAATTACCTGCCATTTACGCCTTTTATGCCGCCAGCGCAATGCGCTATTAGGGTGAGGAGTGCGCGTTGTCATTAGTTGCCTAACTGTCTATACTCGGCCTCCGACCGCCAGGGGCTTTTGGGCCCGTTTTGATGGGGGTCGCACTCCCTGGGTGGTGGTTACCTGACCAGTGCACTCCCCAACAACTTTGCCCTGATTGTTAGGGGCTCTTCAGTGTGAAAAAAAGCCGTGAATAGCCAACGACCTGTAAACCTAGACCTAAGGACCATCAAACTCCCCATCACCGGCGTAACGTCGTTCCTGCACCGTGTATCCGGCATCATCCTGTTTCTTGGCCTGGGCATCATGCTTTATGCATTGAGCAAATCCCTGGGTTCGGAAGAAGGGTACGCCGAGGTGAAGGCATGCTTGACCAGTCCGCTGGCCAAATTCGTCGCCTGGGGCCTCCTGTCCGCTCTGCTTTATCACCTTGTGGCCGGTATTCGCCACTTGATCATGGACATGGGTATCGGTGAGACGCTGGAAGGCGGCAAGCTGGGCTCGAAAATCGTCATCGCCATTTCCGTGGTGCTGATCGTTCTGGCGGGAGTTTGGATATGGTAACCAGCGTTACGAACCTGTCGCGTTCGGGCCTCTATGACTGGATGGCGCAACGTGTGTCTGCGGTTGTTCTCGCGGCTTATTTCATCTTCCTGATCGGGTACCTCGCGGCGAACCCTGGCATTGGCTACGCCCAATGGCACGGCCTGTTCGCTCACAACGGGATGCGCATCTTCAGTCTGCTGGCCCTTGTAGCCCTGGGCGCTCACGCCTGGGTTGGCATGTGGACCATCGCGACCGACTACCTGACGCCGATGGCGCTGGGCAAGTCCGCGACAGCAGTACGGTTTCTCTTCCAGGCAGTATGCGGCGTCGCGATGTTCGCTTACTTCGTCTGGGGTGTGCAGATTCTTTGGGGTATCTGATTCATGGCTAACACAGTTAATACGCTTTCATTCGACGCCATCATCATTGGCGGCGGCGGTGCCGGCATGCGCGCTGCGCTGCAACTGGCCCAGGGCGGTCACAAGACTGCCGTGATCACCAAGGTGTTCCCGACCCGTTCCCACACCGTTTCGGCCCAGGGTGGCATCACGTGCGCCATCGCCTCCGCCGATCCAAACGATGACTGGCGCTGGCACATGTACGATACCGTCAAGGGTTCCGACTATATCGGTGACCAGGACGCTATCGAATACATGTGCTCCGTAGGCCCGGAAGCGGTCTTCGAGCTGGAACACATGGGTCTGCCGTTCTCCCGTACCGAACAGGGTCGCATCTACCAGCGTCCGTTCGGCGGTCAGTCGAAAGACTTCGGTAAGGGTGGCCAGGCCGCTCGTACCTGTGCCGCAGCCGACCGTACCGGTCACGCGCTGTTGCACACCCTGTACCAGGCCAACCTGAAGGCCGGCACCGTATTCCTCAACGAATACTACGGCGTCGACCTGGTGAAGAACGAAGACGGTGCCTTTGTAGGCATGATCGTTATCTGCATCGAAACCGGCGAAACCTCTTACGTGCGGGCTAACGCCACCGTATTGGCGACCGGCGGTGCAGGCCGTATCTACTCTTCGACTACCAATGCCCTGATCAACACCGGTGACGGTATCGGCATGGCCCTGCGTGCAGGCGTCCCGGTACAAGACATCGAAATGTGGCAGTTCCACCCGACCGGCATCGCCGGCGCCGGTGTACTGGTTACAGAAGGTTGCCGTGGTGAAGGTGGTTACCTGATCAACAAGAACGGCGAGCGCTTCATGGAGCGTTATGCTCCGAACGCCAAAGACCTTGCCGGTCGTGACGTTGTAGCCCGTTCCATGGTTAAAGAGATCATCGCCGGTAACGGCTGTGGTCCCGATGGCGACCACGTGATGCTGAAGCTCGATCACCTCGGTGAAGAAGTGCTGCACAGCCGTCTGCCAGGCATCATGGAGCTGTCCAAGACCTTTGCCCACGTTGACCCGGCTGTTGCGCCGATCCCGGTTGTTCCAACTTGCCACTATATGATGGGCGGCGTTGCCACCAACATTCATGGCCAGGCGATCACCCAGGACGCCGACGGTGTCGACCAGATCATCCCTGGTCTGTTCGCGGTAGGTGAAGTGGCGTGCGTATCGGTTCACGGTGCCAACCGCCTGGGTGGCAACTCGCTGCTCGACCTGGTGGTATTCGGTCGCGCCGCCGGTCTGTTCCTGGAACAGACCCTGAAGGAAGGCGTTGATTACGTTCGTCCACGCCAGTCCGACATCGACGCTGCCCTGGCACGTCTGGATGGCCTGAACTCGCGTACCGATGGCGAAGACGTCGCCTCCCTGCGCAAAGAGCTGCAAAGCTGCATGCAGAACTACTTCGGTGTGTTCCGTACCGGCGAATACATGCAGAAAGGTATCGCCCAGCTGGCTGACCTGCGTACGCGCATTGCCAACGTCAAGATCAACGACAAGAGCCAGGCGTTCAACACCGCTCGAATCGAAGCCCTTGAGCTGCAAAACCTGCTGGAAGTGGCTGAAGCGACTGCGATCGCCGCCGAGGTTCGTAAAGAATCCCGTGGTGCTCACGCTCGTGAAGACTATGAAGACCGCGACGACGAAAACTGGTTGTGCCACACCCTGTACTTCCCGGGTGACAAGCGCGTAACCAAGCGTGCCGTGAACTTCTCGCCGAAGACGGTTCCGACGTTTGAACCGAAGATTCGGACTTACTAAGGGTGGCTGCCATGTTGAAAGTCAGTGTTTATCGCTACAACCCTGATCAGGACGCTGCGCCGTTCATGCAGGAATTCCAGGTCGATACCGGTGGTAAGGACCTGATGGTGCTGGACGTGCTGGCCCTGGTTAAAGAGCAGGACGAGGGTTTCTCCTATCGTCGCTCTTGCCGTGAGGGTGTCTGCGGCTCCGACGGCATGAACATCAACGGCAAGAACGGCCTGGCGTGCATCACGCCGCTGTCTTCCGTGGTGAAAGGCAACAAGTTGGTTGTTCGTCCGCTGCCAGGTTTGCCGGTTATCCGTGACCTGGTCGTCGATATGAGCATCTTCTACAAGCAATACGAGAAGGTTAAGCCATTCCTGCAGAACGACACGCCGGCTCCGGCCATCGAGCGTCTGCAGACTCCGGAAGAGCGCGAGAAGCTGGACGGTCTGTACGAGTGCATCCTGTGCGCTTGCTGCTCGACTTCCTGCCCGTCCTTCTGGTGGAACCCCGACAAGTTCCTGGGCCCCGCTGCCCTGCTGCAAGCGTACCGCTTCCTGGCAGACAGCCGTGACACCAAGACTGCCGAGCGTCTGGCTTCGCTGGATGACCCGTTCAGCGTATTCCGCTGCCGCGGGATCATGAACTGCGTCAACGTATGTCCTAAAGGCCTGAACCCGACTAAGGCCATTGGTCACGTACGTAGCATGCTGCTGCAAAGCGGCGTGTAACCGACGTTGTAGTAAAAGCAGGACCGTTGTGCCCGTAGATGCTACGGCGCAGGCTTCAACCGGCGCCGTAGTTTTAACTTGAGCAGCGACTTACAAAGACGCGGCTCTTATTTTGAAGAAATGAGACAAGCAGGGGCATTCGGGTTGGTACCCGAACTATCAGCGTGATCCTAAGTGGCTTGTTTTGGTCGCTGCACTTGGCCTTTTGCAAGCAAACTCGGTGTTTTCGCCGGTGGTGTCCCCAAATCGAGGGTGACCAAGCATGCAAGAAAGCGTGATGCAGCGCATGTGGAACAGCGGCTATCTTTCAGGTGGTAACGCTGCCTATGTGGAAGAGCTTTATGAGCTCTACCTGCACGACCCTAACGCTGTGCCAGAAGAATGGCGCACCAAATTTCAGACGTTGTCTTCAGACGGCAACGCTGCCACCGATGTATCGCACGCAACAATTCGCGATCAGTTCGTGCTGCTGGCAAAGAACCAGCGCCGCGCCCAGCCGGTTTCTGCCGCAAGCGTGAGCAGTGAGCACGAGAAGAAGCAAGTTGAAGTACTGCGACTGATCCAGGCCTACCGTATGCGTGGCCACCAGGCAGCCCAGCTTGACCCGCTGGGGCTGTGGCAGCGTCCTGCACCTGCAGACCTGTCGATCAATCATTACGGCTTGACCAATGCCGATCTTGATACGACCTTCCGTGCCGGCGACCTGTTCATCGGCAAAGAGGAAGCGAGCCTACGCGAAATTCACGAAGCGTTGCAGCAGACATATTGCCGCACCATCGGTGCCGAATTTACGCACATCACTGATTCCGAGCAGCGCCACTGGTTCCAGCACCGCCTTGAAGGCGTGCGTGGTCGCCCGGTGCTGTCTGCGGACGTCAAGAGCCACTTGCTCGAGCGCGTCACTGCAGCGGAAGGCCTGGAAAAATACCTGGGCACCAAATACCCGGGCACCAAGCGTTTCGGCCTGGAAGGCGGCGAAAGCCTGATCCCGATGCTCGACGAGCTGATCCAGCGTTCCGGTTCCTACGGCACCAAGGAAATCGTGATCGGCATGGCCCACCGTGGCCGCTTGAACGTGCTGGTCAACACCTTCGGCAAGAACCCGCGCGAGCTGTTCGACGAGTTCGAAGGCAAGAAGAAGGTCGAGCTGGGTTCCGGTGACGTTAAATATCACCAGGGCTTCTCGTCCAACGTAATGACCACCGGCGGTGAAGTTCACCTGGCCATGGCGTTCAACCCATCCCACCTGGAGATCGTTTCTCCAGTGGTCGAGGGGTCGGTACGTGCGCGCCAGGATCGTCGCAACGATTCCACCGGTGAGAAGGTCCTGCCGATTTCCATCCACGGTGACGCGGCATTCGCCGGTCAGGGCGTGGTCCTGGAAACCTTCCAGATGTCGCAGACTCGCGGCTTCAAGACTGGCGGTACGGTTCACATCGTCATCAACAACCAGGTGGGCTTCACCATCAGCAACCCGCTGGACGCGCGCTCTACCGAGTACGCGACCGACGTTGCCAAGATGATCCAGGCGCCGATCCTCCATGTGAATGGTGATGATCCGGAAGCCGTGTTGTTCGTGACCCAGTTGGCCATCGATTACCGCATGCAGTTCAAGCGTGACGTGGTCATCGACCTGGTCTGCTACCGTCGTCGCGGTCACAACGAAGCGGATGAGCCTAGCGGCACCCAACCGTTGATGTACCAGCAAATCACCAAGCAGCGCACCACCCGTGAGCTGTATGCCGATAGCCTGATCAAGGCCGGCGTGGTGGACGATGCACGTGTTCAGGCGAAGATCGATGAATACCGCAACGCGCTGGACAACGGCCTGCATGTCGTAAAAAGCCTGGTTAAAGAGCCGAACAAAGAGCTGTTCGTTGACTGGCGTCCGTACCTGGGCCACGCCTGGACGGCGCGTCACGACACCTCGTTCGATCTGAAAACCCTGCAGGAACTGTCGGCCAAGCTGCTGGAAATCCCAGACGGTTTCGTCGTACAGCGTCAGGTTGCGAAGATCTACGAAGACCGTCAGAAGATGCAAGCCGGCGGCCTGCCGATCAACTGGGGTTACGCTGAAACCATGGCGTACGCGACCCTGGCGTTCGAAGGTCACCCGATCCGCATGACCGGCCAGGACATCGGCCGCGGTACGTTCTCGCACCGTCACGCTGTGTTGCACAACCAGAAAGACGCGGGCACCTACATCCCGTTGCAGAACCTGTACGAAGGCCAGCCACGTTTCGACCTGTACGATTCGTTCCTGTCCGAAGAAGCCGTACTGGCGTTCGAATACGGTTACTCGACCACCACGCCTCAGGCGCTGGTAATCTGGGAAGCCCAGTTCGGCGACTTCGCCAACGGTGCCCAGGTGGTTATCGACCAGTTCATCACCAGCGGCGAGCACAAGTGGGGCCGTCTGTGCGGTCTGACCATGCTGCTGCCACACGGTTATGAAGGTCAGGGTCCGGAGCACTCCTCGGCCCGTCTGGAGCGTTACCTGCAATTGTGCGCCGAGCACAACATCCAGGTGTGCGTGCCGACTACCCCGGCCCAGATCTACCACTTGCTGCGTCGCCAGGTGATCCGCCCGCTGCGCAAGCCGCTGGTAGTGCTCACCCCGAAATCGCTGTTGCGTCATAAATTGGCCATCTCGACCCTGGAAGATCTGGCGGATGGTTCGTTCCAGACCGTTATTTCAGAAATCGACACCCTGGACGCGGCCAAGGTCACTCGCCTGATCCTGTGCAGCGGCAAGGTTTACTACGATTTGCTGGAAAAACGCCGTGCCGAAGGCCGCGAAGACATCGCCATCGTGCGGATCGAGCAGCTTTACCCGTTCCCGGAAGACGACCTGATGGAGGCCATCGCGCCTTACACCAACCTCACCAATGTGGTGTGGTGTCAGGAAGAACCGATGAACCAGGGCGCGTGGTACAGCAGCCAGCATCATCTGCGTCGCAGCATCGGCAATCACAAACAGGCACTGGGCCTGGAGTACGCCGGTCGTGATGCTTCTGCTGCACCTGCGTGTGGTTATGCGTCGATGCACGCCGAGCAGCAGGAAAAACTGCTGCAAGATGCTTTCACTGTTTAACGCCTTCGCGCTGACTGAAACCGAATTTTAAGGACCCACAGATAATGGCTATCGAAATCAAAGCCCCGTCATTCCCGGAATCGGTTGCCGATGGCACCGTTGCCACCTGGCACAAGAAACCAGGCGAGGCCGTCAAGCGTGACGACCTGATCGTCGACATCGAAACCGACAAGGTCGTGCTCGAAGTGTTGGCTGAAGCTGACGGCGTGCTGGGCGCAATCGTTGCCGAAGAAGGCGCTACCGTCCTGTCGAACCAGGTACTGGGCTCGATCGAAGAGGGCGGTGCTGCTGCCGCTGCTCCTGCTCCTGCCGCCGCTGCGGCACCGGCTGCTGCCGCAGCTCCAGCTGCTGCACCGGCTGCGGGTGGCGAAGATCCAATCGCTGCACCGGCTGCGCGTCAGCTGGCTGACGAAAACGGCATCAACCTGGCGTCCATCAAGGGCACCGGCAAAGATGGCCGTGTGACCAAGGAAGACGTGGTTGCCGCCGTTGAAGCCAAGAAAAACGCTCCAGCTGCTGCGCCTGCCAAGGCTGCCGCCCCGGCTGCCGCTGCTCCTGTGTTCGCCGCTGGCGACCGCACCGAGAAGCGCGTACCGATGACCCGCGTGCGTGCCACCGTGGCCAAGCGCCTGGTTGAAGCACAGTCGAACATGGCGATGCTGACTACTTTCAACGAAGTCGACATGACCGAAGTCATGGCCCTGCGTTCGAAGTACAAGGACCTGTTCGAGAAGTCCCACAACGGCGTACGCCTGGGCTTCATGTCGTTCTTCGTGAAAGCGGCCACCGAAGCGCTGAAACGCTTCCCGGCAGTCAACGCTTCCATCGACGGCGGCGACATCGTTTACCACGGTTATGCTGACGTCGGCGTTGCCGTCTCCAGCGACCGTGGCCTGGTGGTACCGGTTCTGCGTAACGCCGAGCTGATGAGCCTGGCTGAAATCGAAGGCGGCATCGCCAACTTCGGCAAGAAGGCCCGTGACGGCAAACTGACCATCGACGAGATGACCGGTGGTACCTTCACCATCACCAACGGTGGTACTTTCGGTTCGATGATGTCGACTCCGATCGTCAACCCGCCACAAGCTGCGATCCTGGGCATGCACAACATTCTGCAGCGTCCTATGGCGATCAACGGCCAAGTGGTTATCCGCCCGATGATGTACCTGGCGCTGTCGTACGATCACCGCCTGATCGATGGTAAAGAAGCCGTGACTTTCCTGGTGACCATCAAGAACCTGCTGGAAGACCCGGCTCGTCTGCTGCTGGATATCTGATAAAGCGGCGGTGCGCCGTACCACCCGGTCTGCCGCGAGGCAGGCCGGAGTGCGGCTCACGGCTTGAAGCTTTTAGCTAAAGAGGATTTTTTTTCATGTCGCAGAAATTTGACGTTGTAGTGATTGGCGCAGGCCCTGGCGGCTACGTTGCCGCCATCAAGGCCGCACAACTGGGCCTCTCGACTGCTTGCATCGAAAAATACACCGACAAGGAAGGCAAACTGGCGCTGGGCGGTACTTGCCTGAACGTTGGCTGCATTCCTTCCAAGGCGCTGCTGGACAGCTCCTGGAAATTCCACGAAGCGCAAGACGGTTTTGCCATCCACGGCATCAACCACGCTGGCGTGACCATGGACGTGCCAGCGATGGTCGGCCGCAAGGCCAACATCGTTAAAGGCCTGACTTCCGGCGTTGCTACCCTGTTCAAGGCCAACGGCGTTACTTCCCTGCAAGGCCACGGCAAACTGCTGGCCGGCAAGAAAGTTGAAATCACCAAGCCTGACGGTTCGACCGAAATCATCGAAGCCGAGAACGTGATCCTGGCTCCAGGTTCGCGTCCAATCGACATTCCACCGGCTCCGGTCGACCAGAACGTGATCGTTGATTCGACCGGCGCCCTGGAATTCCAGGCGGTTCCAAAACGTCTGGGCGTGATCGGCGCTGGCGTGATCGGCCTGGAACTGGGTTCGGTCTGGTCCCGCCTGGGTTCCGAAGTGACCGTGCTGGAAGCCCTGGACACGTTCCTGCTGGCTGCCGACACCGCAGTGTCCAAAGAAGCGCTGAAAACCCTGACCAAACAAGGTCTGGACATCAAGCTGGGCGCTCGTGTTACCGGTTCCAAGGTTAACGGCGAAGAAGTTGTCGTGACCTACACCGACAAGGATGGCGAACAGACCATCACTTTCGACAAGCTGATCGTAGCCGTTGGTCGCCGTCCGGTGACCACTGACCTGCTGGCTTCCGACAGCGGCGTGAACATCGACGAGCGTGGTTTCATCCACGTTGACGATCACTGCGCTACCACCGTGCCGGGCGTCTACGCCATTGGCGACGTGGTTCGCGGCATGATGCTGGCGCACAAGGCTTCCGAAGAAGGCATCATGGTTGTCGAGCGCATCAAGGGTCACAAGACCCAGATGAACTACGACCTGATCCCGTCTGTTATCTACACCCACCCGGAAATTGCATGGGTCGGCAAGAACGAACAGCAGTTGAAAGCTGAAGGCGTTGAAGTTAACGTCGGCACCTTCCCGTTTGCCGCTTCTGGCCGTGCCATGGCAGCCAACGACACCGGTGGTTTTGTCAAAGTCATCGCTGATGCCAAGACTGACCGCGTATTGGGCGTCCACGTGATTGGCCCAGGCGCAGCAGAACTGGTTCAGCAAGGCGCAATCGGTATGGAATTCGGCACCAGCGCCGAAGACATCGGCATGATGGTTTTCTCCCATCCGACCCTGTCCGAAGCGCTGCACGAAGCCGCGTTGGCAGTGAATGGCCATGCCATCCACATCGCCAACAAGAAGAAGCGCTAAGCGAGATAATAAGAAACCACGGCGGTTGCCCGTCGTGAGCCTTGTGCGCAAGACTCACCGCGGAATATCCGCTGGACGCAGTCTTGCGCAGTTTCACCACCCAGGGTTCAGGCCTTTGGTGGTTTGACTGTGCAAGCAGCAGTCACAGGTGGCGCGGCACTCAATAAAGAGCGCAGCGCCGAATGCGCAGTACCTAACGAAGACGGTAATAAGCATGAATCTTCACGAGTATCAGGGTAAGCAGCTGTTCGCTGAATACGGCCTGCCAGTATCCAAGGGTTACGCAGTAGACACCCCGGAAGCAGCAGCAGAAGCTTGCGACAAAATCGGCGGCACCGAGTGGGTTGTCAAAGCCCAGGTCCACGCTGGTGGTCGCGGTAAAGCGGGCGGCGTCAAGCTGGTTCGCAGCAAAGAAGACGCCAAAGCCTTCGCTCAGCAGTGGCTGGGCAAGCGTCTGGTGACTTACCAGACTGATGCCAATGGCCAGCCAGTCACCAAGATCCTGGTTGAATCGTGCACTGATATCGCTAAAGAGCTGTACCTGGGCGCTGTCGTTGACCGTTCGAGCCGTCGCATCGTGTTCATGGCCTCCACCGAAGGTGGCGTGGACATTGAGAAGATCGCTGAAGAAACCCCAGAAAAAATTCTGAAAGCCACTATCGATCCACTGGTTGGCGCTCAGCCATTCCAGGGTCGCGAGCTGGCATTCCAGTTGGGTCTGGAAGGCAAGCAAGTTGCCCAGTTCGCCAAGATCTTCGTAGGTCTGGCCAAACTGTTCCAGGATCACGATCTGGCCCTGCTGGAAGTGAACCCGCTGGTGATCAAGGCCGACGGCGATCTGCATTGCCTCGATGCCAAGATCAACATCGACGCCAACGCCATGTACCGTCAGCCTAAGCTGAAGACTTTCCACGATCCGTCGCAAGACGATCCGCGCGAAGCGCACGCTGCCAAGTTCGAACTGAACTACGTAGCCCTGGAAGGTAACATCGGTTGCATGGTCAACGGTGCTGGCCTGGCCATGGGTACCATGGACATCGTCAACCTGCATGGCGGCAAGCCAGCCAACTTCCTCGACGTAGGCGGCGGTGCCACCAAAGAACGCGTTACCGAAGCGTTCAAGATCATCCTGTCCGACTCCAACGTCGCTGCAGTACTGGTCAACATCTTCGGCGGCATCGTTCGTTGCGACATGATTGCCGAAGGCATCATCGGTGCAGTGAAAGAAGTCGGCGTTAAAATCCCGGTTGTTGTGCGCCTTGAAGGTAACAACGCTGAACTGGGCGCTAAAGTACTGGCAGAAAGCGGTTTGAACATCATCGCTGCTACCAGCCTGACCGACGCTGCTCAACAAGTTGTCAAAGCTGCGGAGGGCAAATAATGAGCGTCCTGATCAATAAAGACACCAAGGTTATCTGCCAGGGTATTACCGGTTCCCAAGGTAGTTTCCACACCCAGCAAGCCATCGAATACGGCACCAAGATGGTGGGTGGCGTTACTCCTGGTAAAGGCGGTACCGAGCACCTGGGCCTGCCAGTGTTCAACACCGTGAAAGATGCTGTAGCTGCCACTGGCGCCACCGCCAGCGTGATCTACGTTCCAGCTCCTTTCTGCAAGGACTCCATCCTGGAAGCAGCATTCGGCGGCATCAAGCTGATCGTTTGCATCACCGAAGGCATTCCTACCCTGGACATGCTGGACGCTAAAGTTAAGTGCGACGAGCTGGGCGTAGTCCTGATCGGCCCTAACTGCCCAGGCGTGATCACTCCAGGCGAATGCAAGATCGGCATCATGCCAGGTCACATTCACTTGCCAGGTAAAGTCGGTATCGTTTCCCGTTCCGGCACCCTGACCTACGAAGCTGTCAAGCAGACTACTGACGCCGGTTTCGGTCAGTCGACTTGCGTCGGCATCGGCGGTGACCCGATCCCAGGCTCGAACTTCATCGACATCCTGAAGCTGTTCCAGGAAGACCCGAAGACCGAAGCGATCGTAATGATCGGTGAGATCGGCGGTTCGGCTGAAGAAGAAGCGGCTGCCTACATCAAGGCACACGTGACCAAGCCGGTTGTTTCCTACATCGCTGGTGTGACTGCCCCTGCTGGCAAGCGCATGGGCCATGCTGGCGCAATCATCTCTGGCGGCAAGGGTACTGCAGACGAGAAGTTTGCTGCCCTGGAAGACGCAGGCGTTAAAACCGTGCGTTCGCTGGCAGACATCGGCAAGGCTTTGTCCGAGCTGACCGGTTGGGCTGTCAAGTAAGCCTCGCGCTTAACTGACGCTTCACCCCACAAAGGCCACCTTCGGGTGGCCTTTGTGCATTCTGAAGGTTGGTGGAGATCAACATGTGGGAGCGGGCTTGCTCGCGAAAGCGGTGTGTCAGTCAGCTCATGAGTGGCTGATACACCGCTTTCGCGAGCAAGCCCGCTCCCACATTCGATCGTATTTCAAAATTTAGATATAAAAACGCGACATAAAAATGTCGCTTATCGGACAGTTCGCCCCGCAACAGTGCGTTTGACCCGCAAATTCGTTAGGCTAGCCGCCTCTTTATGCGTGTGCCTCCCAAAAGGAAGCCTCGCGCCAGACCGGTCGGTCCCCATCCGGACCGGCAGTATTTCCCTCATCCATAGGGAAGCCCTCTCTAAATTCCGATTCAGTAGTGTGGTATTTCCTCAAATGAAAGTGTTGAAAAGCCAGGACATCCTGGCGTTGGGCTTTATGACTTTTGCCCTGTTCGTGGGCGCCGGCAACATCATCTTCCCGCCAATCGTCGGTTTGCAGTCCGGGCCTCATGTCTGGATGGCAGCGCTGGGCTTCCTGATCACCGCGGTCGGTTTGCCGGTGATCACCGTTGTCGCCCTGGCCAAGGTCGGTGGTGGGATGGACGCGTTGAGCAGTCCGATCGGCAAGATCGCCGGTGGCTTGCTGGCAGCGGCGGCCTACCTGGCTGTCGGCCCGTTGTTCGCCACCCCGCGAACCGCCACCGTTTCCTTTGAAGTGGGCCTGGCGCCGCTGACCGGTGAAAGCCCGCTGGCGCTGTTCCTCTACAGCTCGGTGTACTTCCTGTTGGTGTTCTTCATCTCCCTGTACCCGGGCCGCCTGCTGGATACCGTCGGTCGTTTCCTGGCACCGTTGAAGATCATCGCCCTGGCCGTCTTGGGCATTGCTGCCTTTGCCTTGCCGGCCGGCGATGTGGGTGTTGCCACCCCTGAGTACGTGGCGGCACCGTTCTCCCAGGGCTTTATCAATGGTTACCTGACCATGGATACCCTCGGCGCGCTGGTATTCGGCATTGTGATCGTCAACGCGATCCGCTCCCGTGGCGTCGAGTCGCCGAAGCTGATCACCCGCTACGCGATCATCGCCGGGCTGATTGCCGGTGTGGGCCTGGCGCTGGTGTACATCAGCCTGTTCCGCCTCGGTTCGGGCAGCCATGAAGTGGCGGCCGGTGCCGCCAACGGCGCCGCCGTGCTGCACGCCTACGTCCAGCACACCTTCGGCTCCCTGGGCAGCGGCTTCCTCGCCGTGCTGATTTCCCTGGCGTGCCTGGTAACCGCGGTGGGCCTGACCTGCGCCTGCGCCGAGTACTTCAGCCGCGTACTGCCGCTGTCCTATAAGACCCTGGTGGTGATCCTGGCGGTATTCTCGCTGTTTGTGTCCAACTTGGGCCTGACCAAGCTGATCGCGTTCTCGATCCCGGTGCTGACAGCCATCTACCCGCCGTGCATCGTGCTGGTGGCCCTGAGCTTCTGTAAGGACTTCTGGCAGGAGCAGGGCCGGATCGTTGGCCCGGTGATGCTGGTGTCGTTCATCTTCGGTTGCATTGACGCGCTGAAGGGCGCGGGCCTGGCTGACTGGATGCCATCGCAACTGGCTCACCTGCCGCTGAGCGAGCAGGGCCTGGCGTGGCTGGTGCCTTCGGTGATGACGCTGGTGGTTGCGGTGGTGATTGACCGCCTGCTGGGCAAACGCAGTGAAGCGATGGCTTAAACGTTTAGCCACTAACTTGTGCCGAGGTTTAGTTCGAAGTTTCGAGCTGCCCGGCCGGGTTAAAAGCACCGGACAAAGTAAAGCCCGCTATTAAGCGGGCTTTCTTTTGCAACATGACTTTTCAAGTCACAGTGTTCAAGTCGTCAGACTCAAGAACCGGTTGCAGGTGTTGCTTCTTTCGCTGCAGCTTCGTTCGATTCAGCCTGAGCTTTGGCAGCATCGGCGTTTTCTTTCGCAGCGTCGTTCACTTTATCCTGTGCTTTCGCCATGTCTTTTTGAGCTTGCTCAGAGTGGGCTGCGGCGTCTTGGGCTTTGTCTTCGGATTTTTTGTCGCAGGCAGCGAGGCCGAGGGCAGCAGCCAGCATCATGGAAATAGCTAAAGTCTTGCGCATGGGGTGTTTCTCCTTATTGAAGATATCTACTGGCCTTTCGAGCCTATGCCCAACGCTTAGTTCCTTAAATCTCACAGATATATAAGGCTTTTCCCTAGGGAACTTTCAGCAAGGTTGTCTACTCCGCCGGCTCCACACTAATAAGAGTCTTTAACGAATGACCGAAAATCCTCTTTTATCCCGTGCCACGCGCTTTGTTTCAGCCTTGCGCCACTGCCAGGTGCTGGGCATCCAGGTGCACGCCGCCAGTGAGGACGGCATGACGCTGGTGCTGCCCTATGCTCCGCATATCGTCGGTGACCCGCAGACCGGCGTGATCCACGGCGGCGCCATCACATCCTTGATGGACACCGCCTGTGGCATGGCTACCTTGTGCGTACTGCCGGAGTTCGAGGTTTGCCCGACCCTGGACCTGCGCATCGACTACATGCACCCGGCCGAGCCCCATAAACCGGTATTCGGCTTTGCCCAGTGCTACCGGGTGACCACCGACGTGATCTTCACCCGCGGCTTCGCCTACCAGGACGATCCGCAGCAACCGATTGCCCACGTGGTGGGCACGTTCATGCGCATGGGCAAGCGCCTCAAGGGCAGCCAGGGCCTGGGCAATGCAATCAAGGGAGAACAGGCATGAAACATCAGTTCAAGACCCGTCTGCAGCAAGCCCACGAACGGGGCAACTATGAGGCGCTGCTCAACCTGATTCCCTACGCCAGGCTGATTGGCATCGAATGCACGCGGCTGGGGGATGAATTGCTGTTTCGCATGCCGGCCAACAAGGACAACATTGGTAACCCGATATTGCCGGCGATCCACGGCGGGGTGATCGCGGGCTTCATGGAGCTGTCCGCAGCCTTGCATTTGCTGGTATTCACCGGTGCGCCTGGCGTTCCCAAGATCATCGATTTCTCCCTGGATTACCTGCGCGCCGGCCAGTTTCGCGACACCTACGCCAAATGCCAGGTGTGGCGCCAGGGCCGACGGGTGGCCAATGTGGCTATTACCGCCTGGCAAAGCACCCCGGCCGAACCGATTGCCACCGCCCGCGCGCATTTCAAGATTGAGGAACCGGCCCGCCCTTGAAATCCTGGTCTTAGCCCCCAACTTTGATGACAACCCGCCGCCAACCCTCAAGGGCGCGGCCACTGCCATCCAATTGGAGTTTGATGACCATGAGTGTGGAAACTCAAAAGGAAACCCTGGGCTTCCAGACCGAGGTGAAGCAACTGCTGCACCTCATGATCCATTCGCTGTATTCCAACAAGGAAATTTTCCTTCGCGAATTGATCTCGAACGCCTCTGACGCTGTCGACAAATTACGTTTCGAAGCCCTGTCCAAGCCTGAGTTGCTGGAAGGTGGCGCGGAACTGAAAATCCGTGTGAGCTTCGACAAGGACGCGAAAACCGTCACCCTCGAAGACAACGGTATCGGCATGAGCCGTGACGATGCGATCACCCACCTGGGGACCATCGCCAAATCCGGCACCGCTGATTTCATGAAGAACCTGTCGGGCGACCAGAAGAAAGATTCGCACCTGATCGGCCAGTTCGGCGTGGGCTTCTACTCGGCCTTCATCGTTGCCGACAAGGTTGAAGTATTCAGCCGCCGTGCCGGCCTTGCCGCCAGCGAAGGCGTGCACTGGTCTTCCAAGGGCGAGGGCGAATTTGAAATCGCCACTGTCGACAAGGCTGATCGTGGTACCCGCATCGTCCTGCACCTGAAGTCCGGTGAAGACGAGTTCGCCGATGGCTGGCGTCTGCGCAATATCATCAAGAAGTACTCCGACCACATCGCGTTGCCGATCGAGTTGCCGAAAGAACAAGCGGCGGCCGAAGGCGAAGAAGCCCCAGCCCAGGAATGGGAAGTGGTCAACCGCGCCAGCGCCCTGTGGACCCGTCCTCGTACCGAAGTCAAGGACGAGGAATACCAGGAGTTCTACAAGCACATTGCCCACGATTACGAAAACCCGCTGAGCTGGAGCCACAACAAGGTCGAAGGCAAGCTGGAATACAGCTCGCTGCTCTACGTACCGGCCCGTGCTCCGTTCGACCTGTACCAGCGTGAAGCGCCGAAAGGCCTGAAGCTGTATGTGCAGCGCGTATTCGTGATGGACCAGGCGGAATCGTTCCTGCCGTTGTACCTGCGCTTTATCAAGGGTGTGGTTGACTCCAACGACCTGTCGCTGAACGTGTCGCGGGAAATCCTGCAGAAAGACCCGATCATCGACTCGATGAAGTCGGCGCTGACCAAGCGTGTCCTCGACATGCTGGAGAAGCTGGCGAAAAACGAGCCTGAGCAATACAAGGGCTTCTGGAAAAACTTCGGCCAGGTCATGAAAGAAGGCCCGGCAGAAGATTTCGCCAACAAGGAAAAAATCGCCGGCCTGCTGCGTTTCGCATCGACCAACGGTGACGACGGCGAGCAGAACGTTTCCCTGGCCGAATACCTGGCGCGCGCCAAGGAAGGTCAGGACAAGATCTACTACCTGACCGGTGAAACCTACGCTCAGGTCAAGAACAGCCCGCACCTGGAAGTCTTCCGCAAGAAAGGCATCGAAGTGCTGCTGCTGACCGACCGCATCGACGAGTGGCTGATGAGCTACCTCAGCGACTTCGACGGCAAGAGCTTTGTTGACGTCGCCCGCGGCGACCTGGACCTGGGCAACCTGGATTCCGAAGAAGACAAGAAAGCCGCTGAAGAAGTGGCCAAGTCCAAAGAGGGTCTGGTTGAGCGAATCAAGACCGCCTTGGGCGATGCCGTCAGCGAAGTGCGGGTTTCCCACCGTCTGACCGATTCCCCGGCGATCCTGGCCATCGGCGAGCAGGACCTGGGCATGCAGATGCGTCAGATCCTGGAAGCCAGCGGTCAGAAGGTTCCGGATTCCAAGCCGATCTTCGAATTCAACCCGGCGCACCCGCTGATCGAGAAACTCGACGGCGAGCAGAGCGAAGAGCGGTTTGGCGACCTGTCGCACATCCTCTTCGACCAGGCAGCCCTGGCTGCCGGCGACAGCCTGAAAGACCCGGCCGCTTATGTGCGCCGACTGAACAAGCTGTTGGTTGAACTGTCGGTTTAACACCGTTGTAGAAAAACCCGCTTCGGCGGGTTTTTTCGTTCTGGAGCCTTTCACCTGGAGTAAATGATGAGCCAAATCACCGTGCGTTCCGTGGTCTATCAGATTGATGGCCAGTCTTATGAAAGCCGCCTGGCATTTGATGCCAGTCATAAGGGCCCGCTGCCAGGGTTGTTGATGGCGCCGAACTGGATGGGTGTCAGTGCCGGCGCTGAAGAGATCGCCAAGAGCGTGGCCAGCAAGGGCTACGTGGTGCTGCTTGCCGACCTGTACGGGCAAACCGTCCGCCCTTCGAACGGCGATGAAGCGGGTGCGGCGATGATGCCGTTGAAGAATGACCGGCCGCTGTTGAACAAGCGCATGCAGGTCGCGCTTGATCACCTGAAAACCCAGACTGAAGCGGCGGTGGATACCTCGAAGCTGGCGACCTTTGGTTTCTGCTTCGGTGGTTGCTGCTCCCTGGAGCTGGCACGTACCGGTGCACCGTTGAAAGCTGCCGTTTCGTTCCACGGCAGCCTCGACACGCCGAACCCGGCCGATGCAAAAAACATCAAGGGTTCCGTGCTGGTGTTGCACGGTGCTTCCGACCCGTTGGTGCCGAAGGAGCAACTGCCGGCGTTTGAAGACGAAATGAACGCCGCCGGTGTGGATTGGCAATTGCTGAGCTACGGCGGTGCGGTGCACTCGTTTACCGACCCGCACGCGAATGTGCCGGGCAAGATGATGTATGACGCGAAGACCGCTGCGCGGGCCTTTCAGTCGATGCATAACTTGCTGGATGAAGTGTTCAAGGGCTGATAGTTCGGTTGCCTGAGCTGGCCCCTTCGCGAGCAAGCCCGCTCCCACATTTTAACCGTGTACATCCTGAAGGAACGCGGTCGAAATGTGGGAGCGGGCTTGCTCGCGAAGGCTGTTTCACAGGCAATAAAGCGCTTAAGCCTTGCCTCCAGGCAACTCGATCCGCTCACTTTCCCCCGGCACTGTCGGCCAATCCCCAGCCGCCCAACGCTGCCGAGCCTGCTCGATCAACGCCGGATCACTCGCGACAAAATTCCAGTTAATCCGCCGTGGCCCATCCAGCGCCGCGCCGCCGAACACCACCAGGTGGCAATCAGTCTCGGCAAACAGCCCCATGCTTGCGCCTGCCGGCAACACCACCAGGCTATGCACCTCCAGCGCTTCGCCATCCAACTGCGCCTCACCCTCCAGCACATACACCGCCCGTTCTTCATGCTCATCCGGGATCAGCAGGGTGGTAGCCGTCTGCATCCGCACCTCGGCATACAAGGTGTGCGACAACACCGGCACCGGCGATTCGAGGCAAAAGCCATTGCCGGCAATCAGGCGAATCTGCACGCCGAGGTTATCGCTCACCGGCAAGCTGGCGGCCGGATGATGGCTGTAATGCCCAGGCCCTTGTTCATGTTCCTTGGGGGAGGCCAGCCACACTTGCAACCCGTGCAGGCTGAAACCACTGGCCTTCAACGCCTCGGGGCTGCGTTCAACGTGGGCAATGGCACTGCCGGCTGTCATCCAGCTGACGTCCCCGGCCTTGACCACCTGATCGGAGCCGAGGCTGTCCTTGTGCAGGAGTTCGCCTTCAAACAGGTAGGTCAGGGTAGAGAGGCCGATGTGCGGGTGTTGGCGAATGTTCATGCCGGTACCCGGGGCATAACGGGTTTGCAGCATATGGTCGAAAAACACGAAAGGCCCGACGCTGCGGCATTGCCTGGAGGGCAGTGGGCGCAGGATCGGTTGGCCTTCCACATCTTCGGCGCGCGGGCGAATCACGGTCACGGTGGTCATGGTGCTTCCCAGTCTGAGCGGGTCTGATGGTACTGAGCATAACCCGCTCGACGGGAGGTTGCCGCTACTGGCTGAAGGCGCCTTCGGAGAGCCGGGTCTCAATGGTAACTTCGGCCGTGGTCATCAGCTTGTGCACCGGGCAGCGATCCGCCACGCGGTGCAGCTCGTCGCGCTGCTCGTCAGTGAGTACGCCCTTGAGGGTCAGTTTGACGTTGAGCTTGTATTTGCCCTTTTGCTCTTCGGTGCTGTCATGGGTGACTTCCACGGTCACGCCGGTCAGCGGTATGTCTTTTTTCTGCGCATAGAGCTTGACGGTCAGGGCCTTGCAGGACGCCAGTGCGGCGTCGAAGTAATCGTGGGGGGAGGGCGCCGAATCGTCGCCGCCCAGGCTCTTGGGCAGGTCGGTAAACAGCTCGTGGTTATTGATATTGACGCTGTGGCGGAAGTTTTCGGCGTTCAGCGTGTTCACGGTAACAGGCATGGCAAACCTCACAGGGTGGCAGGAAGAAGCTCATGCAGTTATAGAGCATGCTGGCACGTTGGTGTTCCCCGTTGTTTACCGCTGAACCCGCAGGCGCGGTCCGAGGTCTACCGGCATTAGCCCTTGTTTGAGATACCCCCGTGCGCCGGACCCGCCTGAGTATTGCCCTGTTGCTGACCGCCGCAAGCCTTGCGGTGCAGGCTCGCGACTATGCCTACAGCGATGCACACCTGCATTACGTCGATTTCTTCCAGGAGTCGGCGGGCATGGATAAATTACTCAAGGCCATGGCCGATAATCGCATCGAGCACGTGATGATTTCCGGCATACCGGTGGCCAAGAAATGGCATGAGGACGAACCCAAGCGGCCGCGCTATTACGCCGGGGACGACGCCGACGCCTATTGGTACAGCGCCACCGACGTGTTCGTCGCCGATGCGGTCAATAAACTGAGCCCGGAGCAACGTCAGCGCTTTCATCCGTTCCTCAGTGGTTTCAATCCCAACGATAAAAATGCCGCATCCCATATCCAGCGCATGCTCGATCTCAATCCTGGGCTCTGGCAAGGCATCGGCGAAGTCTTCACCCGTCACGACGACCTGACCGCGCTGACCTCCGGCGACACTCCAAGGGCCAACAACGAGGCGATGACCCGCATCTATCACCTGGCCGCGGAGAATGATCTGCCGGTGATGGTGCATTCCAACATCACCTCCAAGCGTGAGAAAAATCCGTTGTACCTGGCGGAAATGGAAGAGCCGCTGCGTAATCACCCGCACACCCGGTTTATCTGGGCCCATGCGGGCAGCAGCATGGAGATCCATCGGCACCAGACGCAGATGGATTTTTTGCTGCCGACCCTGGCGCGCATGCTGGAGGCTTACCCCAACCTTTACGTCGACCTGTCCTGGAGCGTGCTCACGCCTTACTTGCTGGATGAGGCGGGAAAGGCACGCCCTGAGTGGGTAAAGCTGGTGGAGCGCTTCCCGGACCGCTTCATGCTTGGCTCAGACGTGGTAGGACGCTTCAACAAGCTCGGTAAGGAAATGCGCAGCTTTGACCCGTTCCTCGATGCGTTGCCTGAGGATGTGGCCAGAAAGGTCGCACGGGACAATTTCCTGGCGATTCTGCCCAAGCCCAGGTGATGGGTTTAGCTGAATCGCTACAGGCGGGGCGGGGCGATCATAAGGCGTTTTGATATCGCGTTTTCGTCTTAGGCAAAAGTCTCAACTCGCCGATACCTTTCAAGAGCCCGCTGCAGGTGGATGCAGCGCTTTTGGAAGGATTCCGAGCATGAATATCAGAAGTCTGAATATCGCCCCTCGCGCCGGCCTGGGGTTTGGTTTGCTGGCGCTGATGGTGTTTGCCCTGGGCGGGTTCGCCTTGTTGCAGATGGGCAATATGCGCCAGCAGTCTGACCAGGTGGAAAACAACTGGCTGCCCAGCGTGATGGCGGTCGGCGAGATGAATCAGGACCTGCTGCGGGTGCGGGCCCTGACGCTGCGGCTGCTGCTTAACCGCGACCCGCAGGCGATCACGCAAAATGAGCAGAAAATCACCGAGCTGAAAAGCGGCCTGCACAAGGCTCAGTCCCTCTATGAAGGCTTGATCGTGCTGCCTGAAGAGCGGGTGCTGTTCGATCGCTTTAAAACCGAGGAAGAGCGTTACCTGCAGCGCCAGGAACAGGTGATGGCGTTTTCCCGGGCGAATCAGTTGGAAGACGCGATCAAGGTGGTCAACGGCGAGATGAACCAGTTGGCCGACGAACTGGCCGGCACCCTGCGTGAGCTGGTGACGTTGAACAAGGTCAGTGCCAATCAGGCGGCGAGCCTGGCGCAAAGTGTGTTCACGCAATCGCGCAGTTGGGTGGTTGGCATGATTGCCGTGACGGCGCTGATCACCATCGGCCTGGCATTGTTGCTGACCCGCAGTATTGTGCTGCCGTTATCCCAGTCTTTGAAAGTCGCCCAGGGTGTGGCCAGTGGCGATCTGACCGGGGTGATTACTGTCAGCGGCCAGGATGAGCCGGCGCGTTTGCAGCAGGCGCTGAAAAGCATGCAGGAGAGCCTGCGGGAAACCATTCGGCGTATTTCCGATTCGTCCAGCCAGTTGGCGTCGGCTTCCGAAGAGCTTAGTTGCGTGACCGAAGATGCCACCCGTGGGTTGCATCAGCAGAGTCAGGAAATCGAGCAGGCGGCTACTGCGGTGAACCAAATGACGGCGGCGGTGGAGGAGGTGGCGAGCAATGCGGTGGCCACTTCACAGGCGTCCCGTGAGTCGGACCGTATTGCCCAGCATGGTCGCGAGCAGGTGCATCAGACGGTGTTGTCGATTGAGTCCCTGGCGGATGATGTGACGGCCAATGCGACTCAGGTGGAGGACCTGGCGCAGAAGGTGTATGGCATCAGTAAGGTGCTGGATGTGATTCGTTCGATTGCCGAGCAGACCAATTTGCTGGCGCTGAATGCCGCCATCGAAGCGGCGCGAGCCGGGGATGCCGGGCGTGGGTTTGCGGTGGTGGCGGATGAGGTGCGTGCCTTGGCCCATCGTACGCAGCAGTCGACCCAGGAAATCGAGCAGATGATCAGTGGGATTCAGCAGGGGACTGATCAGGCTGTCAGCTCCATGCAGCAGAGCAATACTCGGGCGCGGTCAACGTTGGATATCGCCAAGTCGGCGGGGACGGCGCTGGAGGAGATTGCTTCGGCGTTTACCCTGATCAACGAGCGCAACCTGGTGATTGCCAGTGCCTCGGAAGAACAGGCGGCGGTGGCGCGGGAGGTGGATCGCAATTTGATGAATATTCGCGATTTGGCACAGCAGACGTCGGCGGGGGCGAACCAGACCAGTGCGGCGAGCCAGGAGTTGTCGCGGTTGGCGGTGGATCTCAACACGATGGTGGCTCGGTTTTCGGTTTAGGTTGTTGGGGGGGGGGCATATCCGTTGCTGCGGTCACGGCGGCTTATGGTTTCGCTCTTACAGCGAGTCACTTTGCAAAAAAGCGGCAAAGTAACCAAAGCGCTCTGCCCCGC